>JAJDVW010000015.1 GCA_022825925.1 Pseudomonadales bacterium | reverse complement strand
GCGGTCGCCGCGCTGACGGTGCCGCACCTGGCCGACGACCTCGACGTGTCCGGCGCGCACGAGGAGGCGGTCCG
Organism: Pseudomonadales bacterium; assembly: GCA_022825925.1. Lineage (GTDB taxonomy): Bacteria > Pseudomonadota > Gammaproteobacteria > Pseudomonadales > Azotimanducaceae > VXNE01. The sequence goes on along the minus strand of JAJDVW010000015.1, from coordinate 46,976 downwards.
GAACCTCGACGTGGACTTCCCGGCCGAACTCGCCGCCATCGGCGCGCAGCCGTTCGACGCGGACCTCGTCTGGAACCGCATGAGCAAGGCGCTGATCCTCGGCGCCGCCGCGGCCACGCTCGGCGACGACTGGGCCGAGCAGCGCGGCGGACTGAAGAAGAAGGACCTAGGAAGAGCGCGATTAGTCGGCTGCTGGAAGAACTAGCGGAGTACGAAAGCATCAACGTCGGCTCCGTGCAGTTCGGCGAGGACGAGCAAGGCTGGCAGCGGGAGGAACTCGCAGCCTAGCCCGCATTTCTCACCAGGGGCCGCGATGATCGGCGAGGATTTTGGTCCCTGTGTACCCACAGGCGTGCGCGTGCTCGCGACCGGAGGCGTAGCGGTGTTCTACGGCGGAGTGAGCATGTGCGCGCACGCCTGTGCGGTACACAGGGGCCAAAAAACCGCCGAGGACGCGGCCAGCGCAGTCCGTCTCCGCGTCACGGCCCGACAGTTCGAGAAACATGATCGAATCCAATCACCTCCACTCATGTCCAAGCGACCTGGGTAGCGCGGCCGAACGTGCCCTCTGGAAGTGCGCGGAGCGTGTCCAGCTCGAAGATCGCGACAAAACTGCGGAGGTGGTCCAGCCGCGCGTCCATGCCCCGGGCAGCGGCTCGGACTGGGCGGCGAACTTGAGGATGCCGACGTCTCCGATCGGGTCGCCGGCGTGGTAGGCGCGCAGGCATTCCTCCTGGAGCGCCTGTCGCTTTCGCCGGCTCTCCTGCATCGGGCTCACCGCCCCCGAACCTCCACCCTGTCGACTTCCCCGCTGTTGATCCGATCCACGTCGTAGAGGACGCCCAGGCCGGGACCGTCGGGTACGGGAACGCATCCGTCCTGCCCCACGTTGCCCACCTCGTCGCCGTACCCGTCGGCGTAGATCGGTGGCTGCATGCCGTTGGCGGGATTGTCGGGGCCCACCAGGCCGAGTTCGTAGAAGTGGGTATTGGTGATCGCGGCCATGCAGTGTCGGTGCATGGGTCCGGCCGTGTGCAACTGGACCTCCATGCCGATGGCGTCACAGAAGTGCGCGAGCTTCATGGTGCCGGTGATGCCGCCGTCCAGCTCCGGGTCGATGTGCATGATGTCCGTGCCGCCCGCGAGCGCGAAGTCGGCCTTCTGCTCGAACCCCCGTATGTGTTCCGCGATCAGCAGGGGCGTGCGAAAGAAACCCCGGAGCCGCTTGTGCGCGACGGCGCTCGATGAAGCGTCCCGGTAAGGGTCCTCGTACCAGAAGAGGCCCATGTCGTCGCAGGCTCTGCCCACTTCGACGGCGTCCATGAACGACTTCAGGGAAGACGCGGGATCGGTCATGAGCTTCATGTCCGGGCCGACGCGCTCGCGCACCGCGGACATGATGGCGATCTCGGTCTTCGGGTTGCCGTCGAAGAAGCCGTGGATCTTGAACGCCGGGATCCCCGCCGCCAGGCAGGACTCGGCGAAGTCGGCATAGCGCCCCACGCTGTCGAGCCCGCCCGGTGCGCGCTGTCCCGGCACGGTGCTCGCGTAGACCGGGAGCCGTTCGCGGAATCCACCCAGCAGTCGGGCGATCGGGACGCCGTACTTCTTGCCCGCGAGGTCCCACAAGGCGGTGTCGATGGCGCCGATGCCGGACTTGTCGTAGTGCCGGTGACTGAGCTTGAGACGTTCGAAGATGCGTTCCCGCTGTTCCGGGTCGAGCCCGATGAGGCTCCGCGCCATCTCCTTGACCTGTGCCTGGGCGTGCGGGGTGGCGCCAAAGTGCGGTGCATAGCTGCCCGAGAGCCCATCATCCGTATCGATGGTGACCAGGAAGCGCGTGAGTTTCAGTTTGCCGCCCGGCTGGTAGACGGCGATGGAAGGCCCGAAGTCGTCGAGCGCGTACCGGTAGGTCTGCACGGTGACCCGGTCAATCCTGCTCATGGTGGCCTGCCGTCGCCGAGGTGCCGCACAGCATATCCGGGACGGTGAGACGCCGGAGACCCGAGCACCCGCAGGCCACGCGTGCAACAGGTCGTTTCATCGGCCGCACATCCCTCCGCATACCGCCACGCCGTCAGTCTGCCTCGCGTGAGCTTCGTTGCACCGTCGGTGTATCCTCGCCGGCGACAGACACGGAGATTCAAGGAAGTGCGCGAACGGCTCGCTGCGCAGATGGCCGTCGCCTTGATCGCCAAGGCCAACCGGCCGATTGGCCGGCTCAAGCTCCTCAAGCTGATGTACCTCGCCGAACGGGAGGCGATGCGTCGGTTCCTGCTCCCCATCATCGGGGACGACATCTTCGCGATGCGACAGGGCATGGCGTTGTCCAAAGCCGCCCGCCTCGCGCGGGGCAAGGGAGAGGTGGACGGCGACTGGAACCAGCACATTGCTCGGACAGCGCAGGGACTCGGCATTCGCAAAGGCGTGGCGCCCCGATCGCTCGACCGCCTCAGCGAGGACGATCTCGGGGTGATCCATAAGGTCTGGAAGTCATACGGGCGCATGACTCAGGACGAACTGGTACATGCGGTCCATCATCAGCTGCCAGAGTACAAGCAGCACTGGGACGACGACGCCCACAGGACTCCTGCCGTCCCCGTGCCGTACGAGGCGCTCTACAGGACGGTCTGCAAGGGGGTCACCAAGGCGGATGCCCGTTACTTGGCCGAAGACTATCGCGCCGCCCAGGAACGCTGGATCAGGTCCGACCCGAAGATTCTTGGTGGTACGCCGGTCGTTGCCGGCACGCGGGTCTCCGTGTATGCGATCCGGGGCCGGCTGATCGGCGGCGAGACGCCGGAGGATCTAGCGGAAGACTATCCCCACGTCGACTCCGGGGCGTTCCGCGCGGACAGCATGTTCGCGAGGGCCCATCCCCTGGAGACGCTTCCGTCCGGCAAGCCGTGGGAGGGGTCGGCGGCGCATCCCCCCGGCTGACCGCCGCCTTCCAGCTACAACGTGCGCCTGCTCCTCGACGAGTGCGTTCCCCTCGCGTCGCCGAAACGCTCAACGCCGAAGGCCACGTCGTCATCGCCTTGCGGGATGTCGGAGGGCTCGGCGAACCTGACTACAAGATCCTCCGCCGGTGCGTCGATGGGGACTTCGTCCTCGTCACGCAGGACGCTCGCGATTTCCGCAGGCTGATCGCGAGGGAGGAGGTCCATCCTGGGCTCATCATCCTCCCCAACCTTGACAGGCAGCGGACGCAGACGCTCCTGCGCCAGGCGATCGACCATCTCGATCGCTACGGAGACCCCGTGGACCTGATGGTCAATCGCGTGCTCGAGATGACCGCAGTCGGCAGCCTGCGCCTTGACGACCTACCAACCGACACGGCGCCCGGCCTTGCCGAACCTTGACGCCGCAGGTCACCCAGAACTCCGGCACGCAGTAGTGAATCAAACGGTGTCCGAATCGGCCGGAGCAAGCCCGGTCCCGCGACGCATGTCTTCAAGACGGGACGGACAAGCCGGACCCTTACCCTGTGGCCGAGATCAGCGCCAGAGGCCTCGCCGTTCGAACACCCCCTTCAGCGCGGTCACCCGATCACTCATGATGCCGTCCGCGCCGAGGTCCAGCAGGCGCTCCATCTCCGCCTCGTCGTCCACCGTCCAGACTTGCACGGCCATGCCGCGCGCGTGGGCGGCGCGCAGGAACGCGGCATCGACGACCGGCATCGACAGGCCGGCGGCGAGCGGCTGACGCGGCGGCACCTGGGCGCAGTCGGCGTCCAGCCGGCCGGCCGGGATACCCCAGGACTCCGCGCGCAGCCGCACCACCTCGGTGGGGCCACACGAGGTGCAGCCCGGGGCATCGGTGCGGAACCAGCGCAGGCGGCGCGACGAGAACGAGCCGATGCAGACGCGGTCGCGCGCGTTCGTACGGCGCAGCACGTCGATCAGCGGGGTGACGACGTCGTCGGCTTTCGGGTCGATGATGAGGCGGAGATCCGGCCAGGCGCCGAGCAGGTCGTCGAGGCGGACGACGGGTTCCTTGCCGTCGATTCGCACCTCGTCGAGTTGCGCCCAGTCCCGTGCCGCCAGCGGCCCGGTGTGGCCGGTCAGCCGGTCCAGGTCCTCGTCGTGGAAGATCGTCACCACCCGGTCGCGGGTCGCCCGCACATCGGTCTCGATGCAGCGGTAGCCGAGGTGCACGGCATGTTCGAAGGCGGCCATGGTGTTCTCGGGGTGCTCGGCCGCGCCGCCCCGGTGGGCGATGGCGAGCGGGCCTTCGAGCCCGAGGAACGGGTTGGGCCGGTCGATGCCGCGCCTGCCTCGAAGGATCACGGCCTGGCCGGCGGCAAGGAGAAGATCCTCTCCAGCCGCTCCCACTTGCCGTCCTCCGCAGTCCAGGGAAGGCGCTGCTGGAAGCGTTCCATCAACGACTCCCACTCCCGGACTTTCGCGTTGCCGGCATCGAGGGCCGCCTTCTTCTCGAACGAGAACGACGGAGATACCGTCATCACCATGAACAGGCGATTCCCCGTCCGGTAGATCTCCATGTCCCGTACGCCCGCCTCGCGAATGCTGTCCCCGATCTCCGGCCAGAACCGATCCTCCCGGTGATGTCCCTCGTAGGCGGCGATGGCCTCCGGGTCGTCCTTGAGGTCCAGGGCCAGATAGTACGTCCGCGGCTTTCTCATGGTTCCGACCTCACCGGACTCCCCACCGGGTGCTCGGGCGATGATGGCGACCGTCCCGACGGGCCGTCAACCGGCATGCTCGCCCGCTTGCAGGAATGGCCCGGCTCGGGTTTCACTCGGAACGCACGGCAACGAAACACCGGACGGAGAGGGACCATCGGCAAGCTCTTCTACTACGCACACCTGACGATCAGGGCGGAATGGGCCAACGGCGTCTTCTGGACGCCGACGAGCAAGGGGCCGGTCGTCATCCCCGATCCCGACCATGCCGCCGACCTGGTCGCCGACCATGTCGAGTACAGTCTTGGGCTCATCCGCAAGACGAACGCCCGGACCGACCCGGCCTCGTACACCGTGAGCGGATACGCCGAGGCGTACTACGGCGACGGGCGTCAGGCGGCGTTGTTCCTGGAGGAGGTACGCACGGCAAGGCCGGACGACCTGGTCCGCCGTGTCCGGTCGTGGGCGGGGGAGCAGTTCCCGAAGCTGGCGGAGATCGAGTCCGACGACATGTAAGTCACGCCGGCTCGGCCCGCCCTCGAGCCCATGTCTCGGCGCCGGGTACAATCGCCGAACCCAATGCGCCTCCCCGCAAGCGAGCCCTCATGCAGATACTGAGAACGCCCGAGTCGCGTTTCGCGAACCTGGCCGGCTACCCGTTCGAGCCCCACTACACGACCGTTCGCACCGACGACGGCAGCGACCTGCGCATTCACCACGTCGACGAGGGTCCCGCGGACGGCCCCCTCGTGCTGTGCATGCACGGCCAGCCGGTCTGGAGCTATCTCTACCGGAAGATGATCCCGCTGCTCGTCGGGGAAGGGATGCGGGTGATCGCGCCGGACCTGCCCGGCTACGGCAAGTCCGACAAGCCCGCCGCCCTCGAGGACTACAGCTACCAGCGGCAGGTCGACTGGATGGGACGCTGGCTCGAGCGGAATGACTTCTCCGGGATCACGTTCTTCGGCCAGGACTGGGGCGGGCTCATCGGGCTGCGCATGATCGTGGACCACCCGGACCGGTTCGATCGCGTCGTGATCTCGAACACCGGCCTGCCGTACAACCCGGACCTGCCCGACGAAGTGGTCGCGGAAGTGGAGCGATTCCGGGCGGAGGCGCCCACGCCCACCCTGGCCGAGATGCAGAAGGCGTTGGGGCAGATGGCCGGGAGTCCGGTGACGCAGTTCGCCTACTGGCAGAAGTTCTGCTGGGAAACGGAAGACATGCCCATCGGCCTCATGTTGTCGATGACGCTGGGAGAGGGGTCCAACCTCTCCCGGGCCACGCGGTTCCTGCTCCACAGGCTGGGCCTGGGGTCGCCGTTCCCCTCGGACCTGACCAGGGCCTACGACGCGCCCTTCCCGGATCCGAGCTACAAGATGGGACCGCGCGCCATGCCGAGCCAGGTCCCCACCCTCCCGACCGACCCGTCCCTGGACGCCCAGCGCAACGCCTGGGAGTTCTTCTCCGGTTTCGACAAGCCGTTCCTCTGTGCCTTCGTGGACAACGACCCGGTCAGCGCAGGCGGCGATGCCCAGTTCCGGCAAACCGTGCCCGGGGCGCAGGGACTGCCCCACACGACGATCAGGGGCGGCGGGCACTTCGTGCAGGAGAACGCCCCGGACCAGGCGACCGCGGCCATCGTCGGCCTCATCCGCAGCACCTGACCGCGCCGGCGGCGGAACGTCGCCGCCGCCCGCTCACGTTAGACTCACGCGCACCCTCGAGTCCTTCGGATGACAAGACCGATGCGCCTGTTCAATGCTGCTGCCGCCGCCGTCACGCTCCTTGCCCTGTCCGCGGGCGCCGACACCTCCTACGCGCCGGCCGGGGACCACGCGAACCAGGTGTTCTGGGGCGATACGCACCTGCACACCAAGCTCTCGACCGACGCGTACTCGCGCGGCAACCGGAACCTGGGCCCGGAGGCCGCGTACGTGGTGGCGCGCGGCGGGACGGTCATTGCCCACGGCGGGATGGAGGCGCGGTTGCGACGCCCGCTCGACTTCCTCGTGGTGGCCGACCACGCCGAGAACCTCGGCGTCGCCGACGGCCTGTGGGCGGCGGACCCGCTGCTGCTCGGGACCGACACCGGCCGGCGGCTCGAAGGGGAACTGCAGACCCTGCTCGCGGGCGACCCCTCGGCCGACGCGCTCACCGAGTTCATCGTCGGCGTCGCCGGGGTGGACGCGCGGATTCGGGACGAGCGGTTCCGGCGCTCCATCTGGAACCGCGTCACCGCCGCCGCGGACCAATACAACGAGCCGGGCCGGTTCACCGCCTTCATCGGCTACGAGTGGACCTCCCGCTTCGAGGACGGCACGCGCCACCGCGTGGTGATCTTCAAGGACGACGCGTCGAAGGCGGACCGGCTCCTGCCCTTCTCGGCCACGGACAGCCCGGACCCCGAGGACCTGTGGCGCTTCCTCAATCGTTACGAGGAGCTGACCGGGGGCGAGGTCCTGGCCCTCGCGCACAACTCCAATCTCAGCAACGCCCGGGAGTTCGCGCCGGCCGACGCCGCCGGCAAACCGTTCAGCCTGGCGTACCTGCGGATGCGCCAGCGCTGGGAGCCGCTGCTGGAGGTCACCCAGATCAAGGGCGACAGCGAAACGAATTCCGTCCTCTCGCCCACGGACGAGTTCGCCGACTACGAGAACTGGGAGAGCTGGGCCGTGATCGACGGCTGGCCGGGGCCGCAGCTTCCGGACCGCGTGGACGACCCCGACGGCGCCGTGCGCGCGCGGCCCGGCGAGGAACTGCAGTACGAGTATGCCCGGTCCGCCCTCAAGCTCGGCCTCGACCATCAGGCCCGCCAGGGCGTCAACCCGTTCAAGTTCGGGCTGATCGGCAGCACCGACGCGCACAGCACCCTGCCGGCGGTGGCGGAGGACAACTTCTGGGGCAAGCACGCCATCGTCGAACCGTTTGCGGGCCGCATCACGCACCCCCGCTACCGGTGGCGCATGGCGGCTTCCGGTTACGCCGCCGTCTGGGCGCGGGAGAACACCCGCGAGGCGCTGTTCGCCGCGATGAAGAGGAAGGAGGCCTACGCCACGACCGGCCCGCGCATGGTGGTGCGCTTCTTCGGCGGCTGGGACTTCGAGAGCGACGACGCCTTGCGGCCCAACCCGGCGGACATCGGCTACGGCAAGGGCGTCCCGATGGGGGGAGACCTGTCACGGGCGCCGGACGGCAAGGCGCCCACCTTCCTGGTGGGGGCGACCAAGGACCCGCTCGGCGCGAACCTCGATCGCGTGCAGGTCGTGAAGGGCTGGCGCGACCCCGACGGGGGCCTGTACGAGCGGGTCTACGACGTGGCGCTCTCGGACGGGCGGAACGTCCGCGAGGACGGCACCGTGGCGCCGGTCGGCTCCACCGTCGACGTCGCGAGCGCGTCGTACACGAACACGATCGGCGACAGCGACCTGTCCGTCGTGTGGCGCGACCCGGACTTCGATCCCGCGGCGCACGCCTTCTACTATGCCCGCGTCCTGGAGATACCCACGCCGCGGTGGACGGCCTACGACGCCCGGTTCTTCGACGTGACGGACATTCCGGACAACGTCCCGATGGTCACGCAGGAGCGCGCGTACACGTCGCCGATCTGGTACACGCCCTGACAGGGGAGGGACTCCACCGGCAGGTGCTGATCGTGCCGATCGGCATCGGGGGCACGGAGCTGGCCCGGTGGGGACCTGTACCTGCGGGTGGAAGGCACTGCGCGGATGCTCGGGCGTCTCGGCATCCGGCCCACGCACGTACTCTGGCACCAGGGCGAATCCGACGTATTCGCAGACACAGCGGAGGAGGATTACGTGGCGCAGTTCCAAGCGTTGGGAACGTCCCTGCCCGCCCTCGGCATCGACGCACCGGTGCTCCCCGCGGTCGCGACGCGCTGCGACATCCGGGGGCGACTGGCCCGAGCATGTCGAGAGCGCCGAGCGTATCCGCAGCGCCCAGCGGAGTCTGCCCGACCGGATCGCCAACGTGCGCCCGGGGCCGGACACCGACACGATCACGGGCCCGCGCTTCCGGCCCGATAGCTGCCACTTCACGCACCGGGGCATCGCCGCGCACGCCCGGCTGTGGGTGCGGGCGATCCGGGACGCCGCGGCCCCGCACGCTCCCAGTCCGCGCGTCCTATGCCATAATTTGCCGTTTTCGGACTGGGGGGATGCCATGAACCGACCGGCAGTCATCGCGGACCGGGTTGCGGGAGCCAATTCGGACGCCTACGTGCCGCCGTTCGAGCTCACGGAAGGACAGCCGCCCCCGATCGCCTCCAACGGTGGCGTGTCCTACATGGCGCTGGACCGGAACGGCGACGCCGGGACCGCCGCGGCGGAAGCGGAAGCGTTCCGCCAGATCGCCGAGGGCGAGGGGCAGGACGTGATCGACATGATCGAGAACGCGCCGCCCGGGCCGATCCAGACCCGGTGGGGTCTCGGCTTCCGCACCTACGACGAGTGCCTGGAGCACATCCGGGCCACCGGCATCGAGGCCCCTGAAGGCGGTCTTGCCCTGCCGCTGCGCTACACGGTCCACGAGGCGCCTTCCTACTCGATCGTCTCGTCCAACGCGCTCTGGCGCGACCCCTCCCGGGAGGCCGACCAGCTCGCCCTGCGCAAGGAAGAGCGCGACATCGGGCGGCGCTGCCTCTATTTCCCGCAGATCCTGCGCGACGCGCGGCGCATGGAGGAGTATCACCCGGGACTCTCGCCCGACAGCGCGGAGTGCATGGACCGGCTGGGCGTCTCGCTCGCGCACCTGGAGTCGAAGTGCGCCAACTTCTATGACTCACGCGAAGTGCAGCGCGTCTTCTACCCGGAGATCGAGCAGTTGCTCCTCGATTTCTTCCCGGGTGCGACGGACGCACTGGTCTACAACCACGACGTGTTCAACAAGGACTACGACGGCGACCGCACCGAGGACCAGGACGCCAAGAACCCCGGCGTCAACAAGGGCTACGCGAACCTCGTCCACAACGACCTGAACGACAACAGCGGCCGGGTGCGCTGCCGCGAACTGCTGACGAAGAACCTCCGGAATTTCGGGCGCACACAGCATTACACCGAAGCGGAAGCCGACGCGAAGATGTCGCGGCGGTTCATGTCGATCAACCTCGCGAAGCCGATGGAGCCGGTGGAGCAGTTCCCGTTCGTGCTCTGCGCGTGGCCGTCCTTCGCGGACCAGCCGTACATCACGAACTACCGCATCTACGACGACCGCGTCGGCGAGACCACCCGTTTCACCTACCGGCCCGAGCACGAGTGGTACTGGTTCCCGCGGCAGCAGCCGAACGAAGTCTCGATGCTGAAGTGCTACGACTCGGTGACCGACGGTTCCGTCTCGCGCTGGTCGTTCCACACCGCGTGCGTGGACCCGACGGCACCGGAGGACGCGCACTGCCGCAAGAACCTGGTCGTGCGCTCGTACGTGTTCTTCTGATGCCGTCAGGCGGGCGCGACCGGCAGGCCGCGTCCGTCGCCCCGGCCCTTCAGATCGACTGTATCGATTCCACCGCTTCGCGGGTGCGGGTCACGCTGCCCTCCCAGTGCCGGTCGAACTCCGCGATCAGCGCACGGATCGCCTCGGACGCCATCGCGCGCTCCACCTCCGCGAGGGACGCGAACTCGTAGAACGCGAAGTGCACGCCGTCCTCGACCGCGCTCCAGCCGCGCCATGCCCCGCCGGCGCCCAGCGCTTCGACCGCCTCGGGGAGGTGTTTGTCCCGGTACCAGACGTCGAATCCGTCGCGCACGGCGGCGTCCACCTCCGCACGGACGATCAGGAACGCGGTCATGACAGCGCGCAGTGTTCCCGCGCGCGCAGGCGCGCGAGATACGCCTCCAGGTGCTCGAAGCCGCCCAGCACGCCGTCCGATCGAGCCCAGTCGACGATATGGCCGACGATGATGTCCGTCACGGTGAACCGGTCGTCCACCAGGTAGTCGGCATCGGCCAGGACGGCATCCAGTACCGCGGCACTACGACGGAAAAGGACCCTGTTGGGCCTTGCGACCTCGGGGACCCGTTCCTCGTCGGACAGGGAGAAGTCAAACGTGTTGAGCTCGGTACTCCAGAGCCAGCACTCCATTTCGGTCAGCCCGAAGGACACCCACTGGTCGTGCAGCGCGCGCGACCAGGAGCCCGGCGGCCCCACCAGTTCCCGCCCCGGCACGAGGTCAGCGATGGCCGTGCAGATCGCGGCGGACTCGAACAGCGGGCGGCCATCGATGACGGCCGCCGGCAGCTTGCCGAGGGGCTGGATCGACCGCAGTTCGTCGCTGCCGAAAACGTCGCGCGCGTTGCCCAGGGACTCGTACTCGAGCCCGGCCTCCGCCAGCGTCCACCGGCACCGGACGGAGCGGGTCGGCGCGTATTCGTAGAGCTGGATCCGGGGCATCGTCATCCCTCCACCAACCGCTGCACGGCTCCCGGCTCCGGACCGCCGGGCAGGATCAGCACCACGGCGTCGTCGAAACCGGCCTCGGCGAAGCGGGCCAGCCGGTCCCGCAGTTCCCCGAGGTCCGTGCCGGCCGGCAACTGGATCGTCGACACCACGGCACGTCCGCCGCCGGCCCGCCGGTAACGGTGCAGGCCGGCCACGACCTGTTCCTCCGTGCGGTAGTGCGCCGAGGCGATCCAGCCGTGGAACTCCCGCGCGGCACGCTCCACGCCCCGGCCCCACGTGCCGAGGAACAGCGGCGGCCCGCCTTGCACCGACGGCCAGGGAGACAGGTTCGTCGCGTCGCTGCCGCCGCTCTCGAACGCCTCGCGCAGGGCGTCGACGATGACCCGGAAATCCTCGAATCTCGTCTCAAATGAGCGGCTCAACACATTGAAATCACTTGCAGTAGAGCCCGCACCCAGCCCAAGAACGAGGCGCTCCCCGCACACCTGCTGCAAAGAGAAGACCCGGTGCGCCAAATCCATCGGGTGGTAGAGCGGGGCCTGCACGACGGCCGTGCCGAGCTCGACGTCCTCCGCGGCCGCCGCCGCGACGCCGAGCGCGACGAACGGATCGGTCAGCATGAAACCGCGTCCGAGGGCCTGGGCCGCCCAGAGGCTGTCGAACCCCTCTCCCGCGAGAGTGCGCGCCTGTTCGGCGAGGAAGTTCGCCGGCGAGTTTCCAGTGACCGGCCCGAGCAGGGCGCCGAGCCTCACGACTCACCCGCCTGCCCGCGCCGCTGCGCGCGCCCACGCCGCTGGATCCCGGCCCGCCGCGCCGCCACCACCTCGGGCTCCGGATTCGGATGGCGCCGGGCGATCTCGGACTCGTAGGTCATCGCATCGCCCAGGGCGAGGTCGAAGCCCCGGTCGATCAAGCTCTTGTACTCGAACAGGACCTCGGGCACGCACGAGAGCATGTCGCGCGCGAGGGCCTCGCAGGTTGGCATCAGGTCCTCGCGCGGCACCACGCGGTTGACCAGTCCCCACCGCTCCGCGCGTTCCGCCGAGAGGTAGTTGCCCGTCAGCGAGAGCTCGCGGGCGCGGTTCGGCCCGACGATCCGCGACAGGCGCTGGGAAAGGCCCCAGCCGGCGAGGAGGCCGACGCGGGCGTGCGTGTCGGCGAACCGCGCCTCCGGCGCCGCGATCAGGATGTCGCACGACAGCGCGATCTCGAAACCGCCGGTGACCGCCACCCCATTGACGGCCCCGATCACCGGTTGCCGGAGCATCCGCAGCATCTGCGGGGGGTCCGGGAGCTCGCCAGGGCCCGCCGCCTCGGCGGGACGCTCGCCGCCCATCTCCTTCAGATCGAGGCCGGCGCAGAACGCACGGCCCGCTCCGGTCAGGATCACCACGCCGATGTCCTCGTCGTAGCGTAGCGCCTCCAGTTCTTCGACGAGCATGCGGCGCAATTCCATGGAGAGCGCGTTCATCTGCTCGGGCCGGTTCAGGGTGAGCGTGGCGATGCCGTCCTTCTTCTCGACGAGCAGCACGGACCGGGACATGGGGAAGCCTCAGCAGGGAAAACGCGCGCATGTTAGCAACGGGCACGTCGCTTAGGGGGTAGGGGGCCACCGTTGCGGACAGAGGCCCGACTAACGGAAGATTACCGCCCCCGACACCCGGCACGACTCGCCATGGGCGACGAGATCGCGCAACGACACTTCAACGCCGAGGACTTCACGCGTTTCCGGCGCCGTCTCGACCGCGAGACCGCCGAGGTCGCCCGGCTCTTCGTGAACGGCGGCTTCAGCGCGCGCGGGGACATCGCCGGCTTCGAACTCGAGGCGTGGCTGGTCGACGCGGACGGCAATCCCGCGCCCCGCAACGAGCGCTTCCTCGACACGCTCGACAATCCCCTCGTGGTGCCCGAACTCGCGAGCTACAACGTCGAACTGAACGGTAGCCCCTGCGCCATCACCGGCCGGGTCTTCACGCGGCTCCACGACGAACTCGCCGCCACGTGGCGCGCCTGCCGGGAGGCCGCGGAGGCCCTGGACCTCAGGCTCGCCACGATCGGCATCCTGCCGACGATCGCCCCGGAGCTGCTGAACTCCGACCACATGTCCCGCATGGTCCGCTACCAGGCGCTGAACGACCGCGTGCTGGCGCTGCGCGACGGCGCCCCCTTCGAGGTCGACATCGCCGGCGCGGACCATCTCCTGATGTCCCACGACGACGTGATGCTCGAGGCGGCGGCGACCTCGTTCCAGATCCACCTCCAGTGCAAGCCCGACCGCGCCGTGCGCACCTACAACGCGGCCCTGGCGGCCTCGGCGCCCATGGTGGCGCTCTCCGCGAACTCGCCCTTCCTGTTCGGGCGCTCGCTGTGGGCCGAAACTCGCGTGCCCCTGTTCGAGCAGGCGGTCTCCCTGGGGCCGAGGGACCCCGAACGCGTCGGGTTCGGCAGCGGCTACGCGGACAGGTCCCTCTTCGAGACGTTCCGCGAGAACCGGGAACTGCACGCCATCCTGCTCCCGTACGTCCAGGACGAGCCGCCGAGCAAGTTCGCCCACGTGCGGTTCCAGAACGGCACCGTCTGGCGCTGGAACCGACCGCTGCTCGGCTTCGACTTCGACGGCGTGCCGCACCTGCGGATCGAGCACCGGGTCGTGCCGGCCGGGCCCACCATCGACGACTGCATCGCCAACACCGCCGTGTTCATGGGCGCCGTGCGCGCGCTCGTGGAGGACCCGGTCCCCATCGAGTCGGACCTCCCGTTCGAGACCGCCCGCGCCAACTTCTACGCGGCGGCGCGCCTCGGACTCGACGCCGAGTTGACCTGGCGCGACGGGCGTCGCCTCCCGGCCCGCCAGCTCCTGCTCGAGGACATGCTGCCGGCGGCGACCGCCGCCCTGCGCACCCTCGACATCCCCGATGTCGAGGTGGAGCGCCACCTCGGGATCGCCACGCGACGGGTCGAGCGGGCCGCCAACGGCGCCGCGTGGCAGCGCCGCTGGGTGGAGCGCCACGGACCCGACTTCAACGCGCTGACCCTCGCCTACCTGGACGCCCAGGACTCCGGGCAGCCCGTGCACGATTGGACCGTCTGACTTCATGCGCCTGACCACCCGCTACACCCTGGCGGACGACCTGCTCGACTGCCCGGCGCCGAAGCTGTTCGACGCCCTCGGCGGACCGACGCTGTTCGATCTGACCCGGGGCCTGCCGAACCCCCTGTTCGTGTCGGTCCTGCAGCACGGCAACGAGGTCTCGGGCTGGGACGGCGTGCGCATGTTCCTCGCGGGGCGCGGGGCGCCACCGATGCTGTTGTATGTCGGCAACGTGGAAGCCGCGCGTTCCGGCGAGCGTACCCTCGCACATCAGCGCGACTTCAACCGCGCCTGGAACGGCGGCGACTCGCCGGAGGCCCGGCTGGCACGGCAGGTGACGCATTACGCCATGGAAGCGCGGCCCCGCCTCGCGATCGACCTGCACAACAACACGGGCGCGAATCCGCACTACAGCGTCCTCACCGACCTGGGCGCCCAGTGCCTCGGGGCGGCCCTCGCGTTCTCGCGCCTCGCCCTGCTCGCGCAGCATCGCGACGGGATCCAGACCGAGCGCTTCACCGAGTTCTGCCCCGCCGTGACCCTCGAGACCGGCCGGGTCGGCGACCCGGGAAGCGCTCGGCGCGCGGCGGCCTACCTGCGGGCGGCGGCGAAGTGGCGCGAGATCCCGCAAGCGTCCTTCGCCGAGTTGACCGTCTACCGCAACGAGGTGCGCGTCGCGATCGAGGACGGCGACGCCGACTTCACCGCGGACGCCCCGCTCGCCCTGCGCGCGGAACTCGAGCAATACAACTTCGAACGGCTCGAGGCGGGCAACCTGTTCGCCCGCCGGCCGACGGGAGCCACGGACATCGGGCTTCGGGCGACCGATGTCTCCGGGGCCGACCTGACGGACTTCTACTTCGAGTTGCGCGGGACAGACGTGCTCCTGCGCGAGCCGGTCTACCCGTCCATGTACACGCGCGACATCTCCGTGGCGCGGCAGGACTGCCTCTGCTACTTCATGACGCCGTACCATCCATGACCGGACCCATGACCGACGCGCGGCGTTACCTCAAGCTAGACGGCACGTTCCACATGATGCACGGTTCGCTGCCGGCGGCGACCCTCGCCTACGAGACCTGGGGCGAACTCTCCGCGGCGCGCGACAACGCGGTGCTGCTCTTCACCGGCCTGTCGCCCTCCGCCCACGCGGCCTCTTCGCCGCGGGACCCGAGCACCGGCTGGTGGGAAGACATGGTCGGGCCGGACAAGCCCATCGACACGGACCGCTTCTTCGTCGTGTGCGTCAACTCCCTCGGGAGCTGCTTCGGCTCGACCGGGCCGGCGTCCGTCAACCCGGAGACCGGGGAACCCTATCGCCTGGACTTCCCGGTCCTGTGCCTGGAAGACATCGCCCACGCCGGCCAGGCGGTGCTCGAAGCCCTCGGCATCGACCGGCTGTACGCCGTGGTCGGGGCGTCGATGGGCGGGATGACCGCGCTCGCGTTCGCGATGCTCCACCCGTCCACGGCGACGGGGCTGCTGTCGATTTCCTCCGCCTGCCGCAGCCTGCCCTTCTCGATCGCCATACGGTCCCTGCAACGGGAGATGATCCGTTCCGACCCAGCCTGGTTGGGGGGCAAGTACGCTTCCGATGCGCCGCCGGCCCAGGGCATGCGCCTCGCCCGCAAGCTCGGCATGATCTCCTACCGCTCGGCGGTGGAATGGGCCGCGCGGTTCGGGCGCGAACGCGCGACCGACGACCTCGGGGACCACGAACCCTTCGGCATCGACTTCGAGGTGGAGTCGTACCTGGCGGCGCACGCGGCGAAGTTCGTCGGCTCCTTCGACGCCAACTGCTACCTCTACCTGTCGCGGGCGATGGACCTGTTCGACGCGTGCGACCACGGCGGCAGCCTCGAGGCCGGGCTGGGCCGCGTCCGGGCGGAGCGCGCGCTGGTCATCGGGGTCGAGACGGACTTCCTGTTCCCCCTGCACCAGCAGGAGGAACTGGCCGATGGCTTGCGGGCCTCCGTGGGCGAGGTGGATTTCAAGGCCCTGGCGTCGGTCCAGGGGCACGACTCGTTCCTGGTCGACATGGACCGCTTCCGTCCCGCGATCGCCCGGTTCTTCCGCTAACCCGACGGGCTCGTGCCCGTCAGGGCATGCCGAGCTCCGCGCAGAACGTCCGGAACGGCAGGACGCGCGTCCCTTCGGACACGTAATCGCGCTCCCCGAGATGGACCTGGTAGAAGTCGGCGATGGCCGTACGCCGCCGGAAGTAATCGATCGCCCGGCCCGGCGACTTCTCGCCCGACTTGCACTCCACGGCGAAGAGCGGAACCCCGTCCTGCAACACCACGAAATCCACCTCGCGGCGGTCCGTGTCCCGGATGAAACGCAGTTCCATGCCGTACCCCTCCGTGTCCTCCACGTGGTGGCAGTACTTCAGGAGCTGGCACGCGACCAGGTTTTCGAAGCGCTCGCCCCGTCCCGGGGTCTCCGACCAGTCCCAGAGATAGAGCTTCGCCTCCTTCTTCACCGCCCTGATGCGCGGAGCGCCGAGCGGGGGAATGCGGAAGCAGACGTACAGGGCCTCGAGGATGGCGAGCCAGCGGGCGACGGTGGCGTGCGCCACGCCGAGGTCCTCGCTGAGGTTGCGCACGGACAGGGGCGCGCCGACGCGTTCCGGCAACGCGTTGACCAGGAGTTCCACGAGGCCGATGTCCCGAACGCTCTCGAGGTCGCGCAGGTCTTCGTAGACGACCCGGGCGAGGCGCTCCCTCTGCCAACGCCGCCAGGTGCGCGTACTCCCGGCGAACAGGGGCTCCGGAAAGCCGCCGAACTGCATCAGCGCGTCGACGTCCGAGGCGGTCGCAGGTGTCCCGACCAGTTCGTTCAGGGAGAACGGATGCAGCCGATGGTAATGGTAGCGACCCTGCAGGGAGTCGCCACCCTTGCGGTAGTGGTCCAGCCGGGCCGACCCCGTCACCAGGAAGGACACGTTGCCCCCTTCGCGGTCGTAGAGTCCCTTGACGAGGTTGCGCCAGCGGGGGAACTTGTGCACCTCGTCGAGAACCAGCAACGCCTGACCGGGCGGCAGCTTGCCCCGGGTGAGATCGGGACGCACGAGCGGATCGTCCCAGTTGAGATACGCCGGGTGCCGGCTGTCCTCCGCGTCCAGCAGCGAGAGCGCCAGCGTGGTCTTGCCGACCTGCCGCGGACCGCCGAGGAAGACCATCTTGTCCCGGAGATCGTCCTCGACTGCCGCCGCGAGATAACGCTGCACGAAGCGGAGCCTGGTCGCCACGGTGGCCTTCGCCCAAGAGGTCTGTGAAATCACCTTAAATCTAAATTACTCATGAGTAAAGTACAGTTCCATGGACGGTACGCGGATGCGCCCCCTCGGGACGGACGACCCATTTCAGACTTGGGAAGGTTCCCGCCGCAGGCACCTCCGGCCCTCCGGGCACACCGCGCATGCGGAGGTGCGCATGCCGAGGTTGTGCCGCCGCGAAGAGCGGGCTAGAGTTAGTGGGCAATTGTCCACGCAAGGTCAAGGAGGACCCATGAGGGCCAACGCCGACAACAGCAACTGGTCCTTTCTGTTCGCCGGGCCGTCCGGCGTCCGTTGCAAGTGCGCGGCCCGACGAGCCTTGCGGTGCTGCCGGCACCGGCGGCATCCTCCGCGTCGCAAACCCCTTGTGCACCACCGGGCCGCCAACGGCCACAAGCCGCGAGGATCCGTCGGTCGACTCCGACCACCCTTCCACCCTCTCCCGAAGACGTTCTCCGCGAAAGCGAGTTGTTCATGAGTAAGCTCCCTGGCCGTGTGTCGGCGACCCATGCGACAGTGCCCATCCCGCGGGATCGGGCGGAAAGAACCGGGCGCGGAGAACCCGCGGTAGCCGCCGTGCTCGGCGCGTTGGCGCTGGCCGCGCTGCTGGCCACGCCGCTCAATGCCGCCGGCGCCGAAGCGTCCGGAGACGCACCGCCCATCCGCATTGCCGTGGAGCCCTCCAGCCCCGCCTACGCGCGGATCAAGCAGGAATTCGATACCTTGGCGGGCGACCCGAGCGAAGGCTGGCTGCTCGTGCCGCTGACCGAGGAACAGCGGTGGCGCGTGATGGAGATGCCCGGCGTGCTCGGGGCGGACGCCCCGCGGGCCGACGAGAGCGGCGAACTGCACCCCGTCCTGGCGAACCCGCACGCCACCGGGACCAGCTCCACCGCCGCCGTTTCCATGACGATTCCCGGCTACGCGTGCTACAACACGGTGGAGGGCACCTACGCGCTCGGCGAGTCCATCGCCCGGCAGTTTCCGAATCTCGCGAGCTGGTACGACATCGGCGATAGCTGGTTCAAGACCAGCGGCAGCGGCGGCTACGAAGTCCGCGTGGGCCGCAGGGACACCATCAGCTTCCCCGGCGGGCACGACATTCATGTCCTCGTGCTCACCAACGGCGCCATCGGCGGCGCCAAGCCCAAGCTCTTTGTCCAGGGGTCCATCAACGCCCGGGACTACTCCGCCGCCGCCGCGGTGGCGCGCTTCGGGCAGCGCCTCGTGACGCACTACGGCAGCGACGCCGACACCACCTGGCTGCTCGACCGTCACGAAGTGCATCTGCTGCTGCAAGGCAACCCGGATGCCCGCAAACTCGCGGAGGGCCCCTACCCGACCTGGCGCAAGAACGCCAACTCGAACAACCACTCCCCGTCCAGGAACTGGTGGTGCTCGGGTGTGGACATCAACCGCAACTACGCCACGAACTGGGGTGGAGCGGGCTCGAGCGGCGGCGCCTGCTCGGACACGTATCGAGGCACGGCCGCCGGGTCGGAACCCGAGACCCGCGCCTCGGCGAACTACATGGAGCGCATCTTCAGCTCCGTGACGCGCGCTTCCGACGGCTCGGTGCCGGACGGCGCGACGGGCGTCTTCCTGGACGTGCACAACTACGGCGAGAACTACGTGGCCCCGTCCCCCAACCTCCGCGACCGCGAGCGGATGCTCGACTTCGTCGGCAAGCTCGGCGTGTCGACGGGCTACCCCGAGCAATCGGCGAACCCCGGCGCGGGAACGGCGGACGAGTTCGCCCACCACCGCCTGGGCCTCATGGCCGTGACGCCCTGGCTGGGCACCAGCCTGCACCAGAGTTGCGGCACGTACGAAAGCACCGTCGCGCCGGACAACGTCGACAGCTTCTACTACGCGGCGCGCGTCGCCGGCGCGCCCTGGACGCTGCCGGCGGGGCCGGACGTCGCCGCGGGAAGCCTCGCGCTCGGTCAATCGGCCGAGTGGCCCGACCGCGTGGCGGCGGGCACGTCGGTAACCCTGTCCGCCAGCCTGAGCGACCTCTTGACGAGCAACGTCGATCCCTACCCGACCGCGGCCCGCCGCACCCCCGCGCAACTCGATGCCGCCGAGTACTCCATCGGCGTCCCGCCCGGGAGCAGCGGCGCCACGGCGCATGCGATGACGGGCGACGGAGCGGCCAACTTCACCGCGACGCTCGATACCACGCACCTCGCCGACGGCCGGCACACGGTCTACGTGCGGGGCCGGGGCAGCGACGGATCCTGGGGCCCGGCGAGCGCCATCTTTCTCGGTGTCGGGACGGCCGCAACCGGCACGGACACCACGGCGCCCGTCCTGTCGTCGGCGGAGGTCGATGGCGCCGTCGCCCGGCTGACCTTCAGCGAGCCGCTCGCGAACGGCGTCGTCGACCCGGCGCAGTTCACCGTGACGGGCGCCGGCAGCGTGGTCGCGGCGGCGGCAAACGGCGCCGTGGTGACCCTGGCCCTGGGCTCTCCCGCGGCGGCGGGAGCGACGACCTCGCTCTCGTACACGCCGGACACCGCACCGCTCGCGGACCTGGCCGGCAATCGACTCGCCGCGTTGTCCGGGCACGCGATGTCGAACGCCACTCCCCAGACAGCCCCGCTGGAACTGCTTTCCCAGGAAGTCCGGGACAACACCCTGGCGCTCCTGTTCGCCGACACCCTGGACACCTCCTCGTACCCGGCAACGTCGGAGTTCGCCGCGCGGGTCGCCGGCGCCGCGGTCCCGGTCACCCAGGTGTCGATCGACGACGCGACCCTGTCGCTTACGCTGGCGCAGACCGTCACCGCCGGGGACGCGGTGACGCTCGACTACACGGGTACGAGCATCCGCGACGCCTCCGGCAACCTCGCCACGCGCGCCCTCGGCATCGAGGTGCCCCATGCGTCGCAGTGGAACGCCACGTCGGGCGCGGACACCATTACCGGTACCGCGAACGACGACACCATCGACGGGCTCGGCGGCGACGACACCATCAGCGGCCTCGGCGGCAACGATACCCTGGAGGGCGGCGCCGGCGACGACACCCTCGACGGCGGCGCCGGCGACGACGTCCTGAGCGGCGGTGCGGGCGACGACACGCTCACCGGCGGCGCCGGCGCGGACACCTTCGTCTACGGCAGCGCGCGCGGCGACGACACCATCGCCGACTTCGAGGACGGCGTGGACCTGATCGACATGCGCGGCGCCGGGGTGCGCTTTGCCGACCTGACCATCACGGCCGACGGCTCGGACACGCTCGTGAAGAGCTTCTACCATGCATTCTCCCTGCGGCTGACCGGCATCGCCCCGAGCGCCATCACCGCGGCGGACTTCCTGCACGATCCGGAGATCGCCATCGCCGACGCAGATCCGGTGACCGAAGGCGAGACGGCGGCCTTCGAGGTCACGGTCACGGGCGTCCGTACCGGTACCGTGACGGTACGCTGGTTGACGATCCGGGGTACTGCCGGGGGCGGCGATTACGTCGGCAGCTCCGGCACCCTGACCTTCCCATCCAACATCGCCACCCGCACGATTGCCATCGACACCGCGACCGATGAGGAGGTGGAAGCATCAGAAACGTTCCAGGTCTGGCTGGGCCGTGCCTCTGACGGTGCCCTGATCGGCCGAAGCACCGCCACCGGCACCATCACCGAACCCACGCCGGCAGGCCTCGTGACGGGTACCGCCGGCGACGACGTCCTCGCCGGGACGCCCGGCGACGACACGATCCGCGGCGGCGACGGCGACGACACGATCTCCGGCGGCGACGGCGACGACGCCCTCTTCGGCGACGGCGGCGCGGACACCATCGACGGCGGGGCCGGCGCGGACACGCTGATCGGCGGAAGCGGCGGCGACACCCTGAACGGCGGCGCCGGAGACGACCGGATCGTCGGCGGCACGGGCAACGACACGCTGACGGGGGGCGACGGGTCCGACATCTTCGCCGTGCCCTACGAATACCACGGCACCGACACCATCACCGACTGGGACCCCGACCGGGACAAGATCGACTTGCGCGGTTCCGGCATCGTACGGGGCTGGCTGACCATCTATACGGAGGGCGACGATTTACGGATCGGCGGTACGGGCATCATCCTCGAGGGTGGCGCCCGGGCGACGTTCGACTCCTTCCAAGACTGGCCCGACGGGCACATCCGGGTCGATCCTATTGTTCACATCCGGCACGCCGGACGCGTGCCCGAAGGCGCCATCGCCAGCTTCCGGGTGGAGATCGTCGGTCCGCACTACGGGGTCGTCACGGTGCAGTGGAAGACGACGACCAGCCATCATTTGGCGACGGCAAGGGAGGATGCCGACGTCGCCGACTACGTGGCTGCCAGCGGCCTGCTTACCTTCCCGAAGGGGGTCACCGTTCAGACCGTCGAAGTGGTCACGTTGAGGGACCGTCGGAGCGAGCCCGACGAGGTTCTCGTCGTCGACCTTGATTATCCGTCCGGCGCGAGGATGGGCGACTACTTCGCGCAGGCCATCATCGTCGACGGCACCGGGTCCGGCGGCGGCATGCCTACCGAAAATGGCGACACCCTCGTCGGCACGGCCGGCGACGACCTGATCGATGGCCTTGGCGGCAACGACACCATCAGCGGCCGCGCCGGCAACGACCGGCTGTACGGCGGCCCCGGCGACGACACCCTGAACGGCGAGGCCGGTTCGGACACGCTGGAGGGCGGCGCCGGCATCGACGTGCTCGATGGCGGCGCGGACGACGACACCCTGAACGGCGGCGCCGGCACGGACACCCTGACCGGCGGCGGCGGATCGGACACGTTCGCCTTCGGTTTCGACCACGGCAACGACACCGTCACGGACTTCGCGGACGGCACGGACGATATCGACTTCCGGGGCTCGGGCCTCTTGTACGCGGACCTGACCATCGTCGCCGACGGCGCGGACACGGTTGTCTCGCACAGGGACCGCCACCACCGTCGGCACAGCATCAGGCTGACCGGCGTATCGGTCACCAACATCGGTCCCGACGACTTCCTCTTCGATCCGGTACTTTCCATCGGCGACGCGCAGCCTGTCAGGGAAGGCGACAGGACCGAGTTCACGGTGACCCTCAAGGGTGCCCGCCGGGATGCACCCGCCGTGCAGTGGTCGACCAGCGACGGTACCGCGAACGCCGGCAGCGACTACGCATCGGACAGCGGCGCACTGTCCTTCCCGGACGGCGTCAGCAGCCGGACGATTATCGTGGACACGATGACGGACTCCAATCCGGAACCCGACGAGACGTTCACCGTCACACTGAAGACTCCCTCGGGCACCGTCGTCCCGGAAGGTCATGCCACGGGCGAGGCCACGATTTCCGACCAGAGCAAGCCCAAGGTGTCCGTCGACGACATCACCGTGGCGGAAGGCGCCATGGGGCTGTTCACCATCTCCCTGGACGTCGTCTCCACCCAGGACGTGACCGTTTCCTGGACCACTGCCGACGGCACCGCGACCGCCGGCAGCGACTACACCGCACGGACAGGCCAGTCGGCAACCATCCAGGCGGGTTCCCTGAGCTGGACGGCCTCGGTGCAGACCACGGGCGACGCCATCGACGAAGCGAACGAGACCTTCACGATCAAGCTGAGCAACCCCACCAACGCCTTTCTCGGCGACGCCACCGGCGAGGCCACGATCACCGACGACGATGCGACGCCGGCGCTGTCCATCGACGACTTAACCGTCGCGGAAGGCCATGCCGCCCAGTTCACGGTCTCCCTGGACGCCGTGTCCGGCCAGGACGTGACGGTGGCGTGGGCCACCGCCGACGGCACCGCGACCGGAGACAAGGACTACATGGCGCGGACGCGGCAGTCGCTCACCATCCCCGCGGGTACCCAGAGCCTGACCATCTCCGTGCCGACCGCGAACGACGCCTTCGACGAACCGAACGAAACCTTCACGATCACGCTGAGCAGTCCCGTGAACGCCACCCTGGCCGACGCCACCGGCGAGGCCACGATCACCGACGACGACGCGGAACCGGCGCTCTCCATCGACGACTTAACCGTCGCGGAGGGCGACGCCGCGCAGTTCACCGTCAGCCTGGACGCCGTCTCCGACCGGGACGTGACGGTTTCCTGGTCCACCGCCGACGGCACCGCGACCGCCGGCAGCGACTACACCGCGCAGTCGGGCCAGTCGCTCACCATCGCCGCCGGCGACCGGAGCGGGACGATCTCGGTGCAGACCACGACCGACGGCGACGACGAATCGAGCGAGACCTTCACCGTCACCCTGAGCAATCCCGTCAGCGCCACGCTGGACGACGCCACCGGCGAGGCCACGATTTCCGACGCCAATGCCACGCCCGCGGTGTCCATTGACGACATCACCGTGGCGGAAGGCGCCATGGGGCTGTTCACGATCTCACTGGACGCCGTGTCCACCAAGGACGTGACGGTTTCCTGGACCACCGCCGACGGCACGGCCACCGCCGGCAGCGACTACACCGCGCGCACAGGCCAGTCAGTCTTGCAGGCGGGTTCCCTGAGCACGAAGTTCTCGGTGCGCACCGCGGACGACGCCATCGACGAACCGGACGAGACCTTCACGGTCAAGTTGAGCAGTCCCGTCAACGCCACGCTCGGCGACGCGGTCGGCGAGGCCACCGTCACCGACGACGACGCGGCGCCCGCGCTGTCCATCGACGACTTAACCGTCGCGGAGGGCGACGCCGCGCAGTTCACCGTCAGCCTGGACGCCGTCTCCGGCCGGGACGTGACCGTGGCCTGGGCCACCGCCGACGGCACCGCGACCGCCGGCAACGACTACACCGGACAGACCGGCCAGTCGCTCACCATCGCCGCCGGCGACCTGAGCGGGACGGTCTCGGTGCAGACCACGAGCGACGGCGACGACGAGTCGGACGAGACCTTCACGGTCACGCTCGGCAATCCCGTCAACGCCACGCTCGCCGACGCCACCGGCGAGGCCACCATCGCCGGCGACTCGTCGGATCCCGACTACAGCGCCCTGATCGCCACCGTGAAGGGCTATGCCGCGGAGAAACACAACGGCGACGCCCACATGGACCGCTGGAAGCGCGTGTTGGCGGCCCTGGGCGAGGACAACGGCTACACGCCGATGACCGCCGCCGAGGCCCAGGTGAACGCGGACACCTACTGGGCCTCGCGCTGGGATCCGGTTGTGGAGGCCCTGACCGAAATCGAGGCGAATCGAGTGACCCCCGACTCCGTCCCGGAAGTCAGCATCGCCGGCGGCAACGGCGTCACCGAGGGCGGCAACGCCACGTTCACCGTCACCGCCAACCCGGCGCCTTCGGCCGCTCTGCCGGTCTCGGTCGCCGTGTCGCAGACCGGCGACTACGGCGTCGCCACGGGCAACCGGACGGTGACCGTCCCGACCAGCGGCAGCGCGACGCTCACCGTCCCGACCAGCGACGACGGCACGGACGAACTCGACGGCTCGGTCACCGCCACCGTGAACGCCGGCCAGGGCTACACCGCGTCCTCCTCCCACGGCGCCGCCACCGTGGCCGTCGCGGACGACGACGACCCGGCCGTCCCGGAAGTCAGCATCGCCGCCGGCAACGGCGTCACCGAGGGCGACAACGTCACGTTCACCGTCACCGCCAACCCGGCGCCCTCGGCCGCTCTGCCGGTCTCGGTCGGCGTGTCGCAGACCGGCAGCTACGGCGTCGTTACGGGCAACCGCACGGTGACCGTGCCGACCAGCGGCAGCGCCACCCTCACCGTCTCGACCAGCGACGACGGCACGGACGAACTCGACGGCTCGGTCACCGCCACCGTGAACGCCGGCCAGGGCTACACCGCGTCCTCCTCCCGCGGCGCCGCCACCGTGGCCGTCGCCGACGACGACGACCCCCGAACCGAGGTCGGCCCGCCAGTCGTCTCATCGGACGATGTCAGCGTGGGGGAGGACGCGGGAGTGATGGAGTTCATCGTGGAGTTGAGCCACGCCAGCGCCCGCACGGTCATGGCGTGGTACGCAATCCGTGACGAAACCGCAGTTTGGAGTCAAGACTACGGAGGTGCGACGATGGGTAGCATCGCATTTGCCCCCGGTGAGGTTCGCAAGACGGTCCAGATCCCGATCATTGACGATCAGGTGGACGAAGGCGACGAGACGCTCGAGTTTGACCCCTACTACATCGTTAACGCGACCCTGGACAGCACCGAGGGATACACGGGCCTTATCGTGGACAACGATTAGTCCGTCTATTGGCGGGTCTGGCCTTCGGCCGGAAGCGGGGCGCTCCACCTCCGCGCCCGGACCCGTTTGGGGCGATGCCGCAGCAGGCCGAGGGAGGCAGAGGGAGGCAGGGTTCCGTGGACAACACGCCGGGGACCGGTCCGGGTCCGCCTACCGGGTCAGCCAAACTTCGAGATCTTCGATCAGGCGGGCCGAGTCCACGTATCCTCCCGCGAAGAGGCGGTAGCCGACGCCGTCGGAACTCACCAGCACGCTCGGCAGCGCGTTGGTGCCGTACTGGCGCGCCGTCTCGAAGCCCCACCGGACGCGCTGCCGGACCGCCTCGGAATCCATCAGGGGCCGCAAGGCGTCACGCGGCACGTCGAACTCCTCCCCGGTGGCGAGGAGCGTGTCGAGGTCGTTGACGTTGGTGCCCTCGGCGAAGAAGCGCTGCTGGAGGCGGTGCGTGTAGCCGATGGGCGGCGCGCCGCGCGCGTCGCGCATGGCCTCGGCGGCGAGACAGGGCAGCAGGCTGTTGTAGACCGTGCCCTCCGGCAGCCGGTGCGAGAAGAACTGGCCCGTGACCGTCGTCACCTCGTCCCACAGCACGTTCAGGCGTTCGCGTCCGTATGCCCCGACGGCTTTCGTGCTGTGGACGTTGATGCCGCCGAGCAAGATGTCGAACGTCACGCGGTCGGCGAGGGCCTCCATCGCGGCCTCGAAGTGCGGCGCCGTGCCCCAGCACCACGAGCACATAGGGTCCGTCACGAAGCGCACGGCCGGGCTCACGGCGCGGTCCCCGCCTCTATCACCGACAGTCCCTCCGGCATCACGTCGCCGACGATCGCGCTGTCCGCGTAGCCCGCGGCCCGCAGCGCCGCGACGCAGGCGTCCGCGGACGCGGCGGGCACGCCCGCGAGCAACCCGCCGGCGGTCTGCGGGTCCGCGAGCAGGCGCAGGCGCGGATCGCCCGGCACGCACCCGCGCACCACGAAGTCCTCGAGGGCCTGCTCGTTGTTCGGCTGCAGCGAGCTCCGCACGCCCTCCTCCATCAGCGCCACGGACGCCGGCACCATCGGTATGGCACGGAGCCGCAGCCGCGCGGCCGCCCCGGAAGCCCTGGTCATTTCGGACAGGTGCCCGGCGAGCCCGAAGCCGGTGACGTCGGTACACGCCGTCGCGCCGTGCTCGACCAGGACCCGGGCCGCGGCGGCGCTCGATGCATCCATCAGGTCGAGCGTCGCGACCAGGTCGCGCCCGGAGGTGCGTCCCTGCATGGCTCCGGCCAGGAGCGCACCCGTGCCGATGGCCTTGCTGAGCACCAGGCGCTGACCGGGCTGCAGGCCTCCCTTCGTCAGCACGTCCGGCGGGGCGGCGCCGGTCACCGCGAACCCCACCGAGAGCTCCGCGCCCTCGGCGGAGTGCCCGCCGGCCAGCGTGACGTCATGTGCGTGGAACACGGAGACGGCCCCGGCCATGACCTGGTGGAGGTCTTCCTCCATCAGTGCGTCCGCCATCACCGGCACCGTGACGAGGGCCAGCGCATGGCGTGGCAGCGCATTCATGGCGAACAGGTCGTTCATCGCGTGATGCGCCGCGATGCGCCCGAAGCGCCAGGGGTCGTCCACCATCGCCCGGAAGCCGTCGCAGGTCATGGCGAGCGTGGACGACCGCAGCCGCACGATCGCCGCATCGTCGCCGATGCCCCGCACCACGTCCGGGTCCGGACGGACCGGCAACCGCCGCAGGACCCGCTCGAGCAGATCGGCACCGAGCTTGGCCCCGCAGCCCCCACAGCGCATCGCGTCCGGGGCGTCGACGCCCAGCGCCGGCGCCAACGTGGGAGCGGCCGTCTTCATCTCCGGCAGTTCCTGGAAGCGGCGCATGAACCGCCGGTCGATCCAGTCCTTCCAGACCCACACCCAGCGGCCCGATGCATGCCAGGGACCCCGGGACGCGACGGCGCGGCCGTCCGCGGTACCGATCAGGGCGAGGGCCCGGCGCTGTGCGCGGTAACGCCTGAGCGGCCGGCCGAGTGCATGACGGCGCAGGTTGTCCGCCAGCGCGGGACCCTGCCGCACCGCGAAGACGCCGGACTTCGGCCGCGGCGACCCCCGCATGCCGGCCGCGTCTCCCGCCGCGAAGACGTCCGGATGCGACGTGGACTGAAGCGTATCGTTCACCTCCACGAAACCGTCGGGGTCCGTGGCCAGTCCGCTGTCCCGGAACGCCGCGAACGGCTCGACCCCCGTCACCCAGAACACGTGGTCGTGCGGCAGCACGCGCCCGTCGCGCGCGCGGACGTGGTCTTCCTCCACGGCGTCGACGAAGAAGTCCGCGTGGACCTCGACCTCGCGGGTGGACAGAAGTGCCGTGAGCCTGCGCCGCACGGCGCGCGCGTGCTCCACCAGGAGTTCCGGGTCCGCCGTCACCAGCGTGCATCGCGCCGTATCCGGAAAGCGCGCGCGCATCGCCAACGCGAGTTCCACGCTGCCGGGGCCTCCGCCCACGAGCAGGAGTCGCATGGCCCGTCGCGCCAGTTCCTCGCAGACCGCGTTCCACCGCGGCAGGAAACGGCCGATGGGCTTGACCGGGGTGACGTAGCTCCGTTGCGCGTAGCCCTCCCCCGGTACGCCCCCGGTGTTGAGGGACAGGATGTCGTAACGAAGCGGCGGGCGGTCCCCCATGGGCACGCGCTGCCCGTCGAGATCGAGGCCCGTGACCTCCGACGGGATCAGTCGGGCATCGGCGAAGCGGGCGAGCCGCGCCACGTCGATGTGCATCCCGTCCCGGTCGTAGCGGCCCGCGACGTGGCCCGGCAGCATGCCCGAATACGGCGTGTGGACCTCCCGGGCGATGACCGTGAGCCGGATGCCCGGCTCCGGTCGCATGCCGAAGCGCCGCAGCACCTGCACGTGGCTGTGCCCCGCGCCGACGAGCACGAGGTCCCTGACGGCGGGTGCGGCCGGTTGCATCGCCCTTGGCCGCAAACGGCGCCGCGCGCGGCGCTACTCTCCCGCCGCGGGCGCGACCTCGGCAGCCTGGGCCGTGCGTTGCGCCCTGGCCTTTGCCTGCGCCTGCGTCACCGCCCAGTACTCCGCCTGGTCCAGCGCGCCGTTCCCGTCCCGGTCGCCCTGCTCGAGCGCCTTCACGAACTCCTCGCGCATGTCCGCCGGCACCTCCTCCAGGCGCACGTTGCCGTCGCGGTCGCGGTCCAGGAAGCCGACCGTCTGCACGGCCTCGGTGCGCTCCGGATCGTCGATCGGGCGGTCGGACGTCTCTTCGACCCAACTGAAGACGAAATCGCCATAGAGCATCTCGTCTTCGGAGTACAGCCCCCACGTGATGTCCCGCGCCGGGTCCGGGTTGCCAGGGTTCTGCACGGAGTTGTCGTAGACGGTGGTGTGGATCAGCCGGGTGCCCGCCGGCAGCAGGCGCGGCTCCACGAACTCGTAGCCCCGCTGCCAGTTGAAGTCGTAGTTCGGCACCGAGAGGACGAGTTCTTCCCGGCCGTCCGGATACTGCAACGCGAACGTCGAGCTCTTGCCCCGGTAGTGGGAGTGCGGGAGCACCTGGTAGAGGACCGCGTCGCGGTAGAACTCGAAGTAGGCGGACTCCTCGTGGTCGCGCGCGTGGGCCGGGATCCGGATCGTCGGATTGAGGGCCACGCTGTGGCGCAGGAAATTGGCCGGCGGCTCGTCATGGAAGTAGAGGCCCATGCGCGTGTGGTCCGTGACGACCTTGCCGTAGGGCGTGTAGTGCATCTGGAACAGGAAGCCGACGTCCTTCGGGACGAACACCCCCGTCCCCTCGGGCATGACCTGCGGTCCCGTGCCCGGCGCGTAGCCGCCGAGGTAGTTGTTCATCAGGCTCTCGCCGGAGTACTTCATCCCCCGGCCGGGGTCGGTGGTGCCGACGAGCACGTGGTGCACGACCTCGGTCACGCCGGGATCGATCGCCATGGCCCGCACCCAGACGTCCCGGTCCAGCGGGTTCGCGACCACGGGGAACTGGTACTCGACGACTCCGGAGGCCGCCACTTCGAACGGCGGTATCTCGACGATGAGATCCGGTTCGCCCAGCGGCCATTCGGGCGCCTCTGCCACGGCTTCGGCCAGCGGGTCCGGGCCGGCGCCGCGCGGGGCGCCCGCCTCGACCCAGTGCATCAGGGCCTGGCGTTCCTCCACCGACAGGCCGCGGTCGTTCCTCCACGTCCCGACGTGCGGGTCGGCATGCCAGGGCGGCATGCGCTTCGTGCGGAGGACCTCGCGGATCATCGGCGCGAAGCCGCGCACCATCGGATAGCCGGTCATGGCCCAGGGCGCGATCCCGCCGGGGCGGTGACACTCCTGGCAGTTGTCGCGCAGGAGGGGCGCTATGGTGTCGCTGTAGGAGATCTGCGCGTGATCCGCCTTCGCGCCCGGCAGGTTGACGAGGCAGCCCTTGGCGGCGTTCGCGTTGCCTTCCTCGAAGGCGACGGCACCGCCGGCGAGCACGGCGTCCAGGGCGTCGCGCAGGTAGTGTTCCGAGGCCGCCGCCTTCTGCCGCTCGTAGGTCAGCCGGTCGTTGACGGCGCCGCGATAGACGAGTTCCCAACGCTGCGGGTCGATGACCATGACCTCGGCCGTCCGCGTGAGCCCCAGCGACTCGCCGACGAGCTGCGTCTCATCCACGAGGATGGGGTACGGGATGTCCCATTCCCGGGCCTCCGCGGCGATGGACTCGCGGTGGTCCTGCAGGTTCGAGTTGATCATCAGGAACCGCACGCCGCGCTCCGCGTACGCGTCGCTGACCGCGCGGTAGTCCGGCAGCGCGTTGCGCACGATGGGGCAGCCGTTGCCCTGCACGATCAGCACGACGGCGCTGGCGTCGGAGTAGTAGTACAGCTCGTGCGCCTTGCCGTCCTGGTCGAGCAGCATGAAGTTGTCCACGCGCATTGCGTGCCCGGCCACGGCGGCGAGCAGGCAGGCGCATGCCAAGAGTGCTTTCATCGCGAATCCTCCCTGGATGCCGCGGATTCTACAGGCGATGCCGCGCCGCGTCAGATCGCGCCGGCAGCCTCTTCCGTTGCCTCATCCGTTGACTCTTCCGTTGACTCTGCCGTTGACTCTGCCGTTGAAAGGAAGTCGAGATTCGGACCCGCGTCGCGCCCGCCCAGCGTGCGTTCCGGGCCGAGGTCGCGCGCCCTGCCCACGACGCCCTTGCCAAAGCGCTCGATCAGGACATCGAGCGTACGCTCGAGGCGGGCGACGCGACCATGGCGGTCGAAGAGCTGCAGTTGTTCGGGGGCCTCCACGGGCGCGAGGTCGTAGGCCGCCATGCCCACGAGGCGGAACGGTCCGGGATGCCCGAACGCGCCGAGCAGCCGGTCCGCGGCCTCGTAGAGGACATCCGCCACGTCCGTCGCGCGGCCGAGCAGGCACTGGCGCGTCAGCGTCTCGAAGCGCGCCGTCTTGAGCCGCACCCGGACGCCGCGCGCCGCGCACCCCTTGCGCCGCAGGCGCCGCCCGATGCGGTCCGCCGCGTCACGCAGGTGCGGCAGTATCTCGGCCCGGGTAGAGACGTCCGCGAGCAGCGTGCGGTCCGAGCCGACGTTGCGGGAGGCCCGGCCGCCCTCGACCGGCCTCGGATCGCGGCCGTTCGCCAGCGCCGCGAAGTGGGCGCCCATGCCGCCGAGGCCGCGATGCAGCGCGCGCGGATCGCAACGGGCGACGTCGCCGATGGTATGCAGGCCGAGCGCGTGGAGCTTCGGCACCGTCTTCGGGCCCGCGCCGAAGAGCCGCGAGACCGGCTGCGGCGCGAGCCACGCCTTCGCCTCCCGGGCCGGCACGACGGTGAGCCCGTCCGGTTTCCGGTAGCTGCTGCCAGCCTTCGCGACGTACTTGGTCGCCGAGACGCCGACGCTCGCGGTCAGCCCGGTGGCTTCGCGGACGGCGTCCTTGATGCGCTGTCCCATCCGCCCGGGCGGTCCGAAGATGCGCTCGGCGCCGGATAGCTCGATGAACGCCTCGTCGAGGCTCAGCGCCTCGACGCACGGCGAGAAGTCCCCGAAGACCCGCATGATGGTCCGGGACAGCTCCTCGTAGCGATCGAACCGGGGCGGAACCGTGACCGCGTCCGGACAGAGGCGCCGCGCCCGCGCGATGGGCATGGCGCTGCCCACGCCGTACGGGCGCGCCTCGTAGCTGGCGGTCAGCACGACGCCCCGTTCGCTCCGGGGACCGACGAGCACCGGGCGTCCCCGGAGTTCCGGGTGGTCGAGCTGCTCCACCGCCGCATAGAACGCGTCCATGTCGGCATGGGCGACGATGCGCGGCCAGCCCGTCTCGCTCATGCCGGCAAGATACTGTATGCATGCACAGCAAGCAAGAACCGCGCGGCGCTGCGGCTCAGGCGTCGGGCGTCCGCCCCGTCACGATCCAGAGCGGGTCTCCGCTCGGCGGCGAACGGTCGACGAAGGCGACCTCCTCGAAGCCCCCAAGGTCCAGGTATGCCCCCACGAGCCGAACGCGGTCCCGCGGCGGCAACTGGTGGAAGGCCCGGATCGCCTTGGTCGGGAAACAGCGGTGCGACATGGCGACGCAGATCCGTCCGCCGGGGCGCAGCACCCGGGCGACGGAACGCATGGCCTCGACCGGTCGCACGAGGTACTGGATCGACACGGCGATGGTCGCGCGGTCGAACGCGGCGTCCTCGTACGGCAGTACCGGGTCCGCGTTGAGGTCGTGCACGCAGTGCTCGGTCAGGCGCGGGTTCGCCTCCAGTTCCGCCGCGTTCATGCCGAGGCCGGCCACCCGGCCGAACACTACGTCGGGAGGGTAATGGGACACCCACGAGGACATCAGGTCGAGGACATCCGCCTCGGGCAGCAGGAACTCGCGATACCACCGCGTGAGTGCCTCGATCGTGACCTCGTCGATGTGCTGCACGAAGCGCGGCTGCCGATAGAACTCGCCGTCGGGACTCGTGTCGACGCGCTCGAAGAAGTTGTCCGGGATGTCCGGCTTCGCCACGGCTCGTGTCGCGATGGGCAGGGTATCCATGCTACACGGTGGACCTCGCGGTCTCCCTTGCGGGGCCAAGACGAGAACATCGATGCACACCACGTCCGCAAGCTCCAGCGGATGGCCATGGGCCAACTGCCAGTCGTCGCGCAGCCGCCGCAGACTCCGCGACAGCGACCGCGACCTGACCGGCCCTGACCGGCCCGCGGCCCTTGAGCGCCGGTCGGGAATAGGCGAAAGTTCCCCGTCTCGGGGGCGCAAGGCGGAGGCAGGCATGGAGCCGATTTCAGCGGATTCGCACGTCATGGAAGCCGAGGACGTTTTCGTCGGTTTGCCGGAGCGGTTCGGCGACGACGCGCCCCGGGTGGTCAACGCGGGCACGGACGACGACGCCATCGTGATTCCCGCCCTCGGCGCGCGCGGCGTCCGCAAGCGCATGGGCTGGGCCGGCATGCGCACGCGCAACGGGGTCGCGATCGACCGGCGCAGCGGACACAAGCCGGAGGTGGACGACCTGACGGACACCGAGGCGAAGAAGCTGCTCGCCAAGGGATACGAGGGCCTGCGGGCAGGAATCCGCGATGGCGCGCGGCGCGGCGAGGACCAGGACATCGACGGCGTGGCCGCGGAGTTCCTCTATCCCGGGTTCTTCGGCATGTTCTCCTTCGAGAACACGGAACTGCTCGTTGCCTGCCAGCGCAACTACAACGACTGGCTGCACGACTACGCGACCGCCGCCAACGGGCGCCTCTACGGTCTGGCGGCGATCCCCGTGCAGGACCCGGAGGCCGCCGCCGCGGAACTCGACCGGGTCATCGCCATGGGCTACAGGGGCGGCTGCATCCCCTGCACGTCGCCGGCCGAGCGGCCGTATTTCGATCCTGCGTACGAGCCGATCTGGTCCCGCGCCGAGGAAGCGGGGTTCCCCCTCTCCATGCACGTCGCAACCAACTCCTTCCTGCCGCGCGAGTATCGCGACAGGCACCCGAACCGGGACTCGGTGTTCGACTACGCCAACACCGCGAGCGCCGTCTCGCGCACCTTGGTCGAACTGATGTGCCGCGGCGTCGCGGAACGCCATCCGACGCTCAAGTTCGTCGTGAGCGAGTTCAACGCGGGCTGGATCGCCTACTGGCTGAACCGCGTCGACCAGGGCCTGCAGCGCGAGCACCGCTTCCGCTCGGAGGCGTTCACCGGCGAGCGCCCGCACGACGTGTGGCGGCGGCAGTTCTACGCCACCATCGAGGACGACCGTCCGGCCATCCTCACGCGCGAGATCATCGGCGTGGAGAACCTGATGTGGGGGTCGGACTACCCGCACGTGGACTCGACGTGGCCCTACTCCCGCGACGTGCTCGACGAGATCTTCGAAGGCGTGCCGGACGAAGAGCGGGAGGCGATCACCCGCGGCAACGTGACGGAGTTGTATGGGCTGTAGGAAGGGCAAAATACGCGCATACGCGTTGATAGCCTTCCAGTAGGTCCTCCAGCGCGCTACGCCAAAGCGTCGGCATCTCTTTCGGGGGTATGGCAGCCTCCGTGTTTCTCGGCCAACCGCTCCAATGCGCGTAGTCCCGGCTGGCGAACGGTGCGATCAAACGACTCGGGCTCCGGCGCCGGCGTAACCCGAATCCCGGCTCTCCGCCCCGTTCCTCCACGAACGCGTTCCACCGTACCCAGAACCGGTCCACGTCGGGAAACGTCGCGACCAGCTGCTCATGAACATCCATGACATCCGCGAGTGCAGGATCTTCTTGCGTCAGCAATGCCATCGCACGCAGATAGGCGCTCTCAGCCTCTAGGCTGCGGTCAGTCTGGAGGTCGAAGGCTTCACTGGTCAGCCATCCCCCGGTCGTACCCCGCACGGCGAAGCTCCGGCGCCGGAGCAGCGGCTCGGGAGGTTCCCCCTCTAGGTCGAGGTCGAACCACGCATCCTGCTCTGGATCGAACCACGGCTCGGCAGAGGCGAGCACCAGCGGTGAATGCCTCGAAACTACTAGACCAACCCATTGCAGATTGGCGTCGTCCTGCCATTGACAGAGCCCGATAGACCGTCCCAAACCTCCGCTTCGGTAAAGACGTAAGCGTGGCGTCGCCCAGGATCATTCCAATAGTTGCGAGCCGGATCCCACACCGAGAAGGAGCCATCAGCATGGGCATACACCACGACGCCCGGCATGGGTGGCCGGCCCGGCCCCACCGACCACTCCTGATCCGTGCGCGAGTAACGCGCCTCGTATGAGACAGGTGCGGTCGTTCCCTGGACCTCAACCCGAATACTGGCCGGTTTCGCCCGGATCCCGAGGCCTTGCGGGGTAGCCAGACGTCATGCCCAAGTTCACTTCCCTCGGCCAATGCCGGGTGAGCGCCCACCACGAGAGGTCGAGCAAGAAGCTCTTGCCCAAGCCATTGTCGCCCGTGATCAGATTTGCCCCGGGCGCATACTCGGGCGTCATTGACCGGGCCG
This sequence comes from Pseudomonadales bacterium, assembly GCA_022825925.1. Taxonomy (GTDB): domain Bacteria; phylum Pseudomonadota; class Gammaproteobacteria; order Pseudomonadales; family Azotimanducaceae; genus VXNE01. The sequence continues at coordinate 11,894 of JAJDVW010000015.1, read as the reverse complement.
GCCCGACGTTGTTGAGGGCGAGGCGTTCAAGCTTCGTTCGCTCCCGGCGCGTCTCCTGTTTGGTTCATTGTCGCACCCTAAAGCCCGTGCCGCTTGTTCGGAAGCTCCCGGACAACGTTCGATCGACCCGTTATCACAGCCTCCGCGCCTCCGCCAGCACCTCCCCGTAGAAGCTCTGCACCAGCGGCCGCGAGAACATCGACTTGCGCGCAACGAACCGCACCGGCCGGTTCAGTCCCTCCGCGCCGAGCGGAATGAGGGCTTGCGGCGGCATCGCGAGCGTCCGCGCGACGCCTTCGGGCACGAGCGCATGCCCGAATCCCGCGAGCGCCATCTGCGCCGCCGCGAAGAAAGACTCGAGCGACGCGCTCCGGCGCAGATGCAGGCGGCGCATGTCGTCCTCGATGGAGGCCCACGCCCCGGACCGGGACTCGATCGTGATGACGTCGAGCGGCGCGCCGGGTGCGAAATCGATGGCCGCGAGGCCCGAGGGCACGATCACCATCGGCTCGAGCCGCAGCAGTTCGCTCTGCAGGTCCGTGTCGGCGTCGGCGGAGCCGGTGCAGATGCCGATCATGTACTCGCCCGAACGGATGCGGTCGAGCACCACCGGCGAGCGCTGGGCGTGAAAGTCCAGTTCGACCTCGGGGAGCGCATCGTGCACCCGCGAGAAGAGGCTCGGCCCCCAGCTCGCCAGGATCGCCTCGGAGACACCCAGGATCAGCTTCCCCTTGCGCAGGGCGTTGTCCTCGAGGAAGACGCTGCGGACCTCGGAGATGAGCGGCGTGACCTTCTCCACCAGGCGCGTGCCATGATGCGTCAACGCCACGCGCCGGCCCTGCCGCTCGACGAGCTTGCGGTCGTAGTAGCGCTCGAGCGCCGCGATCCGCTTGGACACGGCGCTCTGCGAGATCTTGAGCACCGTGCCCGTTTCCATCATCGTGCCGGTCTTGGAAAGGGCGACGAGGGTCTCCAGGTTCTCGATCATCGAAGGACTCTTCAACCATTCCCAGCTCGCAAGAATCTTACGCCTGCTATGTGGAATGTTCTCGTGGGCGCGGCTCCTTTGCCGTACGAAGCCCATTTCTCCTCCTAAGAAGGAGAAATCTATCGTATATTCTCCTTCTCATAAGGAGAAATACACATGGTGCCGCTCGCTCCACGGTTCCGGCAGGCCATCTCGGAGCAACTCGCCCGGTCCCTGGACGGACACCTGCCTCGCCACACCCCCCGTCGCGTTCATGGGCGGTTGGTCCTGCCGGGCAAGGCCACCGCCGTGATCGGCATGCGTCGAGCGGGCAAGACGACCTTCCTGCACCAGCTTCGCGGCGAACTCGCGGCGAAGCACGGCTCTCTGGCCGCAACACCGTACGTGTCGTTCGAGGACGAACGCCTGACCGGACTCGACTCACAGGCGTTGAGCGCCATCCTCGACGAGTACCGCAGCCTCCTCCCGCGGGACGCCCCGGAGACTCCCCGCGCGTGGTGCTTCGACGAGATCCAGCTCGTGCCGGGCTGGGAGCGTTTCGTGCGCCGGCTGCTCGATGAACGGCAAGCGCAGGTCTTCGTCTCCGGATCGTCGGCAACGCTGCTGTCGCGCGAGATCGCCTCCTCCCTCCGGGGACGCGCATGGCAGGTGCTCCTGCATCCTTTCTCGTTCGAGGAGGCGTGCCGTCACCACGACATCCCGCTGCCGGAGCGTCTCGAGTTCCTCGCGGCGGACGAACGCAGCCGCCTCGAGCGCGCGTTCGTTGACTGGCTTCGGGTCGGTGGCTTTCCGGAGGCGCAGGGGCTCGACCCGACCGCGCGACACCAATTGCTGCAGGACTACGTCGACGTCGCCATCCTGCGAGACGTGGTGGAGCGCCATGGCGTCCGCAACGTGACGGGACTGCGATGGCTCACCCGCCATCTGCTCGGCAACGCCGCCGGGCTCTTCAGCGCCGAGCGATTCCATCGAGCCCTTCGGTCGCAGGGATTCGCGATCGCCAAGGACACCGTGCATGGGCTCCTCGCACACCTCGAGGACTGTTTCCTCATCCGCGTGCTGTCCATGGAGTCGAACTCGGAACGCCAGCGCATGGTGAACCCGCGCAAGGCCTTCCCCGTGGACCCGGGCCTGATACCCGTGTTCGATCGTACCGGGCGGGCCAACCTCGGCCACGCCCTGGAGACGGCGGTACTCATCGAACTCGAACGCCGGCGGCTCGACGTCACCTACGTCCGAACTCCCCTTGGCCACGAGGTCGACTTCCTCGCCCGGGGACCGGATCGGCAAGCGGAACTGATCCAGGTGTGCGTCGACCTGTCCGACCCAACGACGGCGGAACGCGAGTTTCGGGCGCTCGATGAGGCCGCCGGTCAGTGGCCCCATGCGACGCGACGGGTGCTGACGCTCACCGACCGCGACCCGGCCATTGCGCCTCCGGAGGGCGTGGCCGTGCAGCCAGCCTACGCATGGATGCTGAAGTGAGCGGATCCGTCCGAACCGGGCGATGATCGTCTGGACCGTCATCCTCCTCACGGTACTGGGCACCGCCATCCTGTCGGGCGTCCTCGGCATGGCCGGCGGCCTCGTGCTGATGGGGGCGCTGGTCCTGCTGCTGCCCGTGTCCGCCGCGATGATCGTGCACGGCGCCGTGCAGGCGGCGTCGAACGGCGCCCGTTTCCTGTTCCTGCGCGAACACGTGCAATGGCGCATCGTGCCGCCGTACGCCGCGGGCGCGACGCTCGTCGTCGCGGCGTTCGCGGCCGTGACGCTGGTGCCGGAGCCCGGCGTCGTGCTGATGCTGATCGGCGCGTTCCCGTGGCTCGCCCGGGCGACGCCGCACTTCTCCCGCCTCGACATTCGCCGGCCCGCGACGGCCTTCACCTGCGGCGCGGTCGTCACGGCGGCGCAGCTCCTCGCGGGCGCTTCGGGCCCGCTCCTCGACGCCTTCTACCTGCACGCGTCCCGAGGAGGCCGCGCCGTAGGACGGCGCGGGCTCGTGGGCCGGTGGGGCTGGGCCGCGACCGGAGCCGCAGGCGACGGTTGCGGGGCGCTGGACCGCTACCAGGTCGTCGCCAGCAAGGCCCTGACGCAGACGCTCGGACACCTCGTCAAGGTGGGCTACTACGGGTTGCTGGCCGGGAGCGCGGCCGCCGACGTGTCCGTGGCGCTGCTTGCCGTCGCCTGCCTGGTGGCGGTCGCGGGTGCGCGCATCGGCACGCGCCTGCTCGCGCGGCTGCCGGACGACCGCTTCCGCCGCATCAGCGGCTACGTGATCCTGGCGCTCGGGGCGGTGTGCTTCGCGAGTGGGGCGCTCGAGACCCTCGGTTGAGCGTGGCGTCGGGACGCGCGCTCAGTCGATCGGGCGGACCACGAACAGCAGGTCGCCGGCGTTCACCTGCTGGCCGCTCGCGACGTTGATGCGGGCGAGGACGTAGGGGCCGTCGGCGTACAGGTCGTCGTCCGACGTGTTGAAGTCGCGCAGCCGCAGCGGCGAGAAGATCTTGAAGGCCTCGAGCTGGCACAGGATATCGTCCAGGCCCACGCGCTGACCCACCTCGACGAAATCGGCTTCCGCCGGCGACGGCGCCGAGTAGAAGATGCCGGTCGACGGCGACAGTACGCGCAACTCGTCGCTGTCCTCGATGGCGATCGCGTCCCGCCCGATGCCGCGCGCGTCGTCTCCGGCCGCGGCCTCGATTTCCTCGATCATCGCGGCGGCGTCGGTCCGCTCGAGGAAGCGGGGCAGGTAGCCGGTGTCGTAGTCCCCGGCCCGGAACACCGGGTCCCGCAGGATGCGCTTGACGAGGGGCACGTTGGTCGCGATGCCGCCGATCCGCACGCCGTCGAGATACGCCGCCAGGCGGTCGGCCGCCTCGTCCCGGTCGCTGCCGCGCGCGATCACCTGCGCGATCATGCTGTCGTAGTACGGGGAGACGAACTTGCCCTCTCCGGCCATGCTGATGACGTCGATGTGATCGGCCTCGGGCAGCTCGCAGGTCGTGATCGCCCCCGGACTCGGATGGAACCGCAGCTCCCCGGTCGCGCCCGCCGTCACCCGTTCCGCGTTGATGCGCGCCTCGATGGCGTACCCTTCGTGGCCGACCTCGAGTGCGTCGATCGTCTCCCCGCCGGCGATGCGGAACTGCTCGCCCACGATGTCCACGCCCGAAACCTGCTCCGTCACCGGATGCTCGACCTGCAGACGCGTGTTCATCTCCATGAAGTAGACCTCGCCGGCCTCCACGTCGTAGATGAACTCGACCGTGCCGGCGCCGACGTAGCCCACCTCGCAGGCGATCGCCGCGGTGTGCTTCGTCACTTCCTTGACGAGGGCCTCCGGGAGGGCCGTCGAACCGGACTCCTCGATGACCTTCTGCTTGTCGCGCTGCACGCTGCAGTCGCGCAGTCCGAGCACGCGCGTGTTGCCGGCGTGGTCGCGCAGGAGCTGGGCCTCGATGTGACGCAGGGACGTCACGTATTTCTCCAGGTACACGTCGCCGTTGCCGAACGCCGCCCGCGCCTCCGCGGAGACCCGCTGGAACAGTTCATGGAACCGCTCGCGCGACTCCACGACCTGGATGCCCTTGCCGCCGCCGCCGTGCACCGCCTTGATGAGCACCGGATAGCCGATCCCGTCGGCGACCTCCGCCGCGCGGTCGGCGTCGGTGACGATGCCGTGACTGCCCGGGACGACCGGCACGCCGAGCCGCATGGCGGTGCTGATGGCGTTCGACTTGTTGCCCATCGTCTCCATGCTGGAGACCGGCGGGCCCACGAAGTTGATCCCGTGGGAACGCACCAGCTCCGCGAACTGGCTGCTCTCGGACAGGAAGCCGATGCCGGGGTGCAGTGCGTCGACCCCCTCGTGCTCGGCGATCGAGAGGACGGAGAGCGCGTTCAGGTAGCTCTCGTCCGGTGTGGCACCGCCGATGCAGACCAACGCGTCGTCGTCGCCGAGCAGGTCCGCGGGGGCGCTCTCCATGTCGGGATCGGACTGCACGAGCACGACCTCGACGCCCCGCCGCCGGGCCACCCGGATGAGCTTGACGGCGGTGCAGCCACGCGCGTGTATCAGCACCTTGGACACCGGCCGGACCAGGTCTGCGTCGCTGGTGGGCGATCGGGCGGGGGTCGCCGCCGGCGCCTGCCGGTCGAGCACCCCGGCCATCACGAGGCGGACCACCTCGACCACGGTGTCTTCCGGCACCGGGATTTCCGGGTCGATCGTGCGCAGCGCGTCGTCGAGGTCCTCGAGGAACGGGTGTTTCACCAAGCCCTGCATCGCCCCGGGCTTGTGCCAGAGGTAGTTCGAGAGAATCGAGTCGGAAGGCAGGTTGGACGGTACGACGATCTGTCCCGCGAAAGGCATGCTGGTGCCTGAGAAGTAATAGGTCTGCACCAGCGGGTGCGTGACGAAGCTCGCCTGCGCGCCGCCCGTGCAGTCGCCATGGCCGAAGACGATCACCGGCAGCTCGTGGTCGCGGATGAACCGCGTCAGGCGGTCGTTGATCGCGGCCATCGAGAACAGCGCGCCCGCCCCCTCCTTCGTCTGCATGCCCCCCGACGAGATGAAGCAGATGACGGGCAGCCGCTGCTCGGCGCAGTGCACGAGCAGCTTGCAGAACTTCTCCGCGCTCGCCATGTCGAAGGCGCCGGCCTGGAAGTCCGCGTTGGAGATCACGGTGCCCACGCGCAGCCCGCCGGCGCCGTCCTGGAACGTGCCCGTCCCGGTGATCACGCCGCACGGCGTCGTCTCGCGGGCCAGGGCGCCCTCGATGGACAGCCGCAGTCCCGGGAACTCGCACGGGTCCGAACTCAGGAGGTCCGGGAAGAGTTCCTCGAAGTCCGTGAAGAAGGCCTCGACGAACGCCGCCGGGCCCGTTGCCTTGCGCCTCTTGAAGCCCCGCAGGGCGTCCTGGATGCGCAGGTCCCGGTACGCGATCGTCAGGCGGTTCCAGAAGTCCTTCTTCCGGCCGATGTTGCGCGGCGAGATGCGCTCGTCGTAGCGCTTGCCGTCCCACTCGGCGTTCAGCCAAGAGACGAGGAGCTTCTCGAACACGAACGTCACCACTACGAACAGGGTGTCCGACAGGTGCGCGAACGCGCTCTTCTTCCACTCCTCGACCGCCCGCAGGAAGTCGCTCGAGCCGCGCGTGCCGTCGATGCGCAGGAACCAGTCGAAGAAGCGCGGCCGCAGCGCGTCCACCGACTCCTCCGCGCCGACGGCGCCGGCCGCGGTTTCGAACGCGCTGCGCACCAGTTCGCTCAGCGTCGACTTGGACAGGCTGCGGGTGCGTTCCGCCTCCTCCGCGATGGAGTCGAGGCTGTCGATGATGCGGTCGTAGACGCCGTCGAAGAGCAGGAAGTTCCGGCACTCCTCGATGAAGTCGTCGCGCAGGTCGTCCTCGAGCAGGATGTCGAGGACGGTGAGGTCGCCGCCCGAGGACGGGCCGTCGGCGGCCTCCCGCGTCGCGAGAAAGCGGCCGAAGCGGTCCTCGAAGACCAGCCGGTTGACCACGATGGGGGACGGCGCCCAGGACATCGCCTCGCGCGTCCGCGTACCGAGGTCCGTCGTCGGCATCGCCTCCGCCATCGACCCCTCGGTCAGCGCGAGGTTGATCTCCGAGGTGAGCTGCGTCCGGACGTACGTGTCCGCCTTCTCGTCGAGGTGGTCGCTCGCCAGGAGCTTCTTGCCCTCGTGGGTGAAACGCTCGTACAGCGTGGCGCCGAGCGCCCCGTCGGCGGCGATCGCCTCGAGCAGCGGGTACGGGTCCGGGATGTCGGCCGTGCGCAGGAGCGCCCGGGCGTCGGCGGCGTTGTCCAGGTAGTGCCGCAGTTCGCGGAAGTTGCCGGCCGCGTCGGACTTCCAGCGGTTGTACAGGTACATCCCCACCGTGCCGAACAGGTTCGAGCGCGCCTCCTCGAAATTCTTCCGCGGTTCGCCGAGGAAGAACTGGGCGAAGCGGCCGCGTTCGTCGTGCAGCGCCTCCTTGCGCTCGCCGTACTGCTTCCACGTCCGCGCGAGGCCGTCGTCGTAACGCACGCGGTCCGGGTCCTGCATCCACTTGAGGAAGACGCGGCGGCGCTCGCGGTCGGCGCGCGCGGCCAGTTCGCCCTTCGGCAACTCCTGCGAGGCGAGCCGGCCGTACTGCTGCGAGGACGTCGCATGGATGCGCCGGCGGCACCCGAGGTAACGCAGGTAGCGGTACGCGACGCCGAAGACGTTGACGTACTCCGTCGGCGTCCGCGTCAAACTCATGGCGGCGCTCTCCTGCAGGCGCTGCAGGGTTCTCGACGGGTGCAGGTAGCGTTCGAGGCTGCGCCGGTAGTGGTCGAGGATATAGGGGTTGTCGGCGACGAACGCCCGCGTGCGGTCCTCGACGGAGAGGATCCCGGAGACGATCGCGAGGCGGAGGTTCTCGAAGTGGGCGCCGTCCTCCCCGGGCGAGTAGTCGATGACGCCGTCGATGTTCCCCTGCGCGTGCAGTTCGCACGGCGAGAGGCCCACGTGCTTGGCGCACTCCTGCCAGGAGAGGTTGAGCCGCCGCGCGATGCTGGCGAGGCTCTTCGGCTGGATGGTGCTGAACACCCCGTCCCGCACCGACAGGATCATGTTGCTCGCGGCCAGCGGGATGGCGCCGCCGGAGTAGCCGAGCCCGAACACGATGCCGAGGTTCGGCACCGTGACGTTCGACATTTCGGCGATGAGACGCGAGATGCTGTGCGCCTGGTTGTCGCGGTTCGCTTCCGCCTCGGCGTCCGCGCCCGGCGTATCCATGAGGCTCACGATCGGCAGGGCGCGCTTGGAGAACTCCGCGATGCGCTCCGCGGCGGCGAGGTGGTGCTCGGGACCCCAGACGCCGTTCTTCGCCGAGCGGTCCTGGGCGATGAAACCGACCTGGCGCGCCTCGCCGTCGAAATCCATGCGCACGAGCGCCGCGTAGAAGGGCCCGTCCCCGACCTCCGACGAGACCTCCCCCAAGCGTCGGATGATCTCGGGAGCGGCCTGGCGCCGAGGGTCCTCCGCGCCGGCCACGACCGCCTCGATGTACGAGTCGATGTCCATGTTCGCGAGGGCCTCGCACCGCCTCGCGATGTCCGCCTCGCCGAGCAGCCCACGCATGCCGGGGTGCTCGCCGGCACCCTGGTCGGGGAACAGGGAGAAGTCCTGGGCCAGGCTCTCCGCTATGAGGAAGAGCTGATCGCCCGCAGCGGCTGCGTGTTCCATAGGGGACCGCCGGTTTCCTGCGAGGGGCAGGCCCCTCGCGCTCCCCGGCTTGAGGCTCCCGCGCCCCACATGCTCAAAAGGTGCGCTACTCTAATGTAATCCTCCGCAAATCCGCAAACTTGGACCCGGTTCTTCATGAGCGCTCAATCCCTGTCAATCGCGGTCCTCACGGTGTCCGACACGCGCACCCCCGAGAACGATACGTCGGGCGACCTGCTCTGCGCGAGCCTCGCCGACGCCGGTCACCGGCTGGCGGAACGCGCCATCGAGACCGACGACGTCTACCGCATCCGCGCGCGGGTGTCCGGCTGGATCGCCGATCCGAACGTCGAGGCGGTCCTGACCACGGGCGGCACCGGGTTCACCGGGCGCGACCGTACGCCGGAAGCGCTCGAGCCCCTCTTCGACAAGACGATCGACGGGTTCGGGGAACTGTTTCGCCAGGTCTCCCTCGAGGAGATCGGGAGTTCCACGATCCAGTCCCGCGCCGTGGGCGGCATCGCCAACGGCACCCTGATCTTCGCACTGCCCGGGTCCACCAACGCGTGCCGCACGGGCTGGGAGAAGATCCTGCGCAACCAGCTCGACGTCGACTTCCGGCCCTGCAACTTCGCGGAGCTGATCCCGCGTTTTCGCGAAGCCTGAGCCGACCGTCCCGCACCTTCCCCGCTTTCTCGAACACCAGAGCCCGAACACCAGGACTAGGAGAGACCGTGAACGGAGTATTCGTCGTCGCCGCCCAACGCACCCCCATCGGCAGCTTTCTCGGCAACCTTGCCGACCGGTCCGCGCCGGAACTCGGCGCGCACGCCATCGGCGCAGCCGTCCGCGCGGCGGGGACGGACCCGGCCACCGTCGACGAAGTGCTGATGGGCTGCGTCATCAGCGCCGGCATCGGCCAGGCGCCCGCCCGCCAGGCCATGCGGCTCGCCGAGATACCGGACGGCGTCGGCGCGACGACCGTGAACAAGGTGTGCGGGTCGGGGATGAAGGCGACCATGCTCGGCACCGACCTGATCCGCGCCGGCAGCGCGCGCCGGGTCGTGGCCGGCGGCATGGAGAGCATGAGCAACGCTCCCTACCTCCTCGCCAAGGCGCGGCGGGGCCAGCGCATGGGGCACGGCGAACTCGTCGACGCGATGTTCCTGGACGGTCTCGAGGACGCCGAGACCGGCGGCTCGATGGGGAGCTTCGCCCAGGCGACGGCCGACCGGCACCAAGTGACCCGCGAGGAGATGGACGCGTTCGCCATCGGCTCCCTGACGAGGGCGCTCTCCGCCATGGAGGGCGGCGCGTTCGGCACCGAGATCGCGCCCCTCGGCGACATGGACGAGGACGAGCAGCCGCGCCGAGCGCGCATGGACCGGATCCCGTCGCTGCGTCCCGCGTTCGCGAAGGACGGCACGATCACGGCCGCGAACGCGAGCTCGATCTCGGACGGCGCCTCCGCCCTGGTCCTGGCCGGCGAAGACGCCTTGGAGGACGCGGCGCCCCTCGCCCGCATCGTCGGACATGCCACCCACTCCATTCATCCGTCGGAGTTCACTATCGCGCCCATCGGGGCCATCGAGAAGCTGCTGGCGCGGGTCGGCTGGAGCAAGGAGGAGGTCGACCTGTTCGAGATCAACGAGGCGTTCGCCATGGTCACGATGCTCGCCATCCGGGAACTCGGACTCGATCCGGACAGGGTCAACCTCCACGGCGGAGCGTGCGCCCAGGGACATCCGATCGGCTCCACGGGCAGCAGGCTCATCGTCACGCTGGCGCACGCCCTGCACGCGACCGGCGGGACGCGCGGCGTCGCGGCCCTGTGCATCGGCGGCGGCGAGGCCACGGCGGTCGCCCTCGAGCGCGTGTGACCACCGGGTAGCGCCGGGGACCGCCGCCGCAAGGCGTTGCCGGCCAGCCGGGTCAGGAGCTTGCGCCGCAGGAGTTTCGCCTTTGCGAAACTCCTACCCGTCCTGCGGACGGGCCGCGACCGCCAGGTCGCGCTAGTACCGCACGCGCAGTCCCGCTTCCATCGTGCGTCCCGCCTGGGGCGCCAGGTCCTTGACGACGGACGTGTGCAACCGCTGCTCGTCGTCGGTGAGGTTGCGCCCGGCCAGGAACAGGTCGACCGCCATGTCGCCCGCACGAAAACGCCACGCGATACGGGCGCGCAGGTCGTCGTAGGAATCCGACGGCAACTCGAACTCGGAGACGTCATCCTGCTCGGCAGCGCGTACGTAATCCAAGTTGGCCCGCAGGCGACCGCCCGTGAACGCGAGAGACACCCCGGTCCGGTCGGGTGGAATGAGCGGCAGGTGGTCGTTGCCGGAGATGTCGAGCTCCGGTGACACCGTGTCGAAGAAAGCCCCGACCTCGAGACGTCCGACGCCCCACTCGGCGACGGTCACGCGGCCTTCCACCTCGAAACCCGCGAAGGTCGCCCCGGCCTGGGAGTACCGGCGCACGTCGAAGCCGTCCCGTTCCTCATCCGTCGCGGCCTGGTAGATGAAGTCCGCGAAGTCCGTGTAGTAGAAGGTTCCCCGGAGGGACCACCGGTCGCCAGCGCCGGTGAGCGTTGCCGCCAGGTTGCGGGCCTGCTCCCGGTCGAGCCCGGGGTCTCCGATCTCGTAGAGGCCCGTGCCGGGATGCGGGCTGTCCGAAAAAAGTTCCTCGCCCGTCGGGGCACGGGACGAATAGTCGGCCAGCAGCGTGCCCTTCCAGCCCTCGCCGAGCGGCACGATGAGGCCGAGCGAAGCGCTGGCACCGTTGAAGTCGCGGCTGCCACCGTCCTCGGGGTCGTGCTCGACCCGATCGAAGCGCAGGCCCGCCTCGAGCCCGAGTTCGCCAAGAGATCGCTCTCCCACCCAGAACAGGCCGAAGGACGACGTGTCGACCGGGGGCGTGAAGGCCTCTTCGCCGGCCACGGAAAACTGGCGGTCGCCGAGCTGGGCGCCGAGGGCGCCGCGCCAGCCGCCGATGGGTTCGTGTGTCAGTTCCGCACGGCCCTCCCAGGCCTCGTTCGTGAAGACCGTTCCGACCGCGTCGGCTTCGTACTCCGCGTGTTCGTAGTCGTTGATGCCCAGCCGGAGGTTGAGGTTCTCGAAGCCGTCGAACGGATTCGCCAGACCAGCCTCGAGGTCGATGCGCGTCTGCTCGAGGTCGACGACGGGAAGGGCCTCGGCCTCCCCGGCATGGTGTTCCTCGTCGTCGTGATCGTCGTCGGCGTGCTCCTCGTCGTGGTCGTCCGCGTGTTCCTCGTCGTGGTCGTCCCCGTGCTCCTCGTCGTGGTCGTCCCCGTGCTCCTCGTGGTCGTCATGGCCGTGGTCGTGGGCGTGGCTGTGGCCGGGGATGCCGTACTCGGAGTCGAGGCGGCTGACGGCGAGGCCGACGAAACCGCGGTCCCCGACGAAGGAGAAGCCGGCGGAACCTCCACGGACCTCGAGGCCACTGCCTGGCAGATGGCCGTGGGCTTCCGCTTCGTGCTCGTCCTCGTCGTGATGCTCGTCTTCGTCGTGATGCTCGTCTTCGTCATCGTGGTCGTGGTCGTCCGCCTCGTCGTGGTCGTCGGCGCCGTGCTCGTCTTCGTCGTGGTGGTCCTCCATCTCTTCCAGAGCGTGCAGGTACGCGGACTCGGCGAACCCGGGGATGTCGTAGTCGTCCGCCTCGCGGGCGAAGCCGTCGAAGTGC
>JAJDVW010000147.1 GCA_022825925.1 Pseudomonadales bacterium | reverse complement strand
CGAAGGACTGGAACGAAATCCTGATGCGGTCACGGTGAATGTTCGCTCGCTCGACGCTCTCCCGGATCAGACAAGCGACGCATCTCGACCATCGAATAATCCGAAAACACCACCATCAATTACCAAGCCCACGCTCACCGGCCTCGCCCTCCAGTTCAGGCGCCGCCACCCCGACGCCTTCCTCGCCTACCGCCGCGCCTGCGCCGAGCGCCGGCTGCAGCCCGGCCGCATGTTCATGTTCGACACCGGCCGGGACAGCCCCCGGTGGATCGTCCACTTCCCCACCAAGCGTCACTGGCGCGACCCGAGCGCGATCGGCGACATCGAGGCCGGGCTTCGCGGCCTCGCCGCAACCCTCGCCGGCCACGGCATCGTCTCCGTCGCCATTCCGCCGCTCGGGTGCGGCCTGGGCGGTCTCGACTGGCGCGCGGTGCGCCCCCTCGTTACCGCCTGTCTCGCGGACATCCCGAGCACGGTCATCGTTCTCGAACCGGCGCCGGAGGCGGAGCCGTGCGCAGGTGCGGGCGTCCGCTTACGGGAGGAGAGAGAGCCCATGACCCGCGACACCGCGAGCATCTTCGACCACGGCGCCACGCTGGTGCCCAACATCGTCACCGAGGCCGAGGAAGAGCGCATCCTGCTGCGCATCTCCCAGGCGTCCTGGATGACCGACCTCAGCCGCCGCGTGCAGCATTACGGCTTCCGCTACGACTACCGGCAGCGCGGCACTGGCAGGCACGACCCGGCACCGCCCTTCCCGCGCTGGGCCACCGTGATCGGCGATCGGCTGGCACCGCACTTCGACGGGGCCATGTCCGAGCAGTGCATCGTCAACGAGTACCGCCCCGGCCAGGGCATCGGCATGCACGCCGATCACGCCAGCTTCGGCCCGGTCGTCGTGTCGCTCTCGCTCGGCGACGCCTGGACGATGAACTTCCGGCCCCGTTCGGTCCGCCCCTACGTCCGCGACGGGCTGGCGTCCGACGAGGTGGCCCTGCTGCCGCGCCGCTCCGCCCTCGTCCTGCGAGGATCCGCCAGGAGCGCCTGGATGCACGGGATCGATCCCGCCGCCAGCGCCGGGCGCAGCGAGACCCGAGTCTCCGCCACGTTCCGGACGCTCTCCCGGTGATCACCACCGCCGCTTTCGTCCGTGCCGCAGGCAAGATCGTCGGCCACCCGGCAGGCGTCGGGGCGGACGGCGAAAGAGAGGTGGAGGAGCTTTGGAGGGGTGAACGGGAAGGGGACCGAGAGGGGTTCCCGACCCGTTCGTCAACCCATCGTCATCAACCAGGAATGACAGGAGACGAATCATGGCTTTCGGAGAGAACAGGGTGCAGCTGATCGGCCGCCTCGGCGACGACGTCGCCATCAACCACCTGGCCTCGGGCGGGCGCGTTGCCAACATGAGCATCGCGACCGACGAGAGCTTCATCGACAAGCAGACCGGCGAGCGCGTCGACCGGACGGAGTGGCACCGCTGCGTCACCTTCCAGAACGGTCTGGTCGACATGCTGGAGAAGCACGCGAAGAAGGGCCGCCTGGTCTACGTCGCGGGCAAGCTTCAGACCCGGCGCTGGCGCAAGGACGGCGAGGACTCCGACCGGTTCTCGACCGAGGTCCTGCTGGTCCCCGGCGGGCGCGTCCAGTTCCTCGACAAGCCGGCCGGCACCAACGGCAACGGCGCCCCGCCCGCCAACGGTGAGGCGACGGCCGCCGCCGATGCCGCCCCGTCCGACACGGACGACGGCTCGGGTATCCCCTTCTAGGCGGGCTCCTCCCTCCCGCTGATCCTGGCCGGTGCCGTGTCCCTCCCTGCGCGGCATCGGCCTTTTCTTTTGCAACCCGTACAGAGCCGCCACCGGCCGGACGGCACGGCTCGCACTTCGCGCATCGCCCGCCGTCCCGGCGCCGGCAGGAGGTGGAGAGCGGCCGGAACCGGGCGTTCCCCCGGCAGCTGCGAGCGAGGTGCTCCCATGCTCTCCAGAATTGTCCGTCGTCTCTGCTTCACCGGTGCCGTCCCACGCCATGAGCCCGCACGATGAACGCCACCGCTATTGCCGCCGCGCTCGCCGAGCGCGCCGAGGAGGTCTGCCGCCAGTACCTGCCCCACGGCCGCCGCCAGGGCCGCTACTGGGTCGCGGGCGACCTCGACGGCGCCCGAGGACGCTCGCTGTTCGTCCGGCTCGCCGGCCCGGGAACGCCCGGTAAGTTCACCGACGCGGCTACGGGGGAGCACGGCGACCTGCTCGATATCATCCGTTACCGCACCGGCGCCCCGACGCTGCGCGCCGCGCTCGACGAGGCGCGAGCGTTCCTTGCCCTGCCGGCTGCGCCGGCCCCAGCCGACGACGACGCCTACGACGCGACCGAAGCGGCGCGCCGCCTGTGGCGGCGCTGCTGCGCCATCGACGGCACGCACGCCGAAGCCTACCTCCACGCCAGGGGGCTCGCCCGCTGCCGGTTCCCGGCGCTGCGCTTCCATCCCTCACTTATATACAAGGACGGTGGCGGCATTCGCCGCCTGCCTGCCCTGGTTGCCGCCGTCTCCGCCGACAACCACGGGGTCCTTCTCGGCGTCCAGCGCACATGGCTCGATCCGCGTCTGCCCGCCAAGGCGGACGTCGCGTCGCCGCGTAAGGCGCTCGGGCGCATCTTCGGCCATGCCGTTCGCTTCGGCTGCCCCGCCGACGGAGCCGCGCTCCTCGTCGGCGAGGGCATCGAGACGGTGCTATCGCTGGTCGCCGCCGTTCCAGCGATCAACGCCGCCGCAGCGCTCTCCGCCGGCAGCCTCGGCGCATTCGCGCCTCCTGCCGGCCTCTCGCGGCTCGTGATCACACGCGACAACGACGCGGAAGGGGAGCGCGGCGCCGGACGCCTCGCCCGGCGCTGCGCGCGGGCGGGCGTCCCCGCCCATGTCCTCGTTCCCGAGGGCGCGGACTTCAACGACGACCTGCTCGCGCTCGGCGCCGCTGCGCTCGCCGCCCGCCTCGCGCCCCTTTTCCGCTTCGCCGGAGAGAGAGGGCAGCAGGAGTTGGCGTGAACAAGACGCGGGGTGGAGAGAGAGAACCCGCCCGCCAGGCACGAAGGGAGTACCCGGATGGGACGCTATCGCACCGACCTCACCTTCCGGCGCATCACACCGGAAGAGTCGCGCATCTACCAGGACGGCACCGTCGTCGGCGAGATCTACCGGCAGGACGATGTCCTCAATGCCGGCGCGCACTACTACGTGATCCATCTTTCAGAGGACCATCGCGGCCCCTTCAAGGTGCACGACCGCGCGCGCATCCGCGCCGAGGCACAGCGTCTCGTGGACACCCATCCGCTGTGGTCGTGATGACTGCCCCCACGACCATGCCATGCCCTCGTGGATTGTCTTGCGGCCTTCAAGGAAGACTTTGGGCGAGCCGCTTCGCGGCCGGGCTACCCTGCCGAGCCCGCTGCGCGGTCTCGTCCCTTCGGGCGGGTATCCCTCTCGCCTCCGCTCGCGAACGCTCGCTGCGCGCTGCGCTTGCCAAATACAAAGATGAAGGGGGCTTCCAACAAAGGCTCTTCCTGTCGTGTCGTCCAATCGTGTCACGGTAGAGTCGAGGACTGGCGCGCCAGTTGTAGGGTCCGGTGGCTGTTCCGTCGCTTTCGCTCCGGGCCTCAGTCCGGCTCCCATGACCGCGTTTCCAGTCCCCGCTCGTCAAACCGGACGTGCGGTTTTCCCGCA
>JAJDVW010000010.1 GCA_022825925.1 Pseudomonadales bacterium | reverse complement strand
GAACCCGTACGAACAGTCCAGGAAGTCCTGCTCGAAGATCGGCTCCAGAACCATCAGCACCGCACGCTGCAGAACCTTGTCCTCCAGCGTCGGGATGCCCAGCGGTCGTGTCTTCCCCGCCTTGCCCGGCTTCGGGATGTGGACCCGGCGGACCGCCGGCGCCCGATACCGCCCCGACTTGAACTGCTCGAGCAGGCGCTCAAGGTTCGCATCCAGGTCGGCCTCGTACTCCGCCGCCGTCACGCCGTCCACACCCGCCGCGCCGTCCTTGCGCGTGCGCCGGTAGGCGTCGGTGCAACCACGTCAGGTCGATGTGGTGCGCGATCGTCTTCAGGGCCAGCTTCGGGTCTATCCGTGCCAGCCAGCTCCGCCAGCTTTCGTCGTTGCGTTGAGATGTCCTCCGGACTCGGCGGTCCGTCCATCTGTCCCTCCGAAAGCCCCGTAGCCCGGTCCGCCGCTTCCCTCCACCGGGTCCCCTGGGGCGGGTTCCCCAACTTCAGCGGTACTATCAGCGGACTCCGACTTCTCGACGCCCGTCCCGCCGCACTTCGTTGCCTTCGCTTGGCGGTACCACTTCCGGTGCCCGGTTCGCTCCCGCGGCAGCGGGCTGCCGCCACGGGCCTGGACGCTCTTCTAGCGCGGCCGTCCGCGCCGCGTGCTCCGGTGGAAACGTCGAGACCTCCCAGGTTCCTGGGCGACCCCTGCCCGCATGCCCCGCTCTCCGACCCCGGCGGAACCGGTCGCGCCAGACCGTCTCGGCGCGCCGATGATGCCTTCCACTCTTGTCACAGCGTCGGCTTCCGCAATGTGGAGGACTTAGTGGCTCAATCACGCGGCCTGCAAGGCTCCCTGTGTACGCTTCGCAGACAGCGTCGCCACTGCCCACGCAACACTCGGTTCCGGCTGGTCGGTCAACCTTGGCCGGTCGGGTCTCTCACCCGCTGGGTCGCCAAGAAGGTTTCCGTCACGTCATAGCATGACCTCCCCCTTCACCAAGCTTCGCCTGGCGCAAGACCAGCCCCGCCCCTAAGTCAGCGTTGCGCCTTCCTCGGGACCTGCCGGCCGGTGCGCGTCAAGCACGTCGAGAAAGGCCGCCCCGTAGCGTTCCAGCTTGGCCTCTCCGACACCGTGCAGGGCCAGCAGTTCCTGCGCGGACGTGGGCTTCACGCGCACCATTTCGCGGAGCGTCGTGTCGTGGAAGACGACATAGGGCGGCACGTCGGCTTCGGCGGCGAGTTCCTGGCGGCAGGTGCGCAGCGCTTCCCATAGCGGCAGGTCGTCGGGCCCGGGGTCGTAGTCGGTCTTCCGCGCGACCTTGGCGGGCCGCTTGGGAGAGGCGTCTTCGCGCAGCAGGATGCGCTCCTCGCCCCGCAACAGCGGGCGCGACTTCCGCGTGAGGGACAGGGCGCCGAAGCGCTCGGGGTCGGCGCGGAGGTAGCCCTGCACGAGCAGTTGCCGCACGATCGAGCGCCACTGCGTGTCCGGGAGATCCTTGCCGATTCCGTAGGTGCTCAGCCGGTCGTGGCGCCGGGTGAGGATCTTCTCCGTCTCCTTGCCGCGCAGGACGTCGATCACGTGGCCGGCGCCGAAACGCTGGCCCGTGCGGTAGACGCAGGAGAGCAGTTTCTGGGCCTCGGTGGTGCCGTCCCAGGTGCGGGGCGGGTCCAGGCAGATGTCGCAGTTGCCGCAGTCTTCCGGCAGGTCGTCACCGAAGTACTGGAGCAGGGCGCGGCGCCGGCACTCGGTGATCTCGCACCACCCGAGCAGCGCGTCGAGCCTCGCCCGTTCGATCCGCTTGCGCTCGGCGTCGGCTTCCGACTGCTCGACCATCTGGGCGAGGCGGACGACATCCTGGAGGCCGTACACCATCCAGGCGTCCGCCGGTTCGCCGTCGCGGCCCGCCCGGCCGGTCTCCTGGTAGTACGACTCGACGCTCTTCGGAAGATCGATGTGCGCGACGAAGCGCACGTCCGGCTTGTCGATGCCCATGCCGAAGGCGATCGTCGCCACGATGACGATGCCGTCCTCCCGCAGGAAACGCTCCTGGTGCCTGGTCCGGACGTCCGGCGGCAGTCCCGCGTGGTAGGGGAGCGCGTCGAACCCCCGCTCGGCGAGCATCCGCGCGGTGTCCTCGACCTTCCTGCGGGTCATCGCGTAGACGATCCCCGCGCGCCCGCGCCGGGCTTCGAGGAAGGTGACGAGCTGGCGACCGGCGTCGGCCTTCGCCTGCACGGTGTACCGGATGTTGGGTCGGTCGAACCCGCTCACGAAACGGGCCGCGCCGGGCAACCGCAGCCGCCCGAGGATCTCCTCGCGCGTACGGGCGTCGGCCGTGGCCGTGAGGGCGACGCGCGGCACGCCGGGGAAGCGCTCGCCGAGGACATGCAGTCCCAGGTAGTCCTGCCGGAAGTCGTGTCCCCACTGGGACACGCAGTGCGCCTCGTCGATGGCGAACAGCGCGGGCCGGACGGTGCCGAGCAGCTCCAGGGTCTCCTCCTGCAGCAGGCGCTCCGGGGCCAGGTACAGGAGATCGAGCCGCCCGGCGGTGAGGTCGTCGATCACCTCGGCCTGGTCGCGCGGCGTGAGCGACGAGTTGAGGAAGCTCGCGCGGACGCCGAGCTGACGCAGCGCCGCGACCTGATCCTGCATCAGCGCGATGAGCGGCGACACCACGATGCCGACGCCGTCCCGCAGCAGCGCCGGCAACTGGTAGCAGAGGGACTTCCCGCCGCCGGTCGGCATCAGCACCAGGGCGTCGCGGCCCTCCGTCACCGTGCGGACGACGTCTTCCTGCCGGCCGCGGAACCCGGTGTATCCGTACACCGTGCGCAGCAACTCGCGAGCGCCTTCGGTCACGGGGCTACTATAGGGCGCGGCGTCCCGCCGCCCCACAGGAAATCGGCTACGCGTTTTGTCAGACGACGCCCACCGCGCGCGAGGAATGGATCGGGATCGCTTGTCTCATGGCTGAGCGCGCCGAGGCGAGCTTCACGGAGGGGGACCTCTCGCGCCACGTCCTGCGGCTGTCCGGGTTCATGATCCTCGGCTTCCTGGCGATGACGCTCGCGCAGTTCGTCGAGGCCGTCTATCTCGGCCTCGTGGGCACGGAAGCGCTCGCCGCGGTGACCTTCACGTTTCCGGCGGTGATGGCCCTCGGCGCCATGACCCGGGGGTTGACGCTCGGCGGCGCGGTGCGGGTCGCGCGGTCCATGGGCGTGGGCGAACGGGAAGCCGCGGCGATCCTCACGACGCACGGGCTGCTGCTCCTGCTGATCTTCACGGTGGGCTGCGCGGCGCTGCTCGCGGGATTTGCCCGGCCGCTGTTTCACCTGCTCGGTGCGCGCGGGGACGTGCTGGAACTGGTCGCTGCGTACGTGCGCGTGTGGTCGATCGGGTTTCCGCTGTTCGGGCTGTCCATGGCCGGCACCCTGTTCATGCGCTCCATCGGCGACCCGGTCTTCCCCGGCTACGTCATCACCCTGGGGTCCGTGCTCCAGGTCGCGTTCGGGCCGTTCCTGATCTTCGGCTGGGCGGGCGTGCCCGCGCTCGGCGTGGAAGGCGCCGCGTGGGCGTTCGTGCTGGCGCGTTCCGTCTCCTTTCTGCTGACGGTCTACTGGTTCGCGCGCGAGCGGATGCTGCGCCGCTCCATGAAGGGGCTCGTCGCGTCCACCCGGGTCATCCTGCACGTGGGGATTCCGGCCATGGCGACGAACGTCATCGAACCGCTGGCGACCGCCGTGATCACCCGTCTCCTGGCGGGACTCGGTACCGCCGTGGTCGCTGGCTTCGGGGTTGCGGCCCGCATCGAAGCGGTGGTGTTCATGGTGGTCATCGGCATCTCGTCGAGCACCGCCCCGCTGGTCGGCCAGAACTGGGGTGCGCGCCGCTTCGACCGCGTCACCGGCGCGCTCGCGATCTGCTACCGGTATTGCCTCGCGTGGGGCGTGATCGCGGCCTGCGTGATGTGGATCGGCGGCTTTACGTTCGTGGCGCTCATCAATGACGAGCCGGTGGTCGTCGCGACGGCGACGACGTATCTGTACATCATCCCGGTGACCATCGGCTTCATCGGCATGACCAACGTCGCCAACGGGGCGTTCAACGCCATGTCGAAGCCCTTGCCGGCGCTGTGTCTGTCCGTGCTCCGGCTGTTTGTCTTCTACGTGCCGCTGGCGCTGCTGGGCAGCCGTTACTTCGGCTACACGGGCGTGTTCGTGGCCATGGCCTGCACCAACGTGGTGGTCGGCGTCTGGGCGCGCACGTGGAACGCGCGGACGATCGCGCGCGAGGCGCGACGGCTGGAGCCCGCCCAGGGGCTTGCGACGTAGGACGCAAGCTTGCATGGAAGTACGCATCCGCCGAAGGGGGGAACGCCAACACTTCCTTACGCGTCAACGGCCGAGGGAGCTTCCCCGGCTGAGGGCTCCTAGCGCCCGGTGGCCGCGACCGCCGCCGCCCGCGTCTCGTGGATCGGGACGATATTGTCGAAGCCGCTGATCCGAAAGACCTCGTCGACCAGTTTCGTGAGGGAGCAGACCGCGAACTGCGCGTGTCGCTCCCGGACGGTCTTGGCGATAAGCAGCACGGCCCGAAGGCCCGCGCTGCTGATGTAGGTAACGTTCTCGAAGTCCAGGATGACGTGGCCGTCGGCGTCTTCGATCGCGCCGGTCGCGGAATCCTGAAACTCATGGGCGTTCAGGCCGTCGATGCGGCCCGACACTGTCAGGAAGAGCGTTCCCCCCTCTCGTTCGGTAGCGATTTCCATGGGTGCCTCCTGCCTGCAATGTTAGCCCAAGGACGGCCGGGGTTGCATGGCGCGCGTTGCTTCGGACTTGCTTCGCCGCGCCGGTTGACGTCTCGGCTCATTGCGTCTCCTCCAGACCGTCCTGATCGGGCATCAGGACGAACTCCGGGTAGGCCTCGATGCCCAATTCCGCAGCGTCCTGGCCGAGTTCCTCGACGCTGGGGGATACGCGGGCGCCCATGATCTTGTTCAGCGCCGTCCAAAGCAAGAACGAAAAAGCGAACACG
>JAJDVW010000180.1 GCA_022825925.1 Pseudomonadales bacterium | reverse complement strand
CGCGAAAGCGCAGCTTGCGCGCAGCTTGCAGACCCGAGGCAACATGGCGGCAGACGACACCCCCACCAGGTCCTCCTCTGCTTCGTCGAGCGAACCGGGCAACCCGCCCAGGGCTCGCATCGGGGCCGGGGGGGCGTCCGGAGTAGCAACGCCCGGCGGGGACTCTCCCTTTCGCAGCTTCAAGCCCTACGAGCCGGCCGATGACGAGCCCTACATGGGGCCGGCGCAACTCGAGCACTTCCGCGACATCCTGCTGAGATGGCGTCACCAGCTCATGGAGGAGGTCGACCGGACGGTCAACCACATGCAGGACGAGGCCGCCAACTTCCCCGACCCCGCCGACCGCGCGACGCAGGAGGAAGAGTTCAGCATCGAACTCAAGACGCGCGACCGGGAGCGGAAGCTCATCAAGAAGATCGCGGACACCCTCGAGCGCATCGACCAGGAAGACTACGGTTACTGTGACACGTGCGGCGTGGAGATCGGCCTGCGGCGCCTCGAGGCCCGGCCGACGGCGTCGCAGTGCGTGGACTGCAAGGCGCTTGCGGAACTGCGCGAGAAGCAGCTCCACGCCTGATTCCCGGCCAACCGCCGCCTTGCGCCCCGACGGGCTCGCGCGGTGACCTCGCCGTCCGCATCCGACCCACCGGCCCTCTCCGCCGATCGCGCGCGGCCCTACGTCGGCCGCTTCGCGCCCACGCCTTCGGGTCCGCTGCACTTCGGCTCCCTCCTGACGGCGGTGGCGAGCTTCCTGGACGCCCGCGCCCATGCGGGGACGTGGCGGCTGCGTATCGACGACCTCGACACGCCGCGTCGCGTCCCCGGAGCGACTGACGGCATCCTCCGGACGCTTGCCGAACACGCGCTGCACTGGGACGGACCCGTGGCTTTCCAGAGCGACCACGTCGCGGACTACCGGGCGGCGCTCGCGCGGCTTTCCGCCCAGGATCTGTGCTTCCGCTGTACCTGCTCGCGCAAGGACCTCCGCGGGCACCGCATCTATCCCGGCACGTGCCGAACCCGGAACGTGCCGCCGGGTCGGGAGGCTGCGGTGCGCATCCGCGTACCCGAGACGGACTACGCCTTCGAGGATCGGCTGCAGGGCCGCTACACGGAATGCCTCGCCCCAGCGACGGGCGACTTCGTCGTCGCCCGCCGGGACGGCCTGACGGCGTACCAGCTCGCGGTCGTCGTGGACGACGCCGCGATGGGCGTGACGGACGTGGTCCGCGGGGCCGACCTCCTCGACAACACGCCCCGGCAGCTCTTCCTCGCGGAGCGGCTCGGCATCGAGACGCCGCGTTACCTGCATCTCCCGGTGATCGCGGATCGAAGCGGGGCCAAACTCTCGAAGCGCACCGCCGCCTCGACGATCGGAACGGGCGCTCCGGAACGGAACCTGCAATGGACCCTGCAACTCCTCGGGCTCGAGGCGCCCTCGCACGCCGCGCCAGAGGCACTGCTCGCCTGGGCAGTGCCGCGCTGGGACAGCGCGCGTCTGCCACGGGGTACCAGCTTCACCAACTGGACGAGCCTCTGAGGCGGCCGCCCGCAGGCGCGCCCACGGGCGCCCCGGAGCCAGGCGGCAAGCCGAGCCGCATGGCTCCGGCTCCGGGGCGCTGATAAGATCGCGCCGACCATGACGAACATCCTGGTTGTCGATCCCGACGCACAGCGCCGAGCCGGTCTGCGCAGCCATCTCGAGCGCCACGGCTTCGGCGTCGTGGAAGCCGACGGCCATGACCCGTTGCAGGGCCTCGACGCCGGGCAGGTCGCCGCGGTCGTGGCCAACGCGCGCCTGCCCGCGGGCAGCGGAGTCGGCCTCGTGCCCCTGGCACGCCCGGTGCCGGTGATCCTCTTCTCCGAAGACGCCAACATAACCGCCGCCGTGTCGGCGGTCCGGGGGGGCGCGGCGGACTATCTCGCCTGGCCGGCCTCCGCCGACGCGCTGGCGTCCTCCGTCAGGCGCGCCGCCACCGCCGGAGCCGCGGACGCGGAGGCATTCGGTGACGCCGGCGGGGACTGGCCAGTCCTGGGGTCCTGTCCCGCCATGCTCGATCTCTTCGAGCGTATTCGGGCGGCCGCACCCACGGACGCCCCGGTGCTGGTGAAGGGGGAGTCGGGCACGGGCAAGGAACTGGTCGCGCGGGCGCTGCACGCCCGCGGGCCCCGACGCCAGGCTCCCATGATCACGCTCAACTGCGCCGCCATTCCGGATGCGCTCATCGAGTCCGAGTTGTTCGGCCACACGCCCCCGGGCTCGGGGAACGCCCGGCCCGCGGGACTGGTCGCCGCGGCCGCCGCCGGGACCCTGTTCCTGAACGAAGTCGCGGAACTCCCCGCGCCCGTGCAGGAACGCCTCCTCGGCGTGCTCCGCCGAAGCGGACCGAACGCGAGCCGGTCACCCGACGTGCGCCTGATCGCGGCCACGCACCGGAACCTGGAGACGCTGGTCGAGCACGGGCAGTTTCGCGGGGACCTCCTCGAGCGGCTCGGGGGCGTCACGCTGCACGTGCCGCCGCTGCGCGAGCGGGGCGCGGACATCGCCTTCCTCGCCCGGATTCTCGCGCGCCGCGCCGCCGCGCGGATGAGCAAGCCCGAACCCCGGTTCTCGAGCGACGCCGTCGCCGCCATCGAGGCGTACCACTGGCCCGGCAACGTCCGGGAGCTCGAGAACGCGGTCGAGCGCGCGGCCATCCTCGCCGACGGCGGGGAGATCCACGCCGCGCTCCTCGCCATCGACGCTTCCCCGCGCGAGCCGGACATGGCCGCGTTGCCGGTGGACGGGGAAGACGCCGTCTCGCTCGAAGGTTACTTCGTCCGGTTCGTCACCGAGTACCAGGACCAGTACACGGAAACCGAACTCGCCGCGAGGCTCGGCATCAGCCGGAAAAACCTCTGGGAAAGGCGCAAACGGCACGGCATCCCCCGCCGCCGTACCCGCAAGCGCGGCCCGCGCCAGGATCCCGGTTGAGCGATGCGCTCCCTACCGTCTTCGCCCCGGATCTGGACATCTCCTTGTCCCGCGCTTTGTCTTTTCCTCTCCGGCCCCCTAACATCGCTACCCGTCTGGAGTCCCTGAACGACGCCGATGTGGACAACCGAGTCTAGTCCTCCGGGTAGCGTGTCCGAGTCGCTTTGACGGAACGCAAGCCCGTCCGGGTCGCACATCCCGATCTCGCGGAGGCGACGGTGTCGGCAAACGCCGTCACCGTCGTCGACAGCCTGCGGAGCGCCGGGTACCAGGCTTACCTGGTGGGGGGATGCGTGCGGGACCTCCTGCTCGGAGGCACGCCCAAGGACTTCGACGTCGCGACCGACGCCACCCCGCAGGAGGTCAAGACGGTCTTCCCCCGGGCCCGCCTGATCGGACGCCGTTTCCGCATCGCCCACGTCCGTTTCCGGCGCGAGTTCATCGAGGTGTCGACGTTCCGGCGCCGCAACGAGGACGACGACGACCAGGCCGACGCCAATCACCTCTCCGCGGACGGCGTGCTGCTGAGCGACAATGTCTACGGCACCCTGGACGAGGACGCCTTCCGCCGGGACTTCACCGTCAACGCGCTCTACTACGACCCCGTCGAAGACACGGTCCTCGACTACACCGGCGGCCTCGAGGACATCGAGACGAGGACGCTGCGCACCATTGGCGAGCCCGAGGAACGCCTGCGCGAGGATCCGGTGCGCATCCTGCGCGCGATGCGGTTCGCCGCGAAGCTCGGCTTCGGTCTCGACCCCGGGACGCGCGACGCCATCGCACCGATGTCCGAGTTGCTGACCGCCATCCCCCCGGCGCGGCTGTTCGACGAGTTCAACAAGCTCTTCATGAACGGTCATGCCGTCGCGGCCTGGTCCCTGATGTGGGAGTTCGGGCTGCCGGAGATCCTGTTCCCGCTCTCCGAAGAGGACGACGGACTCGTGCGCGCGGCGCTCGAGAGCACGGATGGGCGCGTCGCCGAGGACAAGCCCGTCACGCCCGGATTCCTGCTGGCCGCCATGTGCTGGCCCGAGTTCCAGCGGCGCACGGCGCTGTCCGCCACCGCCAACAACGCCGCCGACGAACGGCTGAAGGCCGCGCACGGCGTCATCGGCGAGCAGCAACTGACGATCGCGTTTCCGCGCCGGCTGTCCATGTTCATCCGGGACGTGTGGCGGCTGCAGAGCAGCCTGGAGCGGCGGCCGCCCCGCAACCTCAAGCGTACGCTCGCCCATCCCCGCTTCCGCGCGGCCTACGACTTCCTCGTGCTCCGCGCCGAGACGGGCGAGGCGGACCCCGAACTCGCCCAATGGTGGACGGACGTGCAGGAGACCTCCACGGAGGACGGCGGATCGCAAGCCAAGCCCTCGAAACCCGCGGGGAGAAGGCGCCGGCGGCGGCGCGGCCGCGGCCGGCCGAACCCCGAGCCGGCCCCGTGACCGGCCGGGCCGGATAGCGTGCACACGTCCACGCCTCCGTGACTCCCGTTCCCGCGCCGCAGCGCGCCGACACCGGGGACGACCTGCCTCGCCATATCGCCGTGGAGGGGCCGATCGGCGTCGGCAAGACCACGCTGGCGACCCGTCTGTCGCAGGCGTTGCGCTATCCGCTGCTCCTCGAGCCGACCACCGAGAATCCCTTCCTCGACCGGTTCTATCGCGAGGGCCGCCGGCATGCGCTGCCGACCCAGCTCTTCTTCCTCCTCCACCGCGCCCGCCAGGTCGCCGCCCTCGACGACGACCTCGTCGGCTCTCTCGTCGTCTCGGACTTCCTGATCGAGAAGGACCGCCTGTTCGCCGAACTCAATCTCGACCCCGACGAACTCGCCATCTACGAGCAGATCTGGCGCAGCCTGGACATCCGCCCGCCGGCGCCCGACCTCGTCATCTACCTCCAGGCTCCGCCGCCCGTGCTCATCGAGCGCATCCGCCACCGCGGCGTCGGCTTCGAACAGCACATCGGCGACGAGTACCTCACGAGCCTGTGCGCGGCATACACCCGTTTCTTCCACGACTACAGCGATGCGCCGCTCCTGATCGTCAACGCCGCCGAGATCGACTTCGCCCACGAGGATCGCCACTTCGAGGCGCTGCTGGCGCAACTGCAGGACTTCGACGGGGTCCGCAAGTACTTCAACCCCAACCCGAGGCTGCTGTAACGCCCAGGGCCGGCCCGCACGGCGCGGCCGGGATGGGCGTATATTTCTTACCTGACGGACCAAGACGAAGGGAGTGTCCCCATGAGCAGCCAGGCCCGTGCGAGGCCCGTGTCCATTCCGACGCTGAACGCCATGAAGCGTCGGGGCGAGAAGTTCGCCGCGCTGACCGCCTACGACGCGCTGTTCGCCGGCCTGATCAGCAGGGCGGGGGTCGATGTCCTCCTCGTGGGCGACTCGCTCGGGATGGTGCTGCAGGGACACGACAGCACGTTGCCCGTCACGCTCGCGGACGTCATCTACCACATGGAGTGCGTGAAGACCGGCAACCAGGGCAGCCTGATCATGGCCGACCTCCCCTTCATGACCTACGCCTCGGAGTCCCAGTCCCTCGAAAGCGCCGCGGCGCTGATGCGGGCGGGCGCCCACATGGTCAAGCTCGAGGGCGGTGCGTGGCTCGCGGAGTCCACGCGCCTCCTGACGGAACGGGGCATCCCCGTGTGCGCGCACATGGGACTGACGCCGCAGTCGATCAATCGTCTCGGCGGCTACCGCGTGCAGGGACGCAACACCGAGAAGGCGAACGCCATCATCGAGGAGGCGACGATTCTCGAGCAGTCGGGCGCGTCGATCCTGCTGCTCGAGTGCGTGCCCGTCGAACTCGGGAGGACGATCACCGAACGCGTGGACGTCCCCGTGATCGGCATCGGTGCCGGTCCCCACACGGACGGCCAGATTATGGTCATGCACGACATGCTCGGCCTCACGTCGTCGATCATGAAGCCGCCCAAGTTCGTCAAGAACTTCCTCCCCGAGAGCACGTCCGGCGTCGGCGGTGCGTTCGAAGCCTACGCGTCGGCCGTGAAGGAAGGGCGCTTCCCGGCGCCGGAGCACTGTTTCAACTGAAGGCGTGTCGAGGCCCGTACCCCGTCCCATGCTCATCGCGCATACGATCCGCGTCCTGCGTGCGGCGCTCGCCGAGCGGCGGGGCGCGGGCCCCGTCGGGCTGGTCCCCACGATGGGCAATCTCCACGACGGCCATCTGGCCCTGGTCGCGGCGGCGGCCGACGCGTGCCGCACCACCGTCGCCTCCATATTCGTCAACCCGCTCCAGTTCGGCGCCGGCGAGGACTTCGAGGACTATCCGCGCACCTTGGACGCGGACGCGGCCCTGCTCGAAGGCCACGGTGTCGACATCCTGTTCGCGCCCGGCGTGGAGGAGGTCTATCCCGACGGCCGCGCGGACACCGCCGTCATCTCGGTGCCGGCGCTGTCCGAGCTGCTCTGCGGGGCGAATCGCCCCGGCCACTTCGACGGCGTCGCCACCGTCGTGGCCAAGCTGCTCAACATGGCGAGGCCCGACCGCGCCTACTTCGGCGAGAAGGACTGGCAGCAGCTCGTGCTGATCCGGACGATGGCGCGCGCCCTGGACATGACCGCGGACATCGTCGGGGTCCCGACCGTGCGCGCGGCGGACGGACTGGCGCTCTCGAGCCGAAACCAGTACCTGTCGGAGGACGAACGCCGGGTCGCGGCCCAACTGCACCGCACCCTCATCGACATCCGCGAGGCGGTCGCCGGCGGGGAGCGTGATTTCGGCGCACTCGAAGACCAGGGCCGCAGCGCCCTCGCGACCGCTGGCTTCGAGGTGGACTACGTCGCCGTCCGCGACGCCGAGACCCTGACAGAGCCGCGCAACGACGGGCGCGCGCTCAGGGTCCTGGCCGCGGCGCGGCTCGGTCGGGCACGCTTGATCGACAACCTGGACCTTTTGGCAGGGTGAGCGACCGGCCGGACGTGCGGGAGTCCTGGAAGCGCCTGGGTTCGCTCGCCACGGAGACCGTCCGGACGCATCTGCGCGATTTCGCGGGCGACCCCGCACGCTTCGCGTCGATGAGCCTTCGGGCCGGGCCGCTCCTCATCGATTTCTCCCGGCAGCGCGCGAACGCGGGCGTCGTGTCGGCGCTCGTCGCCCTGGCCCGGGAGTCGCGGCTGGAAGAAGCGGTCGACAGGCTGTTCGAAGGCGGCGAGGTGAATCCCACCGAGGGGCGTCCCGCGCTGCACACCGCCGTTCGCGCGCCTTTCGACGAACGGCCCCCGAGCGTCGCCGCCGAGGTCGAGGCAACCCGCGGACGCGTGCTTGCGATCGCGGAACGCGTCCGGAGCGGACGGTGGCCGGGCGTGTCGGGAAAGCCCGTCCGCCAAGTCGTGCACGTCGGCATCGGCGGCTCCCACCTCGGGCCGGAACTCGCGGTGCAGGCACTCGTCGACCGGCCGTGCCGCGTCGACCTCCGCTTCCTGGCGAACGCGGACGGCGGGTCCGCCATCGAGACGTTCCGCGGACTCGACCCGGAGCGCACGCTGGTCATCGTGGCCTCCAAGTCCTTCGACACCCTGGAGACCCTCGCCAACGCCCGCCACGCACGGAGCTGGTTCATCGAGCGGACCGGCCGCGTCGATGCCATGGACCGTCATTTCCTGGCCGTGACCGCCAACCCCGCGGCGGCTGCGGCCTTCGGCATCCCGCCCGCGAACCAACTGCCGATGTGGGACTGGGTGGGCGGCCGTTTCTCGCTCTGGTCGAGCGTCGGCCTGTCCGTCGCCATCGCCATCGGTGCGGCGCGTTTCGAGCAACTGCTCGCGGGCGCCCACGCCATGGACCGTCACTTCCGCGGTACCCGACTCGAGAGAAACGCGCCCGCGCTGCTCGGCCTGTTCGGCATCTGGAACAGCAACTTCCTCGGCGCCGGCACGCACGCCGTCCTCCCCTACGACCGCCGCCTCGCCGGGCTCCCCGGCTTCCTGCAACAACTGGAGATGGAGAGCAACGGCAAGTCCGTGCGCATCGACGGCGAGCGCTCGCAGACGCATACGGCGCCCGTGGTCTGGGGGGGCGAGGAGACCAACGGGCAGCACGCGTTCCACCAGTTGCTGCACCAGGGGACCCGTTCGTTCAGCGCGGACCTCGTCGCCGTCGCCGAACCCGGCCACGATCTCGCCGAACGCCATCGCTGGCTGCTGGCGAACTGCCTGGGCCAGGGCAGCGCTCTCCTCGCGGGTCATGAAGCGGGGACGGACGGCCCGGACGCAATCGCCCCCCACCGGGGCGTGCCGGGCAACCGCGCGACGACGACCCTCCTCCTCGACGCGCTGACGCCGGCGAGCCTCGGCGCCCTGCTCGCCCTCTACGAGCACAAGGTCTTCACCCAGGCGACCGTCTGGGGCATCAACCCCTTCGACCAGTGGGGGGTGGAACTCGGCAAGCGACTGGCCAACGACGTCTTCGGCGCGCTCGCCGGCGGCTCCGTGGCCGGCCTCGATGCAGCGACCGCCGGTCTGGTCGCCGAGGTGCGCAAGGGGTCTCCCTGATGCCGGCCGGGAGTTGCCGAGCAACCCGGTTTCGGGAAAGCTAGCCGCCTGTCGGACCCGGACGCCGGGTTCCCGCCGGAGGCACACACATGGCGACCGTCTACCCCGTCCCCGACTCCGTCAAGGACCGGGCGCACCTCGACCGGGAGGCTTACCGGGCTCTGTACCGCCGCTCGATCGAGGATCCGGACGCCTTCTGGGCAGAAGAGGCGCGCCGCCGCCTCGACTGGATCGCCGAGTGGCACACGGTGTCGGAGTGGGACATGCCCGCCGGCAGGATCGCGTGGTTCCTCGGGGGGCAACTGAACGCCTGCGCCAACTGCGTAGACCGGCACCTGCCCGCGCGGGCCGACCAGGCCGCGATCGTCTGGGAGGGCGACGATCCGGCGGACGCCAGCACCGTCACCTACCGCGAACTGCACGACGCCGTCTGTCGCCTCGCCAACGCGCTCAGGAGCCGCGGCGTGCGCAAGGGCGACTGCGTGTGCATCTACATGCCGATGATCCCGGAGGCCGCCTACGCGATGCTCGCGTGCGCCCGCATCGGCGCGACCCACTCGGTGGTCTTTGGCGGCTTCTCCCCGCAATCGCTCAAGGACCGCATCCTGGACTCGGACTGCCGCACCGTGATCACGGCCGACGAGGGCGTGCGCGGCGGTCGCATCGTCCCCCTCAAGCGGAACACCGACGCAGCGCTGGCCGACTGTCCCGATGTCGAGACCGTGCTCGTCGTGCGCCGCACCGGCGGCGACATCGACTGGGCGGAGGGCCGCGACATCTGGTACCACGACCTCGTTTCCGGACAGCCGGCGACGTGCGACCCGGAGCCGATGGATGCGGAGGACCCGCTCTTCATCCTCTACACCTCCGGCAGCACCGGCAAGCCGAAGGGCGTGCAGCACGGTACCGGCGGCTACCTCCTGCACGCCGCGATGACCCACGAACTGGTCTTCGACTACCACGAAGGCGACATCTACTGGTGCACCGCGGACGTGGGGTGGATCACCGGGCATTCCTACATCGTCTACGGCCCGCTCGCGAACGGCGCAACGACCCTGATGTTCGAGGGCGTGCCCACGTATCCCGACGCGTCGCGCGCCTGGCAGGTCGTGGACAAGCACGGCGTCAACATCTTCTACACGGCCCCCACCGCCATCCGCCAGTTGATGGGACAGGGCGACGAGTACGTGCGTTCGACCTCCCGCGCAACGTTGCGCATCCTCGGCAGCGTGGGGGAACCGATCAATCCGGAGGCGTGGGAGTGGTACCACGGGGTCGTGGGCGAGCGGCGCTGCCCGATCGTGGACACCTGGTGGCAGACCGAGACGGGCGGCATCATGATCTCGCCCCTGCCCGGCGCCACGGACCTGAAGCCCGGCTCCGCCACCCTGCCGCTCCCCGGGGTGCAGCCCGCGTTACTCGACGCGGACGGCCGGGTCATCGAGGCGGCGGAAGCCTCCGGCAGCCTGGTGATCACGTCGTCCTGGCCGGGCCAGATCCGCACGGTGTACGGGGACCACCAGCGCGTCATCGACACGTACTACGCCGCGTTCCCCGGCTACTACCTCACCGGCGACGCCGCCCGCCGCGACGCGGACGGCTACTACTGGATCACCGGGCGCACGGACGACGTGATGAACGTCTCCGGCCACCGCCTCGGGACCGCCGAGGTGGAGTCCGCCCTCGTCGAGCACGAACTCGTGGCCGAGGCCGCCGTGGTCGGCTTCCCGCACGAGATCAAGGGCGAGGGCATCTACGCCTACGTGACCCTGATGGCGAGCGCGGAGGAGGCGCCAGACGCCCTTCACGACGAACTGGTCCAGCTCGTGCGCTCCGAGATCGGGCCCTTTGCGCGTCCGGACGTCATCCAGTTCGCACCCGGACTGCCCAAGACGCGCTCCGGGAAGATCATGCGCCGCATCCTGCGCAAGATCGCCGCCAACGAACTGGACGACCTCGGCGACACGACCACGCTGGCGGAGCCGTCCGTGATCGACGACCTGATGGCGAACCGGGCTGGGGCGATCTGACGGACAGTACGCAGTCTTGACCAACGTAGCCACTGGAAGCTACATTCCATTTGCCATGAGATCGGTCGGCCTCAAGACGTTGAACAATCAACTCAGCCGGTACGTGAGAATGGCGGCCGCCGGCGAGACGGTCCTGGTTACCGACCGCGACCGCGTCGTCGCCGAGATCGTGCCGCCGCGACAGGAACGGAGTCCCTTCCTGGCCGATGCGATGCTGGCCGATGCCGTGCGCAAGGGCTGGCTGACGCCGCCGGCTGCGAAGGGAGCGGGGCCTCCTGCCAAGCCACCGCCCATCATGTCGCTGGACGAGCTCCTCGAGGACATGGACGCGGACCGGCAGGACAGGTGATCTACGTCGACACGTCGGTCGTGCTGGCGCACCTCTTCGCGGAAAGCCGGCGACCGCCCGAGCGGATCTGGACGCAGACGCTCGTCTCAAGCCGATTGGTCGAGTACGAGGTCTGGAACCGTGTTCATGCCTACGGGCGGGCAGACACGCACGGCGATGCCGCCGAAGAAGCGATCGGGCATATCGCCCTGTTGGAGCTGTCCCCGAGCATCCTCACGCGGGCGCTGGCCGCTTTCCCGGTAGCCGTTCGCACGCTGGATGCCCTGCATCTCGCTTCGGTCGACTACCTTCGCGGGCAACGGCAGACCGTGGAACTGGCCACGTACGACCAACGCATGGCCGTGGCGGCCAAGGCGATGGAGGTTCCGGTTCTGGACCTCGAGAACGCATGAGCGAGTACCAATACTACGAGTTTCAAGCCATCGACAGGCCACTCGACGACGCGGACCGGAAGGCGTTGCGGAGCCTTTCCTCGCGGGCGCAGATCACCGCGACCAGTTTCACGAACCACTATCAGTGGGGGGACTTCAAGGGGTCGCCGCACGAACTCATGGAACGCTGGTTCGACCTCCATCTCTACGTCGCCAACTGGGGAACGCGCCGGTTGATGATCCGCTTACCCAAGCGGCTGATCGACCGGAACCGGCTCGAGGCCTGGCTGATGGGCACGGACCTCGCGGAAGTCCTCGACGCCGGAGAGAACCTGATCCTCGACATCCACCATGACGGCGAAGGGGCCTGGGACCACGACTGGGACGATGGCTCCGGCTGGCTCGGCGCAATGGCGCCGCTCAGGGCCGACCTCCTGTCCGGCGATTGGCGGCTTCCCTATCTGCTCTGGCTGGCCGGCGTCGAGAACGGCGGGGTCCGCGATGAAGCGCCGGAGCCTCTGCCTGGCATAGCGCCCCTGAGCGGCGGCCTCCAGGCCTTTGCGGACTTCTTCCGCATCGACGCTGATCTTGTACAGGCGGCGGCCGAGGCGCCGGCGGACGCACGGAACCGGGGGGCGTCGTCCACGGAGTTTCGGACGGTGATAGCGGCCATGTCCGAGTCCCAAAAAACCGTACTGCTGCTCAGGGTCGCCGAAGGCGACCCTCACGTGGCCGCCGAGCTGCGGAGCCGGGCTCGAAAGGCCGCGTCGGTACGCGATCCGCGAGCGTCCCCGCCGCTGCGCTTCGCCGCCGCGTTGCGAAACCGCGCCAAGGCCATCCGCAAGGAGCGCGAGACGGCCGCGGCGGAGCGCCGCGTCGAACGCCTGCGGCAGGAGCAGTTGGCGGAGCAGGCAAGGCGGGCGCGTCTGGAAGCGCTTCGGCGTCGGGGGGAAGACGATGTCTGGCGGGAAGTGGAAGCCGAAGTCGAAAGGCGCAACGCATCCGGCTACGACCGCGCGGCCAGCTTGATCGGCGATCTGCGCGCGGTGGCGAAGGAGGACGGCGCGATGGCCGCATTCGGGAAACGCCTGGGCGCGCTTCGCAGGCGCCACGAACGCAAGCAGCGGTTCATCGAGCGGCTAAGCGGGATGATTTGAAGCCAAGTATTCCGCGAGGCCACTCCAGACTCTGGACGACCGACTCCAGGACGGCGTCGTATTCCACCCCTACCGGAAGGGGAATGTAGAAGTACGTGTTTCCCTTGAGCCGGTTGCGTACCTCCGCCAAGGACATGTACTCGCTCTCAATGAAGTGGAGCCAAATGGGCGTGTCCAGCTCGGTCGCCCACCTTTTGTAGTGGAGACCGAACCATGCCTCCGCCCACCCGGATTTCTCGTTTCCGAGCCTGATGAAACGACCATAGCCGTAGACCTGTGGAGTCACCCTGAGGCCCCTCTGTTTGGGCGAACCCCTTCTTCCGTGCCTCTGTCGTCGCCTCGTCGACCAGCCTTCGCAGATTACGCAGGCGGCGCGGGATCTCCGGACCGAACTCGTCGGACCTCAGGGGCAAGAAGGCGTCCTCGTCTTCGCGCTCGCAGAGGGCGAGGAGCTGTGCGAGATCGCGTTCGGCCGCCGTGTCGCCGTCCTCGGTCGCTCGAGACGCCATGCCCCGCAACAAGCTGCGCCAGCTCGTCAACATCAGCCGGTGCGGGCCGCCCTTGAGGCGCGCGCTGTGCTTCGGAGCCGCGGGGACGGCCGGACCCTCTTCGAACGTACCGTCCGGCACTCTCCGGCGCAGCTCGGTCCAGAGCGTCTCCAGCCTCCGCTCCGGAGCGACAAACAGCAATACGGAGGGCTTCTCCACACGGTCCCCGGCCGCGAGCCGCGCGAGATAGGTCCTGGGCTGATGGTCCGTCAGGCCGGCCCAGAACTTCGCTTCGACGAGGACGCGTTCGTCGCCGTCCGCATCGAACCCGACCAGATCGACGCGTTCGTTCTCGTCGCCCGCGACTTCGGTTCTCGCGCTGACGATTTCCCCAACGTCATATACACCTTCGCTGACCATCGCGCGCAACGCCCGGCGTGTGGCAACCGAGCGGTCGAGGATGTAGCCGAGCGCCTCAGTGGCCAGAGTCTCCGTTCGCCCGGTCAGCCGGGAGGCGAGATGCGCGAGCAGGGATCCGGCGCCGCTCATCGGCTGCGGCCCAGGGTTGCCGCCCTGCTTGCCTGCGATCCTCCCGTCCGCCCCCTACGCGGACGCCGCGTAGTTCGGCACCTCCTTGATGGAGAGCTTGATGCGGCCGCGCTGGTCGACGTCCAGAACGACGACGTCCACGTCCTGGCCTTCCTCGAGGTAGTCGCTCACCTTCTCGACGCGCTCCTTGGCGACTTCCGAGATGTGCAGCAGGCCGTCCTTGCCGGGCAGGATGTTGACGAAGGCGCCGTAGTCGACGATGCGCGCCACCTTGCCGTTGTAGATCCGGCCGACCTCCGCTTCCGCGGTGATCTCCTCGACGCGGGCCACGGCGGCGTCCCTGGACGCCTGGTCCTCTCCGTAGATCCGCACCGTGCCGTCGTCCTCGACGTCCACTTCCGCCCCGGTCTCATCGACGATCGAACGGATGGTCGCGCCGCCCTTGCCGATGATGTCCCGGATCTTGTCCGGGCTGACCTTGAGCACGACCAACGACGGCGCGTTCTCGGCGAGGCTCTCGCGCGGGGCCGAGATGACCCGGTTCATCTCGCCGAGGATGTGGAGACGGGCCGCGAGCGCCTGCTCGAGGGCGACCTCCATGATCTCCTCGGTGATCCCGTCGATCTTGATGTCCATCTGCAGCGCGGTCACGCCGTCCGCGGTCCCCGCGACCTTGAAGTCCATGTCGCCCAGGTGATCCTCGTCCCCGAGGATGTCGGTGAGCACGGCGAAACGCTCGCCGTCCTTGACGAGGCCCATCGCGACGCCGGCGACCGCGGCGCGCACGGGAATGCCGGCGTCCATCAGGGCGAGCGACGCCCCGCACACGCTCGCCATCGAGCTCGAGCCGTTGCTCTCCGTGATCTCCGACACCACCCGCAGCGTGTAGGGGAAGGTCTCCTGGTCGGGCAGTACGGCCGTGATGCCGCGCCGCGCCAGGCGGCCGTGACCGATTTCGCGCCGCTTGGGAGCGCCGAGGAAGCCGGCCTCCCCGACGCTGTACGGCGGGAAGTTGTAGTGCAGCATGAACTGGTCCTTGTAGGTCCCGTGCAGGGTCTCGACCAGCGCCGCGTCGCGCAGCGTGCCCAGGGTCGCCGTCACGATCGCCTGGGTTTCCCCGCGCGTGAACATCGCCGATCCGTGCGTGCGGGGCAGCAGCCCGACCTCGACCGCGATCGGCCGCACGGTCGTGCGGTCGCGGCCGTCGATGCGGGGCTCGCCGGCAAGCACGCGGTCGCGCACGACTCGCTTCTCCAGGCGCGCGAACTCCTCGAGCACCTCGCCGGCCTCCGGATCGTCCGCCCCGCCAAGGGCCAGTTCGCCGACCGCCTGGTCGCGCAACGCACTCACCCGGCTCTGACGGTCCTGCTTGTCGGTGATCCGATAGGCGTCGCCCACGGCGTCGCCCACACTGGCAGCCACCCGCTCCACGAGGCGCGCGTCGGGCGTCGGCGGCTCCCACG
Source organism: Pseudomonadales bacterium (assembly GCA_022825925.1). Classification (GTDB taxonomy): domain Bacteria; phylum Pseudomonadota; class Gammaproteobacteria; order Pseudomonadales; family Azotimanducaceae; genus VXNE01. Next base: position 55,135 of record JAJDVW010000180.1, on the reverse strand, counting down.
TCCACTTCGGCTTGCCCGCGGCCGCGGTCAGTTCCTCGATGGCCCGGATCGCGACCTGCATCTCCTGGTGCGCGTAGAGCACGCCGCCGAGCATCTGGTCCTCGGTCAGCTCGTCCGCCTCCGACTCGACCATCAACACCGCCGAGGCCGTTCCCGCGACCACCATGTTGAGCGCCGACGTGGTCAGCGTTTCCACGCCCGGATTCAGCACGTACGCGCCCTCGCTGTAACCCACGCGCGCCGCCGCGATCGGTCCCCCGAACGGCGCCCCGGACAGGGACAGCGCGGCGGAAGCGCCGATCATGGCGACGATGTCCGGATCCATGTCCCGCTCGACGGACATCACCGTGCAGATCACCTGCACTTCGTTCATGAAGCCCTTGGGGAACAGTGGCCGGATGGGCCGGTCGATGAGCCGGCAGGTCAGCGTCTCCTTTTCCGTCGGCCGCCCTTCGCGCCGCGGGAAGCCGCCCGGGATCTTGCCGGTGGCGTACATCTTCTCTTCGTAGTTGACCGTGAGGGGGAAGAACCCCTGGTCGGGCCGTGCCTCCGGGACCACCACCGCGGAGCAGAGCACCACGGTGTCTCCCATGGACGCCAACACGCTCCCGGTGGCCTGCCTGGCCACGCGGTTCGCCTCGAGGACGACCTGGTGGTCGCCGTACCGAAATTCCGTTCTGACTGGATTCAACGTTTTCTCCCGTGGAGCGGACATCCGCTCACTGTGCTGGTCGCGGCCCGCCGCAGCGGCGCCGCTCGAAGCGGATTCCCGCTCCGTCAATGAATTCGTGCTGGACCCGGGGCACTAGTGTGCTAGCGCCGCAGGCCGAGCCTCTGTATGAGCGCCCGATAGCGGCCGTCGTCCTTGCTGCGCAGGTAGTTGAGCAGCTTGCGCCGCTGGCCCACCATGCGGATCAGGCCGCGGCGCGAGTGATGGTCCTTGCCGTGGTCCCGGAAGTGCTGCTGCAACGAGTTGATGTTGTGCGTGAGCAGCGCTACCTGCACTTCAGGCGAACCGGTGTCGTTCTCGGTGCGTCGATGTTCTTCGACGATCGCCCGTTTCGCTTCGGCCGTCAGCGCCATGCGTCATTCTCCATATCCGATCGCTGTGCCCGTGTTCCGTTTGTCTTTCCCGGCAGGGAATGGCCCTGCCTGCCGTAATGCCGGTTCACGACCGATCCGGAATCAACCGCCTCGGTGCGACCCGTCCGTCGTCGAGTATCTCCCCGACCCCCAGGAAACGTCCGTCATCGGACGTTACGCCGTTACCGGCCTCGCCCGGCGCGCAGCGCGCCGACGCCTCGCAGCGCCCGACGGCCCGAAAGAGCCGCACCCAACCCGCCGTCGGGGCATGCGGAACGATGACGGGCTGGCCCTGCCGGAGATAGTACGCGGTATGGTCCGTCAGGGTCACCGCGGGCCACTGCCGCACGGCGCTCGACACCGGCTGCAGCAGTGCATCGAGCCCGTGCTCCGCATCGGCCTCCCGCAACGTCTCGAAGGTGACGAGGTCGTCCTCGCCGAACGGTCCCGCCAGCGTGCGCCGGAGGTCCGTCACGTGGGCGCCGCAGCCGAGCATCTCGCCGAGTTCGTGCACGATGCAGCGCACGTACGTGCCCTTGCTGCAGTGCACGTCCAGGGTGAGCGCCTCGTCCTCGAAGTCCACGATCTCGTTCGAGTACACCGTGATCGGCCGGGCCTTGCGCTCCACCTCGACGCCCTGGCGCGCGAGCTTGTACAGCGGCTGGCCGTGGTGCTTGATGGCCGAGAACATCGAAGGCACCTGCTCGATCTCGCCCCGGAAGGACCCGAGCGCCCGTTCGATGGCGCGCCGCGTGAGCCGCCCGACCGGGCGCTCCTCGAGCACGCTGCCGTCCGCATCGCCGCTGTCGGTGCTGACGCCCAGCCTCACCTCCGCCACGTAGCGCTTGTCCGAGTCCAGCAGGAACTGCGAGAAGCGCGTCGCGTCGCCGAAGCATAGCGGCAGCACGCCGGTCGCGAGGGGGTCGAGGCTACCCGTGTGCCCCACCTTGCGCGCGCGGTACAGGCGCTTGGCGGCCTGTACGGCCGCGCTCGAACTCATGCCCTTCGGCTTGTCGAGCGCCACCACCCCCGACACGTCCCGGCCTCGAGCGACTCGCCGGCGCGCCATCAGCGTCCCGGCGGGGTCACCGGTCCCGCCGCCTTGTCAGCACCCCCTTCGACGGCGCGGTCGATGAGGGCTTCGATACGCGGACCGGACTCCACGAGATCGTCGTAGTGGAAGCGGAACCGCGGTGTCGTGCGCAGGTTGCCGCGTTGCGCCACCTTCGAGCGCAGGAAGCCGGCTGCGTGGTCGAGGGCCGCGACCAATGCCTCCCGCTCGCTCTCGGACCGGGCCGACAGGGAACTGACGTACACGTCCGCGCGACTCATGTCGCCGTTCACCCGCACGTCCGTCACGCTGGTCATTCCGATACGCGGATCGCGCGCGTCGGAGAGCAGGGCGCGTGCGAGTTCGTCCCGGATGAAGTCGGCCAGCCGGAGGTCGCGTTCGGCGTTGCGGGTGGAGGCTCCCATTACAGCGCCCGTGCGACTTCCCTGGACTCGAAGACCTCGATCCGGTCGCCCACGCGAACGTCGTTGTAGTTGCGTACGCCGATGCCGCACTCGAGACCGTTGCGGACCTCGCCCACGTCGTCCTTGAAGCGGCGCAGCGACTCGAGCTCCCCTTCGAAGATGACCACGTTGTCCCGCAGCACGCGGATCTTCTTGTTCCGGGCGACCGCGCCGTCCACCACCATGCACCCGGCGACCTGGCCGAAGCGCGGCGACCGGAACACGTCCCTTACCTCCGCCGTGCCGACGATCTCTTCGCGCAGTTCCGGCGCCAGCATGTCCTGCAGGATCATCCGGATGTCGTCGAGCAGTTCGTAGATCACGCTGTAGTAGCGCAGGTCGATCCCCTCGCGCTCGATGACCGACTTGGCCTTGGTGTCCGCCCGCACGTTGAAGCCGAAAATGGCGGCGCCGTAGGTCATGGCGAGGGTCGCGTCCGACTCCGTGATGCCCCCGACTCCGGTGCCGAGGAGGTTGACCGCCACCTCGTCGTTGCCGAGCTCCGCGCAGGCCTGCGCGATCGCTTCGAGCGAACCGCGGACATCCGCCTTCAGCACGAGCTTCAGGACCCGCTTCTCCCCCTCGCCGAGGTTGGCGAAGAGGTTCTCGATCTTCGCCGCCTGCTGCTTGGCGAGCCGCTGCTCCTGGCTCCTGGTCGCGCGCAGCTCCGCAAGTTCCCGGGCGCGGCGCTCGTCGGCCACCACCGAGAAGTCGTCCCCCGCCTCCGGAGTGCCGTTCAGCCCGAGCACCTCGACGGGAACGGAGGGGCCGGCTTCGCTCACCGGGTCGCCCCGCTCGTTGAGCATCAGCCGCACGCGTCCGAAACGCTCCCCCGCGATGACCACGTCCCCGCGCTGGAGCATCCCGTTCTGCACGAGCACGGTCGCCACCGGACCGCGGCCGCGATCGAGCCGCGACTCGACGACGATGCCGCGTCCGGGCACGTCGCGCGCGGCGGCGAGCTCGAGCAGCTCCGCCTGGAGGTTGATGCTCTCGAGCAGGTTGCCTACGCCCTGCCCCGTCTGTGCCGAGACCTCGATGAACTGCGTATCGCCTCCGAGTTCCTCCGGAATGACGTCCAGCGCGACCAGTTCGTTCCTGATGCGGGCCGGATCGACCCCCTCGAGGTCCATCTTGTTGATGGCGACGATGATGGGTACCCCCGCGGCCTTGGCGTGCTGCACGGCCTCGACGGTCTGCGGCATGACCCCGTCGTCCCCGGCCACGACCAGGATGACGATGTCCGTGGATCTCGCGCCCCGTGCCCGCATCGCGGTGAACGCCGCGTGGCCCGGAGTGTCGAGGAAGCTGATGTCCCCGTGCTCCGTCGAGACGCGGTAGGCGCCGATGTGCTGCGTGATCCCGCCGGCCTCTCCCGCGACGATCCGCGAGTTGCGGATGTGGTCGAGGAGCGATGTCTTGCCGTGGTCCACGTGTCCCATCACGGTGACCACCGGCGACCGGCCCTCCATCTCCCCCTCGATCCTCAAGGACTCCTCGTGCTCGTGTTCCACCTCGTCGGCGACCACGAGCTTGACCTTGTGGCCCAGCTCCTCGACGAGCAGCGAAGCCGTGTCCTGGTCGAGCGTCTGGTTGATGGTCGCCATCACGCCCATGTCCATGAGGGTCTTGATGACCTCGCCGGCCTTCACGCTCATGCGTCGGGCGAGCTCGCCCACCTGGATGGCTTCGCCGACTTCGACCTCGCGCTGAATGGCGTCCTGGGGCCGTTCGAACTCGCCGCCGCGGGTCTCGACCGAAATGCGGGACGGCATGCGGCGCCGCATCCGCGGGGACCGGCGCTTCATGGACAGCTCGCCCCGGCGGCGCGCGCCGAACTCCGGGCCCTTCGGCCGCTCGCGTTCCTTCGTCCTGTCCTTCGCCCGCTTGCCGCCGCGCTCCTGGGCCTGCGCCTCGGCCTGGGCGCGCGCGGCCGCCTCGGTGACGGACCGTTCCTCCGTCTTCTCCTGCTCCGCGCGCTGGGCGGCTTCCGCCTGTTTCTTGACCTCGTCCTCGCGGCGCCTGGCCTCGGCCTCTTCCTCCTCGCGGGCGCGCTCTCTCTCTCGCTCCTGCTCCTTCTCGGCCTGCTCCTCCGCCTTGCGCGCGGCCAGGCGTCGAACGTCTTCTTCAGCGCTCTTGCGGGCGAGTTCCTGCTGGCGGATACGCTCCGCCTCGAGCTCGACCTGTCCCGGCTGCGGAGCCGCGGCGGTCGCGGCGTCCGTTTCCGCCTCGGCCCGCGGCGTGGCCTTGACGTAGGTACGCCGGCGCTTGCTCTGGACCTGGACGGTCCGGCCGCCGCGACCCTGGCCCGTCTTCAGCGTGGTCACGGAAGTCCGCTTCAGCGTGATGCGGCTGGGGGCGGCGCGTCCCTGGACTTCCTGACGGTGGTTCAGGAACTCGAGCAGGCGCTGGCGCTCCTGGTCGGTGACCGGCTCGTCCTCGGCCTGCTGGGGCAGGCCGGCCTCGCGCATCTGCTGGAGCAGGCGGTCCGCCGACGCCCCGACGGCGGCGGCAAGCTGCTTGACCGTTACCTCGCTCATGTTCGGGGGGTCCCCTCGTTTCTTTCGGCCGCCGGCGCTCCGCCCGCCGGCGCTCCGGCCGCCGCCGGCGTGCCATCCGTCGCGGTCGCGAGGTTCCCCTCTCCGGCCCCAGGCGCGTCCGTTCCCGGCGCGGCAACCTCGGCCACCTCGCCCGCCTCGTCGTCGGCCTCGTCCTCGAACCACGGCGCGCGCGCCGTCATGATGAGTTCGCTGGCGCGTTCCTCGCCGATGCTCTCGTCGATGTCGAGCAGGTCGGGCGTCGCGAGTTCGGCCAGGTCCTCCATGGTCACGACGCCGCTGCCGGCGAGCGTGTAGGCCAGCTCCCGGTCCATGCCTTCCATGCCCAGCAAGTCCGGGGCCGGCTCCCCTTCCGCCAGCAGGCCACCGGAGGCGATCGCCTTCGTCAGCAGCGCGTCCTTCGCGCGTTGCCGGAGTTCCTCGACGATCTCCTCGTCGAAGCCTTCGATCCCGCGCAGTTCGTCGATCGGGACGTAGGCGACCTCCTCGACGGTGGTGAAGCCTTCCTCCGCCAGCACGGCGGCCACGTTCTCGTCGACCGACAGCGCCTCCATGAACTCCCCCATGTAGGAGAGGGCTTCTTCCTCCTGCTGCCGCGCGGCGTCCTCCTCGGTCATGATGTTCAGTTCCCAGCCCGTGAGCTGGCTGGCGAGGCGGACGTTCTCGCCTCTCTGGCCGATGGCCTGCGCAAGGTTGTCCTCGGCCACGGCGATGTCCATCGCGTGGGTGTCTTCGTCGAGGACGATGCTGGCCACCTCGGCCGGCTGCATCGCGTTGATGGCCAGTTGCGCGGGGTTCTCGTTCCAGAGCACGATGTCCACCCGCTCCCCGGCCAGTTCGCCCGAGACCGCCTGGACGCGCGAGCCGCGCATGCCCACGCAGGCTCCCACCGGGTCTATGCGTCCGTCGTTGGTGTATACGGCGATCTTCGCCCGGGACCCCGGGTTGCGGGCCGCCGCCCGTATCTCGATCACGTCCTCGGCGATCTCGGGGACCTCGACCTTGAAGAGCTCGATCAGCATCTCCGAAGTGGTACGGCTGAGGATGAGTTGCGGCCCCCGCGCCTCGGGACGTACGTCGACGAGAAGCGCGCGCAGGCGGTCCCCCATCCGGAACGTCTCGCGCGGAATCATGCTCCCGCGCATGAGGATCGCCTCCGCGTTCCCGCCGAGGTCCACGATGACGGCGTCGCGGGTCACTTTCTTGACGCTCCCGCTGACGAGCTGGCTTACCCTCGGCAGGTACTTCTCAAGCACCTGGGCCCGCTCCGCCTCGCGGACTTTCTGCGTCAGCACCTGCCGCGCGGCCTGCGCCGCGATGCGGCCGAACTCCACCGACTCGACGCCGATCTCGTGGAAGTCCCCGATGTCGAGCGCCGGATTCCGCTCCTTGGCCTCCTCCGGCGTCAGCTCCGCGTCCGGGTTCGGCGTCTCGTCTTCTTCGAGCTCGCGGTCCGGGTCGATGACCTCCCACCGCCGGAACGTCTCGTAGTTGCCGCTCTCACGGTCAATGGCGACGCGAAACTCGGCGTCTTCCTGGTACCGCTTCTTGGTGGCGGTGGCCAGCGCCGACTCCAGGGCATCGAAGATCACCTCCTTCGGCACGCCCTTTTCGTGCGAGAGCGACTCGACGACGATGAGGATTTCCTTGCTCATGCGCTGCTCTTGCGCTTCACGCGCTCATGACCCCCGAACCGCTACTCGAAGCGCGGGACGAGCCGCGTCCGGCGCACCTGTTCCACCGGCACGGCCAGCGTCGCGCCGTCCGCCTCGACCAGCACCTCGCTCGCCGTCGCCCCGGCCAGCCGGCCAACGACCTTCCGCATCCCCTCGAGGGGGAATTTCAGCCGGACATCGACGTCCTCGCCGACGTACGCCGCATACTGTTCCGGCTTGAAGAGCAACCGGTCGAGCCCCGGCGACGACACCTCGAGCGTGTAGTCGCTGCGGATGGGCTCTTCCACGTCGAGCACGCCGGAGAGCTGGTGACTGACGCGCTCGCAGTCGTCCACCGTCACGCCATCGGGCGCGTCGATGTACACGCGCAGCATGGGCGGACGGCCGGCGGGGAAGTACTCGATACCCCACATTTCGCAGCCGAGTCCGCGTACGGTCGGTCCGAGCAACTGTTCCAGCTCCCGCTCTCTCCTGTTCACCGGTTGCCTCTATTCTGGCACCCCCGTCTGGCACCCGTCCGGTGCCCACCCGGCACATACAAAAAATGGGCGATCCCGCCCATTCCCAATGCCTCGACCGGCATCTCGATGCGATGCCGGCGGGCGGGCAGGCCCATCGTCCACTGACGCGGCGCCTGCAGCCTGCCTTTACGCCCCTACGCCCCTACGCCCCTTTACGCCGAGGTGCCGGCCGGCATGCCGATGTTGCGAAAAGGCCTCTGTCCGTTCGTCAGAGACAGAGGCCTTCTCTTTCACCTTTGGTAGCGGGGGCAGGATTTGAACCCACGACCTTCGGGTTATGAGCCCGACGAGCTACCAGACTGCTCCACCCCGCATCAGCAAGGGCGGAATTATAGCCCACCATTCCCCAAGCGCAATCGGGACGAAATCGGGACGATTGCGGTCGGTTTCTGGTGCCGAAGAGAGGACTCGAACCTCCACGGGCGTACGCCCACTACCCCCTCAAGGTAGCGTGTCTACCAATTTCACCACTTCGGCGCGTGTGTCGTTCCCACATTCGATACCGGGCAGGCAGCGCGTGCCGGCTCAGATCTCGGGGACATCGGAATCTACCGGTTCCTGATCCTCTGTCAACAGCGGTGCGTCGCCCTCGTCGGCCACCACCGCCGGCGGCGCCTCCTCCTGCACCAGCGGCAGCGCGGGGATGCCGTCGCCCCGCAGGCCCGCCGCGCGCTCCTTCGCGGCGTAGGCGAGGCCGAAGGTGATGACGAAGAAGCCGATGGACAGCCAGACCGTGAGCTTCATCAGGAACGACGCGCCGCCGGTCGCACCGAACACGGTGTTCGCTCCGCCCGAGCCGAACGCCGCCCCGATGTCGGCGCCCTTGCCCTGCTGCAGCAGGATGAGGGCGGCGAGCGCGATCGCGTCCGCCACCAGGAGAATCAGCAATATCGTCTCGAAGGTTCCCATCTATGCCCTGTCCTCCCAAACCGCAGCCGCCGCGATCGCACCGAATGCCGCTGCTTCCAGCGACGCACCGCCCACAAGGCCGCCATCGACATCCTCCTGGCGAAACAACGCCGCCGCGTTCTGCGGCTTGACGCTGCCTCCATAGAGGATGCGCAGCGACGGCTCGCGCAGCGCCTCGCGGATGACCGCGTGCATGGCCTGCGCCTGCCCGGGCGTCGCCGTCTCGCCCGTCCCGATGGCCCACACGGGCTCGTAGGCGACCACCGCGTCCGTTGCCGAGCCGGTCCTGAAGACCGCGTCGAGTTGCGTCAACACGACCGTCTCCTGGCGCCCCGCACGGCGTTCCTCCAGGGTCTCGCCGACACAGAGTATCGGCACCAGCCCGGCGCGCAACGCCGCGGCATGCTTCCCCGCGACGGTCCCGTTGTCCTCTCCGAACAGGTGCCGGCGCTCCGAGTGGCCAACGAGGGCATGGCTCGCGCCCAGCTCCGCCGCCATCTCCGCCGCCACCTCGCCGGTAAAGGCCCCGGTGGCCTCCGCGTGGACATCCTGGATGCCGACCCCGACGCCGGACAGCCGCATCGCGGCCTCGGCGACGTACACCGCCGGGGGAAACACCAGCGTCTCCACCGCGCCCGGAAACGCCTGTACCGCAAACGCGTCGAGCAGCGCCCGCGAACCATGCATCTTCCAGTTTCCGGCGACGATCGGTCGACGCATTCCCTTGTCACGGCCTGACGCGAGGGGCGCAATGGTATCGGCGTACTCCCGAGTTGCAAGTTCGTGCGCCTCCTGCGCCCGCCCAACCCGCGCCTCCTGCGCCCGCCCAACCCGCGCCCCGGGGGCCGGGCGCGCTACGGCGGCGCAGCGGCCTGTCCCGAGGAACGCACGACGTCGGCCAGGGCATGGGCGTGGCCGGCAACGAGGTCGGGATCCTCGCCCTCGACCATCACCCGTACGACGGGCTCCGTCCCGGACGGGCGGATGAGCACACGGCCCCGGCCGTCGAGCTGGGCCTCGACGTCGCCCAGGGCGCGGGCCACCGCGCCGCACCCGCTGACCGAGTCGGGATCCTCGGCCGCCACGCTGACGATGGACTGCGGCAGCTTCGTCATGCCGGTCTTGAGGTCGGCCAGCGGCTTGCCGGTCTCCACCATCGGCACCAGCGCCTGCAGCGCGGAGACGATGCCGTCCCCCGTGGTGGTGAGATTCGAGCACACGATGTGCCCCGACGACTCCCCGCCCAGCGGCCAGTTCCGGTCGCGCATCGCCTCCAGGACGTAACGGTCCCCGACATCCGCCCGCGCGAATGGGATCCGCCCCTGGCGCAGCGCTCGTTCCAACCCCAAGTTGGTCATGACCGTGCCGACCACGCCTCCGCTCAGGCGCCCGGTACGCGACCAGTGACTCGCGATGATGTAGAGCAGTTCGTCGCCGTCCACGATCCGGCCGTCGCCGTCGGCCATGATGACCCGGTCGCCGTCCCCGTCCAGCGCGATACCGACGTCGGCCCCGGCCGCGACCACGGCCTCCGCCATTGCCTCGGGATGGGTGGAACCGCATCCCTCGTTGATGTTCATGCCGTTCGGCTCGGCGCCGATCACGGTCACGTCGGCGCCAAGTTCCGAGAAGACGCGCGGGGCGACCGCGTAGGTCGAGCCGTTCACGCAGTCGACCACGACCTTGAGGCCCCGCAGGCGGAACCGCCGGTCGACCGTCCCCTTGCAGAACTCGATGTAGCGGCCCCGCGCGTCCTCCAGGCGTTCGACCTTGCCCAATTCGCTCGACCGCACGGTCACGAGGGGCGCCTCCATCTGCTGCTCGATGGCGAGTTCCATCTCGTCCGGCAGCTTGTTGCCGCGCGAGTCGAAGAACTTGATGCCGTTGTCGTCGTAGCGGTTGTGGGAGGCGCTGATGACGATGCCCGCGTCCGCGCGGAACGTGCGGGTCAGGTACGCCACCGCCGGCGTGGGGATCGGCGTGAGGAGCCGCACGTCGACGCCCGCCGACACCAGGCCGGCCTCGAGGACGGACTCGATCATGTAGCCGGAGATCCGCGTGTCCTTGCCGATCAGCACAAGGCGCGACCCCTCGGAGGCGAATATCTTGCCGACCGCCCAGCCGAGCCGCAGGCAGAACTCCGCCGTGATCGGGTGTTCGCCGACGCGGCCCCGGATGCCGTCCGTCCCGAAGTACTTGCGACCGTTTTTCAAGCGATCACTGTTCAATGGATACCCCCTCCCGACAGGCCGCGGTCCTCGATCGCCCCCACGACCGCCAGGGCGTCCACGGTTTCCTCGACGTCGTGCACCCGCACCATGGCCGCACCGCTCAAGACCGCGAACACCGCAGCCCCAATACTACCCGCCAAACGTCCGCCGGGGGGCTTGCCCGTCAGCTGCCCGATCATGCTCTTGCGCGACGCGCCCACCAGGATCGGCAGGCCGTCGCCCGAGAGCGCCGGCAGGTTGCGCAGCAGCTCGAGGTTGTGGGTCACCGTCTTGCCGAAGCCGATTCCGGGATCGAGGAGGAGCCGCTCGCGCGCTATGCCCGCCGCCCGGCACGCGGCCGCGCGTTCCGCGAGGAACGCGGCGACGTCGCGCACCACGTCCTCGTACTCGGGCCGGGCCTGCATCGTGCGCGGCTCGCCCCGCATGTGCATCAGGCAGACCGCGACCTGCGAGCGGGCCAGCAGTTCGAGCATGCCCGGGGCGCGCGCCGCACGGACGTCGTTGACCATGCCGGCGCCCGCGGCGATGGCGGCCTCGGCCACCGTCGCCTTGCTCGTGTCCACGCTGACCACGGCATCGAACCCGCGGACTCCCTCGACGACGGGAAGCACCCGGTCGATCTCCTCCGGGGACGAGACCGCCGCTGCTCCCGGACGCGTGCTCTCGCCCCCGATGTCGATGACGGCGGCCCCCGCCTCGACCATGCGTCCGGCGGCGGCCACGGCCGAATCCACCGTCGGGAAGCGCCCTCCGTCGGAAAAGGAGTCCGGCGTGACGTTGACGACCCCCATGACCCGGGGCCGTCGGAGATCGATTCGGCGCGTGCCGCAGCGCAGCTCCCGCTCCCGGCAGATCGGTCAGGTCTCCTGCGCGGGATCGCCGATCGGGCCCGGCTCCTCCGTTTCCTTCGGCGGCGGTGGCGCGACCTTGGGCGCCCGCGGCTTGGCGCCGGCCATGATGTCGTCGATCTGGTCGGGCGAGAGGGTCTCGTACTCGATGAGAGCCTCGGCCATGCTGTGCAGCTTGTCCTCGTGCTCGACGAGGATCTCCTTCGCGCGTCCGTAGCACTGGTCGACGATGCGCCGCACTTCCGCGTCGATGGCTTCCGCCGTCGCGCCGGAAACCGGCTTGGGCTTCATGCCGGCCGACATGCCGAGGAACACCTCGCCGTCGTCCTCGTCGTACATGATGGGGCCGAGCTCCTCGGACAGTCCCCACTTCGTCACCATGTTGCGCGCGAGCTGCGTCGCCCGCTCGATGTCGTTCGCGGCACCCGTCGTCACGCCCTCCTTGCCGTTGATCAACTCCTCGGCGATGCGTCCCCCGAACAGGCTGGTGATCTGGGAGAGCACGCTCCGCCGGCTCAGGCTGTAGCGGTCCTCCTCCGGCAGGAACATCGTCACGCCGAGCGCCCGGCCCCGCGGCACGATGGTGACCTTGTAGAGCATGTCGTGCTCCGGCAGGGAGCGGCCCACGATGGCGTGGCCGGCCTCGTGATAGGCCGTGTTCCGCTTCTCCTTCTCGGACATGACCATGGTCTTGCGCTCGGTGCCCATCATGATCTTGTCCTTGGCCTTCTCGAACTCGTCCATCATGACGAGCCGCTTGCCGGCCCGGGCCGCGAAGAGGGCGGCCTCGTTGACGATGTTCTCGAGGTCGGCGCCGGAAAAGCCGGGCGTGCCGCGCGCGATGATCCCGGGGTCCACGTCGTCCGACAGCGGGACGCGGCGCATGTGCACCTTGAGGATCTGCTCGCGGCCGCGGATGTCGGGCAGCGGCACCACGACCTGGCGGTCGAAACGTCCCGGGCGCAGCAGCGCCTTGTCGAGCACGTCGGGCCGGTTGGTCGCCGCGATGACGATGATCCCGTCGTTCGGTTCGAAGCCGTCCATCTCGACGAGCAACTGGTTGAGGGTCTGTTCGCGCTCGTCGTGACCGCCCCCGAGGCCGGCGCCCCGGTGCCGCCCCACGGCGTCTATCTCGTCGATGAAGATGATGCAGGGCGCCTGCTTCTTCGCCTGCTCGAACATGTCGCGCACCCGCGAGGCCCCGACGCCGACGAACATCTCGACGAAGTCCGAGCCCGAGATCGAGAAGAACGGCACCTTCGCCTCCCCGGCGATGGCCTTGGCGAGCAGCGTCTTGCCCGTTCCGGGGGAGCCGACCATCAGGATGCCGCGGGGGATGCGTCCCCCGAGACGCTGGAACTTGCTCGGGTCGCGCAGGAACTCCACGAGTTCGCCGACGTCTTCCTTGGCCTCGTCGACCCCGGCCACATCCGCGAACGTCGTCTTGATCTGGTCCTCCGACAGGAGGCGCGCCTTGCTCTTGGCGAAGGCCATCGGCCCGCCCCGGCCCCCGGCGCCCCCCTGCATCTGCCGCATGAACAGCATGAACACGGCGATGATGATGAGGATCGGGAAGCTCGCCACCAGCAACTGCCACCAGATGCTCGGCTCTTCCTCCTCCTTGCCGGTGATCGTCACGCCGTGGTTGTAGAGGTCATCCGCGAGTTTCGGGTCGGACATGGGGGGGCGGATCACCATGAACTCCTCGCCGCCCTTCCTGGTGCCGAAGATCCGCGTGCGCTCCATGACCACGGAGTCGATGTCGTCCATGCGCACGTCTTCCAGGAACTCGGAGTAGCTGATCTCCGTGGGGTCCTTCTTGACGTTGAAGTTCTGGAAGACCGTCAGCAGCACCGCTGCGACGATGAGCCAAAGCAGGAGGTTTTTTCCCATATCGTTCAAGCGCTTACCCTCTTTTCTCGGGTGAGGTTCTCGGGTGAGCAGTAACCGCTCATTCTACTCCATATCGTCCAGTCGCATAGACCTCCCGGGAGCCGCGCCGGGAGGCGCCGGGTTTCGCCACGACCACGTCCTCGAAACGCGCCCGCATGTCCCCGAGGAGGTCCTCGAACCCCGCTCCGTGGAACGTCTTCACGACCACGCGGCCGCAGGGTTTGAGCCACCGTTCGGCGAGATCGAGCGTGCACTCCACGAGCTCCAGCGCCACCGCCTGATCGCGCACCCTGTTCCCACTCATATTGGGGGCCATGTCGGACAATACAACGTCGAAGGGCCGGCTTTCGGACGCACCCGCCGTTGCGAGTATGCGCCGCTGCACCGCCGGCGCCCGCGCGTCGCCCACGACGGCGCGAACGCCGGCCGGAACCACGGCCGGCGGCAGCAGGTCGCAGGCGACGACCAGGCGGCAGCGCGTGCCGAGGTACTGCGTCCAGCCGCCCGGCGCGGCGCCGAGTTCCAGCACGGCCCTGCCCGGCCCCGTGAGCCGGAACCTCGTGTCGAGCTGTTCGAGCTTGAAGTAGGCGCGGGAGACCGCCCGGCCGGCGTAGGGGTCCCGGCGCTGACGCCGGAGCCACGCCGCGCTCGACTTCGACCGGCGCGTCATCCGGTCAGGCCCCCGCGCCAGCGTGTAACATGCCCGGCGTACCGGTCCAGCCGACACCCCGCTTCCTGGACATCCGAATGGACATCCGAACGCTGCGCGGCATGGCGCACCACCTCGACCCGATCGTCGCGATCGCCGGGAACGGCGCCACCGACAACGCCGTGCGGGAACTCGACCGCGCGCTGACCGACCACGAACTCGTGAAGGTCCGGCTGCACATCGACGACCGCGCCGCCCGCCGAACGGTCATCGAGGACCTCCGGACGCGCTCGGGAGCGACCCTGGTGCAACGGATCGGCAAGGTCGTCGTGCTGTATCGCGAGAACCCCGAGGCAAAGCCCACACTGTCGAACGTTGCGCGCTACCTGTAAACGTCGCTGCACACTGTCCCGACGGTCGGCCCGGCGCGTTACAGGTGCTCGACCCGGTCGATGACGTACTCCCGCTCTCCGTTCGGCGTCGCCACCACGACCGCGTCCTCTTCGGACTTGCCGATCATCGCCCGGCCGATGGGCGACAGGAAGGAGATCTTGCCCACCCCGAGGTCGGCCTCGTCCTCGCCGACGATCTGGTAACGCACGGTCTCGCCGCTGTCGCAGTCCTCGAGCGTCACCGTCGTGCCGAAGACGACGCGGCCGGTGCGCCCGATACGGGTGATGTCGATGACCTGCGCGTCCGCGAGCTTGCCCTCGATCTCGCGGATGCGGCCCTCGATGAAGCCCTGCTGTTCCTTCGCCGCGTGATACTCCGCGTTCTCGCGCAGGTCGCCGTGGCCGCGGGCGGCCGCGATCTCGCGCACGATGTTCGGCCGCGCGACGTTCTTCAGTTCCACGAGTTCCTCGCGCAACCGGCGCTCGCCCCGCGGGGTCATGGGCGTCGTCATGAGGGGGCCGCCCCTCCGGCCTCGCGCAGCGTCGCGCGGTGCAGGTCCTGCAGTCTCCGTACCCGGTCCACCGCCCCGTGTCGCATCGCGATGCAGAACGCCTCCCCGCCGGCAAGGGTGGTCGTGTAGCACACCTTGTGCAGCAGCGCGAGCTTGCGGATCACGGACGAGTCCGCGATGGACCGGCGCCCCTCAGTCGTGTTCACGATCAGGTCGATCTTCTCGTTCTTCATCATGTCGGTGACGTCGGGACGCCCCTCGGTCACCTTGTTGACGACCCGGCACGGCACGCCCGCCTCCCGCAACGTCCGCGCGGTGCCCCGCGTCGCCGCGATCTCGAAGCCGAGTTCCACCAGTTCCCGACCGATGGCGCCGACGAACGGACGGTCCGACGTCTTCACGCTGACGAACGCGTTGCCGCCCTGCGGCAGGGTCTCGCCGGCGGCGAGGGACGCCTTGGCGAACGCTTCCGCGAAGGACTCGCCCACCCCCATCACCTCACCCGTGGACTTCATTTCCGGGCCCAGGATCGGATCGACCCCGGGGAACTTGGCGAACGGAAAGACCGACTCCTTGACGCCGAAGTAGGAAGGCACGACCTCTTCCGTGAACCCCTGCGCCGCCAGCGACACGCCCGCCATGCACCGCGCCGCGATCTTGGCGAACGACACGCCGATGCACTTGGACACGAACGGCACGGTGCGCGATGCGCGGGGATTGACCTCGAGCAGGTAGACGGCGTCGTCCTGCACCGCGAGCTGCACGTTCATCAGGCCGATCACGCCGAGTTCCAGGGCGATGGCCCGGACCTGGCGCCGGATCTCGTCCTGCACGGTGTCCTTGAGCCGGTACGGCGGCAGCGAGCACGCCGAGTCGCCGGAGTGCACGCCCGCCTGTTCGATGTGCTGCATGATCGACCCGATCACCACCCGCTCGCCGTCGCTGACCGCGTCGACGTCGACTTCGACGGCCTGATCCAGGAAGCGGTCGAGCAACACCGGGCCGGAGTGCGACACGGCGAAGGCGTCGCCGAGGTAACGCCGCAGCTCCGCCTCGGCATAGACGATCTCCATCGCCCGGCCGCCCAGCACGTAGGACGGCCGCACGATGATCGGAAAGCCGATCTCCCCGGCCGCGGCGAGACCCTCGGGGACGCTCTCCACGGTCCGGTTCGAAGGCTGCCTGAGGCCGAGCTTGTCCACGACCGCCTGGAAGCGCTGACGGTCCTCCGCCCGGTCGATGGCGTCCGGGGGCGTGCCGATGATCGGTACGCCGGCGGCGTGCAGGCGGTCGGCCAGCTTCAGGGGCGTCTGGCCGCCGAACTGGACGATGAGGCCGTCCGGCCGCTCCACGTCCACGATGGCGAGCACGTCCTCGAGGGTGACCGGCTCGAAGTAGAGGCGGTCCGACGTGTCGTAGTCCGTCGAGACGGTCTCGGGGTTGCAGTTGACCATGATGGTCTCGAAGCCGTCCTCGCGCATGGCGAGGGCCGCGTGCACGCAGCAGTAGTCGAACTCGATCCCCTGCCCGATGCGGTTCGGCCCGCCGCCGAGCACCATGATCTTGCGCGCGTCGGTGGGATCCGCCTCGCACTCCTCCTCGTAGGTGGAATAGAGATACGCCGTGCTGGCCGGGAACTCCGCCGCGCAGGTGTCGACCCGCTTGAATGCGGGCTTGACGCCAAGGCGCCGACGCCGCTCGCGGACCGCGTCCTCGGCACAACCCGCCAGCTCCGCGAGCCGCTCGTCGGAGAACCCGTCGCGCTTGAGCCGCCACAGCGCCGCGCCCGTCAGGTCGTCGAGCGACGTCACCCCCGCCTCGCTCCCGACGAGATCCTCGATCTGGGCCAGGAACCAGGGGTCGATGGCCGTGGCCTCGTAGAGGTCGGCCACGGTGGCGCCGCCCCGGAAAGCGTCGGCGACATACCAGATCCGGTCCGCCCCCGGGCTCGACAGTTCCCGGGCCAGCCGTCGCTCGCGCTCCTCCGCCGTGTCGCCGGACAGCACCGGGTTGAGCCCGGTCATCCCCGTCTCGAGGCCCCGGAGCGCCTTCTGGAAGGACTCCTTGAAGGTCCGCCCGATCGCCATGACCTCGCCCACGGACTTCATCTGCGTGGTGATGCGGTCGGAGACCTGGCTGAACTTCTCGAAGGTGAAGCGCGGCACCTTGGTGACCACGTAGTCGATGGCCGGTTCGAAGGACGCCGGCGTCACGCCCGTGATGTCGTTGGCGAGTTCGTCGAGGGTGTAGCCGACCGCGAGCTTCGCCGCGACCTTGGCGATGGGGAAGCCGGTCGCCTTGGACGCGAGCGCCGACGACCGCGACACCCGCGGGTTCATCTCGATCACGACCATGCGCCCGGTTTCCGGATCCACCGCGAACTGGACGTTCGATCCGCCGGTCTCCACGCCGATCTCGCGCAGCACCGCGATGGAGGCGTTGCGCAGGCGCTGGTACTCCTTGTCGGTGAGGGTCTGGGCCGGCGCGACGGTGATGGAGTCCCCGGTGTGCACCCCCATCGGGTCTACGTTCTCGATGGAGCAGACGATGATGCAGTTGTCCAGCTTGTCCCGGACCACCTCCATCTCGAACTCCTTCCAGCCGAGCAGGGACTCGTCGATCAGGAGTTCGTTCGTCGGGGAGAGATCGAGCCCGCGGGCGCAGATCTCCAGGAACTCCTCGCGGTTGTAGGCCACGCCGCCGCCGCTGCCGCCGAGGGTGAAGGAGGGCCGGATGATGCAGGGGTAGCCGAGGCGGCTCTGCACCTGCAGCGCCTCCTCGATGCTGTGCGCGATGGCCGAGCGCGGCGTCTCGAGCCCGATGCGGCGCATCGCCTCGATGAAGCGCTCGCGGTCCTCGGCCTTGTCGATGGCGTCCTGGCTCGCGCCGATGAGCTCCACGCCGTGCGCTTCGAGCACCCCTTCGCGGACCAGGTCGAGCGCGCAGTTGAGCGCCGTCTGGCCGCCCATGGTGGGCAGCAGGGCGTCCGGCTTCTCGGCCTCGACGATCCGCGCGACGGTGCGCCATTCCACCGGCTCGATGTACGTGGCGTCCGCCATGGCCGGATCGGTCATGATCGTCGCGGGATTCGAGTTGACGAGCACCACGCGGTACCCCTCGTCGCCGAGGGCCTTGCACGCCTGGGCGCCCGAGTAGTCGAACTCGCACGCCTGGCCGATGACGATGGGCCCCGCGCCCAGGATCAGGACGGAGTGGAGGTCGTCACGCCGGGGCATGGTCGCCCCGGGCCCGCTGCCTCTGGTCCATGAACGCAACGAACGCGTCGAACAGGTATCGGCAGTCCTGCGGACCCGGACTCGCCTCGGGGTGTCCCTGGAAGCCGAAGGCCGGGCGGTCCGTCCGCCGGATGCCCTGCAGCGTGCCGTCGAACAGGGAAACGTGCGTGGCTTCGACGTGCTCCGGCAGGCTCGTCTCGTCCACCGCGAACCCGTGGTTCTGGCTCGTGATGACGACCTGCCCCGTGCGCAGGTCCCGCACGGGGTGGTTCGCCCCGTGGTGGCCGTGGGGCATCTTGACGGTCCGCGCGCCGCTCGCGAGCCCGAGCAACTGGTGGCCCAGGCAGATGCCGAATACCGGCAGGTCCGTCTCGACGACATCCCGGATCGCCGCGATGGCGTAGCCGCACGGGTCCGGATCCCCGGGTCCGTTCGACAGGAAGACGCCGTCGGGGCGCATGGCCAGCACTTCGTCCGAGGTCGTACGCGCCGGCACCAGCGTGACGCGGCAGCCCCGGTCCACGAGGAGGCGGAGGATGTTGCGCTTGACCCCGAAGTCGTAGGCCACCACGTCGTACCGCGGCGGTGGCCCCTCCGCGTAGCCGACATCGTCGCGCCAGCCGCCCTCCGACCAGACCGTGCAGTCCTCGCGGCTCACCACCTGGGCCAGGTCCATGCCCGCGAGACCGGGGAAGGCGCGGGCCTTCTCGATGGCGGTCTCCGCGGAAACGCCCGGACCGGCCAGGATGCAGCCGCCGAGCGCGCCCTGCTCCCGGATGCGCCGCGTCAGGCGGCGCGTGTCGATGTCCGCGATCGCCACGACGCCGCGGTCCCGCAGGAATTCCGGCAGGGTCTGGGCCGCTCGCCAACTGCTCGTGCGCAGCGGCAGGTCACGGATCACGAGCCCCTCCGCCCACACCGAGTCGGACTCGGCGTCCTCCGGGTTCGCACCGGTGTTGCCGATGTGCGGATACGTGAGCGTGACGATCTGGCGAGCGTACGAGGGATCGGTGAGGATCTCCTGGTAGCCGGTCATGGCCGTGTTGAAAACGACCTCCCCGACGGCAACTCCGGGCGTACCGATGGAGCTGCCGCGAAAGACGCTACCGTCCTCCAGCGCGAGTATCGCGGTCAATCAGCGTTCCTGTACAAAAAAGCCGTCGGCCCACGACTCGACGGCTGAACGGGATTCTACGAGAAGCGGGGGCCGCACGGCAACGCTGAGCAGCGGTGCTCAACCCTCGACCGCCTCGCAGGCCACCATCTCCCAGCCGTGGAAGACGACGGCGAGGCCCACGTGCCGCACGGCCGGCGCCAGGCGGCGCAGCCGGTCGTCCGCGAGGTAGCGGCGTAGCTGCCCCTTCGCCCCGTCGAGCCGTTCCGCCACCGCGGATTCGTCCGCCGACTCGCCGCGCTTGATGTACTTGAACTCGACCACGTAGCCCCAGGCGACGCCCGGGTAGCCCGCCAGGAACGGCTCCAGGTGCAGGTCCGCGTAGCCCTTGCCGAGCTCCCGCTCCGAGTGGATCACGAAGTACCCCGCCATCGCGAAGTGCGCCGCCATGAACGCGTGCGCCACCTTCTCTCCATCGATGTAGTCCCGGATCCCGGTCTGCGCCGCGATCGCGTCGCGCAGGTGCTCCAGCGCCGGCCGCCACGCGCCGTCGAACGCCATGTCCCCCACCAGCCGGAAGAACCGGTACGCGTCCGCGTCGAACACCCCCGCGTCCTTCCAGCCGTCGCGCAGGTGCCCGTACAGCAGCCGCCGCACCGTCTGGTTCGGGATGCCGAGCCGCGTCCTCTCCCGGCCGCCCGGGCGGATGCTCAGCAGGCCGAAGTAGTGCAGCAGCGACAGGAAGCTGTCCCGGTCCGTCAGCCGCTTCAGCGGGAAGCTCGGAACGATGTCCGCGTCGGCCCCGCCCTCCCCCGCAACGTGGCGCAGCAGGTCGAAGTTGCCGTTCAGACGGGCGCCCGCCTCGCGGCCCACCGTCAGCAGGTGGCGCAGCTTGCCGTAGTCGATGCGCACGTTCTCGTCCACGGGGTTGCGCGGCGGGCGCTCGTTCGGCACCGTCTGCTTGAGGTAGTAGAGCACCATGTCGGTGTTGTACACGTCGGTCTCGACCTCCTCGGCGAAGCGGTAGCCGTTGTACCACTCGCGCATGAGGCCCAGCGCCTCGTCCACGTCCTGGTCGAACGCGCCCCGGTCCCGGTACAGCTCCAGCAGGCCCCGCACCTCGGGCTCCGTGAAGCCGAGCATCTCGTTGAAGTGGCGGTTCAGGCTGATGTTCGCGCCGATGTTGAACCCGCTCGTCACGTCGTCCATCGTCACCGGCGAGACGCCCGTCACGAACAGCCGCTCGACGCCGCCGCCGCTCTCCCCCGCGCCCGCCTTCAGCGTCGCGAAGAAGCTCCGGTAGAAGCCGCCGCCGTGCGTCAGCGACTCGTACGCCTCCGGCCCCCGGTGCGCCAGGATCGTGTTCGCGAAGTTGTCGTACTCGTCGATCATCACGTACAGCGGGATGTCGTGCACTCGGACGTAGAGGAATAGCTCGGCGAGCTTCCCCTCCAGCGCCGGCGGCGCAAGAATGCGCCGAACGGCAGCATCCTCGAACAGGTCCGCGTTCCGCTCCAGAGCATCGCGGACGATCATGCCGCAGTAGCTCTCGAAACGCTCCTCGAGCGTCTCCAGCTTGTCCCCGATAGCCGAAAAGTTGAAGCGCAGGACGACGTAGCGCGACCGGTCCTCCGTCGGTTCGCTGCCGATGTCGGTGCCGTCGAACACGCCGTGCCAGTGCTCCGCCATGCTGCGCTCGTAGTAGTTCTGCAGCACCGACACCCACAGGCTCTTGCCGAAGCGCCGCGGGCGGATGAGGAAGGCGTAGCTCTCGTCCTCCAGCCGCCGCAGGAAGCGCGTCTTGTCCACGTACAGCCAGCCCCGCAGCCGGATGCGGCGGATGTCGGCCTCGCCGTAGGGAATGCGCGGATACGACGCGGGCATTGACTCAACGGTTCCCGGACGGTCGCTCGCCATCATGCCACGCAGGCGAAGTCGGCGCTTCGCGCGCCCGCCCGGTCAAGCGAGTGCCGTTGAGCGGTGCTTCAGGCCCAAGCAGCGCCAGGAGGCCCTATCGCGGGCGTGAAGTCGTCAACGCCACCCCGCCCCACCCGGCGAGCAGAACTCCACGCTGTCGGCGTTGGCTTCGTAGTACTCGGCGTCGGTGACCACGTCGGCCACGACTCGACGGCCGAGACGGGATTCTACGAGCAGCGGGGGCCGCACGGTAACGCCGGGTCACGGCACTGACCGACAGCTCACGGACACTCACGGACCATCAGCTTGACAGGGTGGGCTCCCACACCCGAACATCCCAATCGTCCTCCTTTCCACAGAGAGTCGAGAGGTTCCCATGAAGCGAGCGGAAATCGAGAAGCTTGCCCAACAGAGCCAGCAGACACTCGACAAGGCCAGGCGCTATCGGGAGGCGGCCGAGCCCCTGCCTGACGGCGATGTCGACAAGGAGCGTCTTCTGGCCGCGGCAACGGCGATCGAGATCACGGGCCGTGACTGGACGCGCGTCGCACAGGAGTTGGCGACCAACGGATGACCGAGGGCGACCCACTCGGCGAACTGCAAGACAGCACCGATGCCCGCGGTGACCTCGAAGCCCGCCTGGCATCTCTCCGGGTCGCCGCCTCCAACGCTCGCGACCGCTCCTATCTCGGCCGCCAAGTCGTCAACGTCGCCCTCGGCGTAGCCATTCTCCTGGTCGTCTACGTGCTGTTCGCCCCTTTCATCGTCCACGGCGGTTGGGACGCCACCGAGGTTCCCGCGGAGTACGCATCGACGATCCTCACCTCGGTACTCCTCCCACTGGCCACGCTCGTACTTGGGCATTACTTCGGCGCCATGCAAAAGGGCTCATAGCCCTGAACTGGCGACGGCGGCCCCCCGGCTTCCGGACAGTCAGTCGCCCCGAACACCGGCGTCAGGTGTCCGCGCCCGGGCCGGCAGATCTCTCAAGGGGCCACAAGCGACTTGACTCACTCGAACCCTCGGCGCCCGTACCCGCATTGCGCCCGGTGATTTGGTCCCGCTGCCTGTCAACCGCGGCCTTGAACTCCGTCAGGGGCGACGAGTCATCGAACACCACCCCGCCCGGCGACCAGAACTCCACGCTGTCGGCGTGTGCCTCGTAGAACTCGGCGTCGGTGACCACCCTGACCTCAGCCCGCACCTTCGGCGACTTGAGTCCGTACTCTCGGTCCTGCAAGCGGCGCACCGCGATGTGCGTCGGCACCAGCGCGGCGGAGCGGATGACCTCGTCGAGCCGCTCCATCGTCAGCGGGGACTCGGGGCGCTCGGGCATCGACATCTCCTCTTCCAGCACGGCCTCCAGGTCGAACCCGCGGGCGTCGACATCGTCGAATTCGCTCTCCACGGCTTGGGAGAGTTCCCGGTCGCCGCCTTGCAGGATCGCCTGCCCGATGGCCCCGGACAACCGGGCCAGAATCGGCTGCAACTTGCCCACCACGGACTCGAACATCCGGATACGGCCGCGTAGTGCCTGATAGACATCCGTCTCCACCGTGTCGTCGTAGTGCAGATTCACGATTCGGATGCGCTCGTGCTGCTGACCCAAGCGGTCGACGCGGCCAATACGCTGCTCGACCCGCATCGGGTTCCACGGCATGTCGTAGTTCACGACCGCACCGCAGAACTGGAAGTTGAGGCCTTCGGCGGCGGCATCGGTGCACAGGAGCACATCCGCCTCGCCTTCGCGAAAGCGGCGCTTGGCGACATCGCGGGAGATCGTCTCCCAAGCGGTCGATGCAGCGCCGACCGGAACCTCGCCGCCCCGTCCCGAGAAGCACATCAGCCGCCGTCCGCTCCGCCCAAACAGTCGCTCCCGCAGAGAGTCCATAGTGTCGGTGTACTGCGTGAACACCATGACCTGCGCGTAGCCATCCTCTAGGAGCTGGTCGAGCGTCTCGACCAGTGCGGCCAGCTTCGTGTCCGGCGGCAACGCCTCCACGCTTCCGAGCAACTCCGCAATGTCGGCGCGCTCCTCCGCCAACAGCGCCCGACGGGAGAGGTCGGCGACCTCATCGGCATCGAGGACTTCTTCGGCGGCATCGTCGTCGGGCACGTCGTCCTCGGCACTCACTCCGAGCCCGCCGCGCTCGACGGCATCCAGCCGTTTGCGTAGCGTGGCGGCCAGCGCTGCGAAGCTGCTCGCCAGACGGCGCCGATAGACCGTCATGATGAACCCGACGGCGTTCCTCACGCTGTCATCGGCCTGGTTATAGGTAGTTCGAATGTAGTCCTCAAGAGCCTCGTAGACAGCCCTCTCCGAGGGCGTCATCTCGATGAAGCGGTCCTGCACGTCCCGGCCGGCAATCGGGGTCTCGAGCATGCCCGCCTCGAAGTACCGGCGAAGGAGGTCCCGCGTGTGACGGGAGACGAGGTGCCTGATCGGGGTATGGGACCGCATGATCGCGCACGCGGCCGACCGCTCCCGCGGCCCCAGGCGACGCCGCGGGATGCTGGCGCTGTCACGCAACGCCCGCAGCACCTTCCGAGCTTTGAGGCCGGACAAGTCCGTTACCCGCCGCGCACGAGCCTCGTCCACCTGCCCGTATGAGTCCTCCGCCACCCGGAAAAGGGCGGCCATCCGCTCCAGCGCCAAGACCGATGGCTCCGGACGCTCGACGTTCTCGAAGAAGTCGACGAAGGCCTCCGCCGTCCACTCGGGCGGCATCGCGAGGAGGTCGAGGAGATCCCACACCTCGATGGGATCCACCTGCATGGGCGTCGCGGTGAGCAGGAGCAAGCCGCCGGTCCGCTCGCGCAACTGCCGCATTAGTCCGAGCAGCGCATTCGGGCGGTCTTCGTCGCGTCCCGACCCAGCGCCCCGGCGGCGGGCGTGGTGCGCTTCGTCCAGTACCACCAGATCCCACGGTTCCGCCGAAAGCAGCTCCGCCGCCCGTTCCTTCCTGCGCATGAGCTGGCTCGAGACGATGACCGCGTTCTCCCGATGCCAGGCATCGGGTGCGACAACCCGTACGTCGCGCCCCACCATGGCCGGCGAGGGATACCACGTCAGCTTGCCCTGGTCGTAGATGGGCCAGTTCAGGTTGAACTTCTCGCGCAGTTCGACCTGCCACTGTCTCAACACGGCCTTCGGGGCCAGAATCAGCACCCTTTTCGCGCGCTCCGCGATCCAGGCTTGGCGGATGAGCATTCCCGCCTGGATCGTCTTGCCGAGACCGACCTCGTCCGCGATCAACAGACGCGGCGGCCAGTTCTCGTACATGCGCTCGAACGCACGGACCTGATGCGGCCATGGCGTGACCGCGGATGTCGCCTCGCCGACCCGCGATCCGCCGTTGGGCAGCGTCGGCGCCCTGCGGATGAACTCCCAGACCTCGGCGCTCCGCTTCGTGTCCTCCTCCGACTCCTCCTCGTCGCCGCCCTCTTCGTCCGCCGGCTTCGTCTTGAGCAGCCGCTTGGGCAGGCCATCGTCCTTCGGCAAGAAGCGCAGCAGGTCGAGACGCACTGCCTGCGGCACATCCAGAACGATCCACCGCCCTCGGGGGCCGCACCACATGCGCTGGAAGTTGTCCTGCTCCAGCGCCACGCGCTCGGGATGCTGCCAACTGGTAGAGACGTTGATCGTCTCCCAGTTCGCACGCCAGCCGGCGGCGGTCTCGTTCAGGCTCCCGGTCCAGGCGATCTTCTCGCCAGTCCGGTCCTCGATGATCCCCGACTTTTCATGAAACAGGCCGCTCTCCGGGACGGGATTGCCTCGCGCGTCGCAGGGCACGGCGACCTTCACCTCCAGATGGCCCTGCGCCACCATCCATGCCAGCAGTTCCAACGCCTCGGTCAAATCGGAGTCCGAGCCTTTGAGCGGGAACCCCGTCAGGTGACGTTCGACCTGCGCACGCAGTTCTTCCCCCTCTTCGATAGCCTGGACTTCCGGAGGGTCCAGCGTGCAGCCCACGATCAGCCGCATGCGTCCGCCGTTGCGCACCAGGCCTTCTATGCCCCGCGCAGCCAACGCCAGCGCTCCGGCATTGAAGTAGCCCGTCAGGCGGTCGTAGCGTTGCGCATCCTCGAGCGCGGGAATGTAGAACGCCGAGACGAGGTCCCCATCCTCCGAGGTGTACTTCAACTTCCAGTCATGGTCACGCAGCATGGTCGAGCGCCCCGGCTCCCCGGACACCGGCGCCTATTCGGCGTCTTCTCGCCAGAGCGCAAGCTGCTCCGGCTCGTCGATCTGCTCGGTGTACGCGAGGCGATACAGGCCGTAGAGCGCCTCGAAATCGCTCGCCGCGCCGGCTACGTCGCCAGCCCGCTCGGTCCCGGTGAACTTGGCAGACGGCGGCAGCACTTCCAAGAGGGCTTCCAGCGCTACGAAGAACCCCGGCTCCCGATCGATAGCCGAGTCCCGTAGCAGGTTGCGAGCAGCCGCCAGGGACCTGCGGCGCGCCATATTCGCAGCGTGGTGGATGGCGTCGATCATGCCTCCCGAGCCGTCCGTCGCCCCGAGGGCGCCCTTCGCCGCCCGGTAGGCGCTATCCCACAATCGGACGTTGCTGCCCTTCTTCTCCGCGAGCCGGCCGATCACGGCGCCGTCGAGGTCGATGCCCACGCTACGGGCCAGATGCAGCGCTTCGTCGTAGGCGAAGACCGGAGCCTTGAACGCATCCCAGGCGAACACGACGAATGCCGTCGGCGCGTCGAGATCGGCGTTGGCTCTCGGCTGCGCGATGCGTTCCAGCCGGTACCGCTGCACCTCGCGCCGGGCGGCGTCGAGCGCGTCCTCCGGCGTCGCGGCGTACGGATCCCACTCTTCCTCGAACAGCTCGGCCTGCCGCCTCCTACGCCGCTCGATCGGTTTCTCCCTCGGCGTGCCGCGCTGCAGCGGCCAATGCCGGGAGAACTCGCCCAGTGCCGGACCGAAGGCGGCGAGGAACAGGTCCACGCCCGAGATGCCCGCCTCCTCGAAATCCCCCATCCGGGACCGCACGGCTTGCGCGACCCGGGGCTCGACCTCCTCCCAGTAGACCGGCGCCGCATCCCGGACTTCGAGCGTTCCGGATGTCTCTCTGGGACGGCAGACAAGGAAGATCGTGCTGTTCGCCGCGGCCTTGTCCTTGATGTGCAGGCTGCCCTCGGCTTCGGTGTTGATGGGCCAGGAGGCGGTTATGGTGAATCCCGCCTCGATCAGCCCTGTCGTCAAAGCGTCCCAGGCACCGGTGGCCTTGTGCGTGAACATCAGGGTCATCACCCCGTTCGGCTTCAGGACTCGCCGGCACTCGGCAAAGATCGAAGCCATGCGCTCCTGATAGTCCCGCCCCGCAAGGGCGCGGGCGTTCTTCTCGCCCTTGAACTTGGCGGGATTGGCGACGGCCTCGTTTTCCTTGTCCGTAAGCTGCCGCCGGAAGAGCTCCGGGAACACTTGGCCTGCCGTGCGCTTCAGCCAGACGTAGAAGAAGTCCGAGAGTTCCGCGTACATAACGTTGTCGTAGTACGGCGGGTCCATGACGACGACGTCGATGGAGTCGTCCTCGATGTGGTCGAGGCTGTCGCCCGGCTTGCAGGTGACCGTGAGGGCAGGCCGTGGATCGGGCTGAGAGATGAGGTCGCCGTCGGAGCCTCCCGGGCGCACGAGCGAGACGAGTTCACCGATGCACTTGGCCGTCTGTTCTACGGCCCAGTCGTACCCAACTCCAGCGACCAGCGGAGCCATCTCAGCATGCGACCAGCACATGGCAAAGTCGTGCCGGTTGAACGTAT
The DNA here is from genome assembly GCA_022825925.1 of Pseudomonadales bacterium. Taxonomy (GTDB): domain Bacteria; phylum Pseudomonadota; class Gammaproteobacteria; order Pseudomonadales; family Azotimanducaceae; genus VXNE01. Next base: position 28,309 of record JAJDVW010000180.1, on the reverse strand, counting down.
TCGCGACCACTTGGCGCGTGGGCATCCAAACCGACATGCGGGAGTTGTAGTTGAGCAACTTGTCCAGGGTGAGAGCAAGATACCCGTATGCCGCCTTCCTCAGATCATCGAGATGCCCGTTTGCTTGATCGGCCTCGAGCATCTCCCGAAACACCTCTACGCCGGTCCCGTGGCAAAGGAGTTGACGGGGCGAGAAGAGGTCTCGCCATAGAGGCATGCCGTACTGGATCGGACGGTCGTCATTGCTGATTTCGGGGAACCGCTCGCTCGGCACGTAGTCGAACGCCTCCCACTCCGGCAGCTTCTCTTCCAGCCGCGCGGCAATCTCCGCGGCGTTGTCGTCCGCGGGCGTCGGCGCCCGGTAGCCGCGCACCCACTTCCAGCGCTTCTTGCCGGTTTTCGTCTCGTATTCGACGCGTTCCCTGAAGACCACCGCGTAGAGCTGCTCGCCCATGCGTCCGCTCTGGGCCTGCGCCTTGATTTCGGCGCCGTCGATCACGCGACCGCAGTCGCTGTACGGGCACGAGCCGGAGCCGCGGGAGACCGTCCCGTTCGACTGCTCGGCTTGTGAACGCACAATCTCGAACGAGCATCGCCGATCGGGCGATGCCGGACCCGCCCCAAGGTTCGGAAGGAGGCGAACGCCCGTACCATCGGCCGCGAGGCGCCAGTTGGGCGAGAGAGGAATGAGGCCGCTGCAATACGGACACGTCACGCTCCGCGCCCACAGATAAGTCATGTCGACACGGGCGGGAGCATCAAGCTGTGCGAACGAGTCGTGCAGCCGCTCATCCACAGTACTTCGCCACTCGGTCGCCAAGGACTTGAACTCTCTCCCTACATCCCCGCCAAGTTGTAGCGGCCAGTTCACAGTCGCGTTGGCCACGAGAACTGCAACTGGGTTCAGATCGTTCGCGAAGCTCCTTACCCCAAGCCGCACCGCCTCGAAGGGGATGCTGCCGCCACCGGTAGTGGGATCGAGCATCACCAAGCCGTCTCCCCCTGCCCAGTCCTTGGCATTCCTGTCGGGTGAGTAACTGAAGGCACGATCGTAACCGTACGGGTTCGGCACACGCTCGCCGTGGCGCTGCGCTCGATCCGTCGCCTCCCGGGCGGCTACAGGATCACCATGGATCCCAATGACGTGGAGAAAGCGATCACGATCCGCATCGCTCGGGAGAATCGAAGCCAATACGGCCGCGCGCGAAGCGACAAGAGGTCTTCGCGCCCACCAGACATGCAGATAGTAGATCGGCGGCAATGCCGTCATGGACCGCCGCTCCCGAACGCTCTCTTCCCCGAGCGCGGAAATCGGCATCCAACGCTCAATGAGGCGGGTGTCAGTCAGACCCATGACAAGTCCGCTTCATCAAGGATCGCCTCGGCCAACGGCTCGAAGAAGCTGCGCGTGGTGGTGAAGAACGCCGGCAATCTGCCGGACTCGTCCGGCAGTAGCTCGCGCTTCGCTGCGGCACGAATCTTCGCGGGATCATCGTCGTAGGAAGGCCAGTCGTCCTGCAAGTCTCGCCAGCGGGCCGCGCGGGCGTCCCGGAGCCGCGGTACGTTCAGGCCGAGGACTTGGATGGTCCGCTCCACGCTGTCAATGTCCACTCCCAGAGCAGTACAGGCGTCATGGTTCGGCGCGATTTCCCCAACGAACGAGACGCGCACCACCGACGGTAACGCCGGCAGTGTCCTCGGGTCCCGAAACTCGTCACTCGATTGATCCCCCTTCGCCTGACCGCAACTCCGATGCGCGTTGACGGGCCGAAGGAAGCGCGCGGGATCGCCGCGCAGGTCCGGGTGATGCGGCTCCGAGGCGTTGCCTCTGCAACACGCAATCATGTTCGCGTGATCGAGCGCCCGCTCGGCCCCACCCCGCTCGGTGTCGGAGCGCGGAATGACATGCTCTATCTCCCGATCCCGCGGGTGGAGGTTGATCTCGCAATACCCGCACAGGCCGTGCTGCACATTCGCCAACCCTTCCGCCAGTTCCCACTTGGCGTCCGACGAGCCACGGTGCGAACCGAATCCATCCCAGGTCGCGGAGTCCCCCTCCTCTTCCCGGTACTCGATTAGACCCGGCGTCGGCTCCTCCAACGCTCGGATGCGCTTCACGATTCGTCCATGTCTCGCAGCATCTTGCGTCGCCTGATCTCCAGGTCGGCGCGTTGCAGGGCCGGATCGCGAAACGACAGCTTCTCCAGACGTTCGCGGAGCTGTAGCGCCGCCTCGGTCTCTCCCTTGTCGTCGCCCACGAGCCTCATGTACTCGGTCAGGTCCTCGCTGAACTCGTTGGGCGGGCGCCTTTCGACCCCCATCACGCCAGAGAGCACATCGCCAGCCTCGGCGCCGTACGTCGGCGCCGCAGGTGCTCCGGCCACGATGTCTCCGTCCTCGGAAGCCAACTCGACGATGTGCTTCGGATGGACCGTGGTGAGTACCTGGGGGCTGTGCGTCGACACTATGAACTGGGCCTTGGGGAAGGTGCGAGTTAGGTCGGCGAGGATGCGCTGCTGCCAGGCAGGGTGGAGATGTAGCTCGACTTCGTCGATGAGGACGAGGATTTCCCGGGCAAGGGGGTCCTCCGCTTGCCGCACCGGATCCAGTTCCGCCAACCGGCGCGCAATGTCGCCTGCGATGGCGAGGACGCCTTGGTAGCCGTCGCTTAACTGCTCGAAAGCGAAGTTCCTTTCCGTACCGTTGTCTTCCCTCGAAACCTCGAGACGCGGCGGATCCCACATCCCGATGCGCGCCCCCACAACGCCGGGCAGCATCGCGCAGATCGCGCCGCGCACCGCCGAGAGCGCAACGAGGCGTGTGGTGGGATTCTCGTCGCGTTGCAAGCGGAGTTCCTCGAATTCCTTGACGTAGAGCCAATCGAACAACCGGGTGAAGTCCGGCTCCGTTCCGACTTCTCGTCCCCCCAAGCCCGACACGACTGCGCGATCAACATCGTAGAACACGAACGGCGGAAGCGGGAGATCGGCCGAGGCGTCCGGGGCCAGGAAGACACCGGGCGTCTGGATGCGACCCCAGTAATCGCCCACATCTGCCCCTTCGACGCAACTCAGTACCCGTTCTCCTTCGCCGACGAGGGTCACTCTCGGGTTCTCCAAGTAACCCTGGTGTCTGTCAAGCTTCACTGGCCGATCGGTCACATGCCCTGGCGGATCGAACCCCAATCCCACCGCTTCTAGGATGCTCGTCTTTCCGGCGCCGTTCGGGCCGAACAACACCGTCATCCGGGAATCGAGGGGCAACTCCAAGGATCGGATGCCCCGATAGTTCTCGATCTTGACGGATGCGATTTTCACCGCAGCTTTCGCTTCGGCATCGTCATGAGCACCCGCAACGCCGTCAGCACCCTTCGCGGGTTCTTCCGATGCATGGCCATGCCCAACCAGTAAGCGGCCTCTTCGCGACCCATCGCTTCCACGCCCTCCGCTACGGCGCGCATTTTGTCCCGGCTGCGCATGGGGGCAAGCACACGAAACAACAGCCCGAGGTTGAGCGCGAGATCTTCGGACAGCCTGTGGCCTCGCCTGCCCCTGTCGGCGGCGACGCCCGGGACGACACCCGCCGCGGCCAGCCGCTTGAGGACGCGATGCTCCACGAGCTGCAGGTTGCGGCCCTTGAGCCCCGCGATGCGTGTCGGACGCGCCACCTGCGGTGTCGCAGGGCTCGGCAATTGCCAGACCTCCAACTCCACTCCCGCGAGGCCATGTCCCCGCACCCGCAACTCGAACTCGGGGACCGAACGGGGAGTCTCGATGTCCACCACGCGCTCCGGGCGCACCATCACTCCAATACCTCGGCCGTCACGTGTACCGCCTCGCTCGCGAAACGCGACAGTCGGTCGGCCAGCTTCTCTGGATCGTCCCCGGCCAGAGCCAACCCTGCCGCGAAAGCGAGTTCTATCTCCGCGTCGAGATTCCGTTCCGCAGCAGCCAGGAACTGCGGCTCCAGAAACTCGCGGACGGGCTGGGCATCCGACACCGAGCCCCTGAACTCCAACTCGAACGATCCCCCCTCCGAGGTCTCGTAGCCGCCCGTGAACGTAACGGTCTTGGTCGCACCTGCTACCGAGCCGGCGGCACCGAGGACACGAAAGGCGTCCCGCGCCTCGAAAAGCCGTATGTTCAGACGACCGATAGCGCCGGCCCCACGGCCCCTGGCCTGCTCCCACAGCTTCGTCAAGGCTTCCTTGAGCACGCCTTCGGCCGAGAAGGCGCTGTCGGTTCTCGATGTCGGTTGGCCTGTGTCCGGACCGGGAGGTATAGGGGGGCCATCTTCCGGTTCCGGTCCTGTCGGCCCAGCTTCGTCCCGTACCTCGGGGGGCCGCGGCCAAATCTTGTTGTTGCGGGCGAAGGACATGGTCATGACCAGCGCCTGCGCATCGAGGGCGATGGACGCGCCCGGATCGCCGGGGCCATACAGGAGGGTGTCGCGCTGATAGACGTAGTCGCCGGATTCGACGCCCTTGCGGATCCCGCGGATGAACACGTCGTCCCCGACGAGCATTGGCAGGGCCGGATCGCGGCGGAACTCGGCGCGCAGGTCCAGCGTCGTCATCTGGCCCTTCTTCAGCGGCGTGCGATCCCGCACGTAGGCCGGGGAATCCGGCTCGTCCTCGGACAGGCGCAGCTTGCCAAGCTCCCGCAGCACGCGCACGACCTGCTGTTGGCCGGCGCCGGGCTTGTCCGAGGATGACGGAATGTCGATTGCCGTGTGGGCGAGATCGACCTTGCCTTGGGCAAGCCGATTGCGCGACGGGTAAAACACGTGTCGGTAGCACTGCTGGATCGCGACGGCTAGGCCGTGTTCCGAACCCTGCTCGAGTTCGCGAACCCTGTCCTGTTGGTGCTCCGCCAGTTCGCCGAGGCGTTCCGGCTTTCTCAGCTCGCGCAGGGCCAGGCGGCGTCGTGCCGCGCGCCGCATGTCCTCCTTCCGTGCGTCATCCGCCGCGACAAAGACGAGATTGTTCCGCAACGCCCGCAACGCAGTGCCCTCGGACCCCTTGCGCTCGTAGATGCGCTCGACCAGTTCCGGCACGCGATCCACCGCTCCTCCGATGGAGACGCCGTCGTACGCAAGCACCACGAGCTTGGGCTTGCCGTCCGCAACTTCGTCGGGAACGTCGAACGGTCCGCCCGGAAAGCGGATCGCATCGAACGTCTGGCCGACGAAGATCTCCCGGATGCAATCGTCGAGGTGAGCTCGGGCGTCGGCAACATCGACGTTCTGCTCCTCGGTCTGAATGAGCTTCGTGAGGTTGGGCTCCGCCAGGAACCGCATTGGTGAGCCCGGGCGGTCGTCGAGGAATGCCGAATCGGTGATGAACGCCTTGCGCGCCTCCTCGATGAACGCGAGGTCTGTTTCGGGGCCGACCATGGAGTAACGCAGCCGCTCCGGGTACACGCCTTTCAGCGGTTCGTTGAACGCCAACGTGTGCATGAAGACGGTGCGGGCGACGTAGCCTGCATACGGCGGCAGGCCCTTGTGCAGGTCGTTGTCGAGCCTCTCGGCGAGCGCGGGGTTGCCGGACGCGCCTGCGATGTCGTTGGAGATCGCCGGAACGTACGCAGACTGACCGAGGCGCGTTACGAACTCCTGGCGGATGGATTCCTGGCCGAGGTCGACGTGGTGCAGGTGGATGGCCGTCGCATCCCCGGGCCGGGCGGCCCACAGATGGGCGACGGTGCGACCAAGCAGGCGCAGCATGCCGCGGATTCTCTGGAACCCGCTGAGCGTGAAGGCCTTTTCGGTGAGGGTATCGAGCACCTCCGGGTGGAAGGGGTACGTCGCACGGAAGCGCCCCACGGTTTCGGCGCGCGTTGCATCCGATCCGATGTCCTGACCGTTCGCTTGCCAGACGCCCCGGTAGGCGTCCACTGCCGTAGCCGCGCTCTCCTCGTCGATGTGCTCGAACAGGCGCCGGAGCAGTACCAGAGGGTATTCGTCCTCGTCGGTCGGGTTCAGCAGGGTCGCCTTGCGGGCGGACACGCTCTCGGCCTCGGCCATGCGCTCGGCGATGAACTGGTTCTCGTCCGAGTAGGCATCCGTGGCGATCCCGTCACGGCCAATGGCCAGCGTATACACAAGGGCTGCGTTCGGCGTGCTCTCCACGGCCTTGAAGAGACTGGTGAGGAACGCCGTTAGCTGGGCGCCGGCATCCTGGAGGTGACGGACCTTGCGCAGGTACACGGACAACTCGTCGAGCAGGATCAGCGTGGGTTCGCCGCCGAACAGTTCGCGCAGCGTATCGGCGCCGGGAGCGATGCGGTTCTCGTCGCTGTTGCGGACGCGTTCGTAGCCTTGGAGGCCGGCCAGGGCGAAGGCGATCTCGCCCCACGGCGTGTAGGCGAGGATAGCTTTCGCCCCTTCGCCCATGGCTCGACCGTTGGCGGGGTCTGCGTTCTCGCCGTCGAAGGCTGCTATGCGTACGGGGCCCTTGGGCAGGAGCTTGGGGTCAACGAACTCCCCCGCATTCTCCACTTCGGACATGCCACGGGCCGCGTGCGCCAGCGCGATGAGGCCATGGGTCTTGCCCCCACCGTAGGACGTGTCCAGCCGAAAGATGGCGGCGGCGGAACTGCCCGCTCCGCTCAATCTACCCAATACGCTGCCGAGGAGATTCCTGAGACCTTGGGTCGGGTACGTGTTCGCAAAGAAGCGGGCAGGGTCGGAATACTCAGGGTTGGCACGGGCGTTTATGACATCCGCCAAGTCTGCGGCGAAGTCTGCCTCGGCGATGGCACCGGCGAGGACGTCGGCGCGGGGGCGGGCGGTCGTGTAGACGGGTGGCGTGGTCATGGGTCGTGCCGTTTCCAGAGGCGATCATAGCCGACGGCTTGGGAACCCCGAAGGGCCTACGGCCCGTCCGCGCCAACTGGCCAACCCTGGATGGAGAACTGCTCCGCCTCGACCGCGAGGCCGAGGCTGTCCCACAGGTCCTGGTGGAAGGTCGTCAGGAGAGCCGGAATCTCGTCGGGGGATCCGAGTGCGTAGCGCGGGAAACGCCCGTGCTCGGGGTCGAGTTGCCGTTCTCTCGAAAAGATGGGGTCTCCGTCCTTGGCTACGACTACTGGAATCGAGCCAGCAACGTCAATTCGCACCTCGATCGCGTATTCCGCCGTGGGCGCCCCAGCCTCCGTCCTGAGGCGGTGCGCCTGCGTCAACGTGTTGGCGAGGAGGAGAACCGGGAGGCCTTCCGACAGAGGCAGCGTGTCCTCGTTAGCACGAACGCGACCGTAACAGAAACCCGTCTCAACCAACCCATCGCACCGAATCTCGCGATAGTAGTCAAACTCCGGACGCGTTCCGGCCGAGTGGTATGTCGCCCGTGCTCCACGTAGGACCGGCCTCCACTGGTCAGGCGCTCCAAGATGGGAATGTGGGACTCGCGTACCCGTTTTGCCGCGGAACACGCTCGGCCACGGCTCCAAGAAACGTCCGTCTATCCCGACCTTCCCGTAAAGCCGTTGAACTCTCAGGTCCTCGCCGACCGGAACGGCCGTGACACGCACTCCCCACGCGTGGTCGGGTTTGTCCAGACGGGCGAACTCCCGGACAAATCGCTCGGCGCGATCATTAAATCGCTGCTCCAGCCGCTCCATGCCCCGCGCCACGTTCAAGGTCATGTCCTGAATCTCGCGCATCGTCATGTCCTCGGTCCGGTCATCCCTGCGGACGGCGCAGACCCGCGTCCGCTTCACCCGGTGGGGCGCCATTCGGGAAGTACCCACGCGCAGGAGAACGACGCCGCTATCGTCGTCGATCCGGACGGCCGTGATCTCGACAGCGGGTATCTGCGGCTCGACGCCATCACGGACGACCAGCTTCAGGCTTTGAGCGAGATCCACGCAGCGAGGAATCGGGGACACGCCCCCTGCCACGCTCGGCTTGCTCTTCGACTCCGCAATGCCCAGGATCAGGACGCCACCGTAGGCGTTGGCAAACCCGGTCACCTGCTTCAGGATCGTGTCCTTCGCGCGATTTGGAAGACCTTGGCCTTCCCGCCACGGGTCGGACCCCGGCCGCTCCGTCGAGAGGTCCTCCTTGAACTCGATCTCTTGGCCTTCGCGCACCTCCCCGTCAATCAGCGCCTGAATGTCGTTGGGACCAATCTCGGCAATGGGCTTGGTCAGAACCGGGATCATTTTCGAACTCCGATCAACGGACCTGTGTCTGAGACAGAGAGGGCTTGGCAGGGCGCGGCGTCAGCGCTCCGGCGACGGGTCCTGCACCAGACCAGGGCCGCGTGTCAGAGAACGCCTCGGGTCTGGGCCTCAATCCCCATGCGTCTCTCGAGCCTCCATCCCCGCTATCTCGACCCCACGATAGCCGACGGCACCCCCGAAGAAGTCGATGCGCGGAGCTGCTCATCGTTCCTCGACGTCAGTCTCGTTCAGACCATTCAGGACGTGACGGCCGGCGTAGCGCAACTCGTTGATCGCGGTGGTGTCGATTCCCTCGCCGGTTTCGATGCCCAGCGAATGGATGAGATCCTCGGCCCTCTTGTAGACGCACAGCAACTCCTTGTGCCGATCCGAGACGTCCATGTTTGACCCTACGGGCGGAGGTTGTCGAGACTCTTGTCCTTGGGCGTGACGAATTTCCCGTGGGCAAGCTGCACGTTGCCCCGCGCGCCGCGCTTGACCGTATCGCGAATGGCCTCGCGCTTACGCTGCTCGGCATCTGGCACCGGGATCGTCTCCGGTCGGGTCTGATCCGTCCTTTCCAACTCGGACTCCACTCGCTCGCGGCTACCCGGCGCGGCCCTGCATCAAAGGCCAATCTGGCGGCGACACCGCACGTCCACGCAACGGCATGATTGATATCGGGATTCGAAATGTCAAACGTCTCGCCCGTCCGAAAGACAACGCGCAAGCGTCGGCGAGGCTCTCGACGCGCAGCCAGCCTGCATCGAACGCTCGCCCAGTCACCCTGGTGCCCGGCGGCCCGCTGTCGCTTGCCGGTGCGCGATGAACGGCCAAAAGACGCCCCCAGCCTGGGCCACAATCTCCCCATGCGCCTCTGGAGCCTCCATCCCCGCTATCTCGACCCGAAGGGCCTCGTCGCCCTCTGGCGGGAGGCGCTCCTCGCGCAGGCTGTGCTGCGCGGGGCGACAACGGGCTACCGAAGCCACCCGCAACTGGAACGGTTCCGTGCCCAGGATCGCCCCGACGCGTGCATCGCCGAGTACCTCAGGGCCGTGCACGCGGAGTCGGTCGCGCGCGGCTACCGGTTCGACGCGGGCAGGATCGCCGATGGCGGCACGGCCGCGCGGATCGACGTGACGGCGGGGCAGGTGGCCTTCGAGTGGCGGCACCTGATGGCGAAGCTCGCCGACCGCGCGCCGGACTGGCATGCAAGGTTGGCGGGGACGACCGTTCCGACGCTCCACCCCATCATGCGCAGGACGGTGGGCGGGATCGCGGACTGGGAACGGGCCGGGATGTCTGGGGTCCCGCGGGGTGACCCAGGCAGCCTCGCGTAGACTTGCGCCCACCCTCCAAGGGAATGCCGCTCGTGCCTTTGGCCAAAGAGGCGCCGCGTGCGCAATCGCGGCGCTGGCCGCCGTCGCCGCCAACGCCGACCGGGGCGTCTACATTGGCATCGGCGCATCCGGCAATGCCTACGATGTCGATTACTCGAAGGCCGTGGACAACACCAGCCCGTTGCCGGCGTTCGGCGTAAGCGTCTATGCCCTCGCCGGCGTCCGCCGCCTCGACGCCGACTTCGACACCGCCTACACCGGGTGCCCGTGGCCCACGGGGTGTCCACCGGGCGAGCGCATCGCCGGGGAGGAACGGCACGACCTGTCCTTCGACGCGGTAACGGTGGGCGCCGGCATCGAGAAATCCCTCGGGCGGGCCTCGGTGCGGGCCGAACTGCGCTACACGGATCACGGCGAGTCGACCCAAACCGTCTCGTTCCGGGATTCCGGCGTGAGCGTGCCGTTCGCACTGGAGACGAGCGAGATCAGCCTGGGCGTCAGTTTCGTCTGGCGACCTTGGGAGTGACTCGCGGGACGGTACGTGGGGTTGCACTCGCGCCCTCAATGACCTCAAATAATGCACAGGCGTTCCATTTCACGGAAGAGGAACGAGGTGCCCCGAAACCTGCAGGTCCGCAACCTGGAAGACGACCTCGTCGCCCGGCTGAAACGCCGCGCCGCCCGGCATGGGCGCTCCATGGAGGCGGAACATCGTGAGATTCTGCGCCAAGCGCTGTCCGCGGAGGCCGAGCCGTCGTTCCGGGAGCTCGCGGCCAAGCTCCGGGAACTGACCCCGCCCGTGCCGCAAACGCCCGCCGAGACCCTGCAACGGGAAGGACGCGACGAGCGGTGAGCCGATTCGTGGTCGACGCCAGCGTCGCCATCAAGTGGGTGGTGCGGGAGGAGGGCAGCGGACTGGCCTGCGCCCTGCTGGACGACTGCCGACTCTACGCGCCCGATCTTCTCGTCGCGGAGTGCTCGAACATCCTCTGGAAGAAGGCGCGCCGGGGCGAGCTGTCCACGGAGCATGGAATGCTCGCCGCGCAACTGCTCGAGGCGGCCGACATCGAAGTCCTGCCGACGCGGCACCTCCTGCAAGCCGCGACGCGGCTGGCGCTGGACCTCGATCACCCCGCCTACGACTGTCTCTACGTCGCTCTGGCCGTCGACCGGGGCTGCCCGTTGGTCACTGCGGATGCGCGTCTGCGCGAGCGCGTCGAAGCGCATGAAGACGACCGCCTCGCCGGCACCGTGCTCTCGTTGCGGCAAGCCGCCGCCCGGCAACGGCCGGGTACCGAAGTGCACGACGCGAACTGAGTCCGGCGCCGCCCCGCGGCGCCGCAGCCGACACGTCCGGGACCGGGGCGTCAGTCTCCCGGCACGCGGTATGGAACGTCCATCCGCACGGCCTCGTCGACCGTCTCCGGTTCGATCAGCACGGTGGTCTCGATGGTGAGCACCCCGGCGCGGGCGATGGTCAGGGCGACGGCCGTCGCGGTGGCGTCGTCCGGCAGGTCCACGATCATGTAGGCGTCCGGATCACCGAAGGCGTAGTAGAACGCCTCCATCTTGCCGCCCACCCCCGCGACGGTGGCGGTGAGGGCCTCGCGCCGACTCACGCCCCCTTCCCGGGCCAGCCCGCCGGCGCCTTGCTGCGTGTAGTTCGCCTCGAACAGGTACTTGCCCATCGCGTTCACCTCGCACTTGTACGTCCCCAAATGATAACCACCGCAGACGATGCCGCACCCATGGCCGGCCGTGCGTTTCGTCCGAGCATGGCTGACCCGACCGACTCCGGACCTCGGCTCCGCCCCGGGGCGGTGTGGCAGAATGCCGCGGCGCAGTCAGCTTGGACCAAACCATGGCGGATGCCCCCGAGCTGGACGGGCTGTTGGAGTTCAGCGAAGAGACGGATCGAGACTCCGGACGGTTCTTCGTGGGGCGGGAGGCCGAGACCGGTCGGGTCGGGAAGGCCGCGGAGAAGTGGACGCGGAGCGTCAAGTCTGGGGACGCACCGCTGGGCGTCGTCTTGATTTCCGGCGCGCCCGGCGCCGGCAAGACGGCCCTCCTGGGCCAGCTCCTCAAGCACCCCCCACCGACCACCGCGGCGCTCTCGGTTCCGTTGCTGCGGCTGAGTTCGGAGGCGGAGCTGGTACGCTCCCTGACCGACGCCCTGACCAAGCCGGCCGGACGGGTTGCAGGTGGGCTGCGCCCCTCCGGAGTCACCGCGAACCTGGGCCTTGCGAAGTTCTCCTGGGGTCTTTCCTCGACGCCCCCGACCACGCTCGGCGACCTGGACCGGGGGCTCTCCGTCGGCGGCGGGGCGGCGGCGGCGATGCTGTTGATCGACGAGGTGCAGACCGCCACGCCGGACCAGGTCCGCATGCTGGCAGCGCTGCACCTGGGCGCCACCGGCTTCCCGTTGGTGCCCGTGCTCGCCGGCTTGTCGGATTCGAGCGATGTCCTCTCCGCCGGCGGAATCTCCCGGCGGGCGGCAACGTATGACATCCGCCTGGACCGGCTCCATGAAGGCGAGCCCGCCGAGGCGGTGCGGATGATGCTTGGCGAGTACCGCGTCCGGGGGCCCGAGCCGGTGCGGGCGCGATGGTGCCGAGCGATCGAGGCGATCAGCGACCGGTGGCCACAACACGTCAAGACGGCCATGACGGCCCTGGCGCGGGAACTGCTCCGCGCGGACGGCGAACTGGAGCGCGCGGACTGGGAGCGGACCCGCAACGACGCGGCGGCGCTTCGAACCCGCGGCTACGAGGCACGGCGCAGCCCGCACATGAGACGCGCCGGAACGCTGCTGGCGCGATTTCTGGAAGAAACGCCGCTGCCGGCGGACGAGGAACGTGCGATCCGCCACCTCGAAGGCCTGATGACCGGCGGCCCGGCCGGCGGCATGGCCCCCGGCGCCTTCTTCGATCATCTGGTCCACCAGGGTGTCCTCCACGATCCCGAAGGGACCGGGGAGTACGTCTGCCCGATCCCCAGTCTCCGGGACTACCTCATCAGGCGGGGGCAGGCGGGCCACGCCGAACCGGGAGACGCGCGCCCTTAGTTCCAGGAGCGCCGGTACTCGCCATCGAACGCATGGAAGCGGCGGGCCTCCCATGGCCGCGGGCGTTCACGCCGTCACGTTTATACTTCGGCGATCACACGGGCATTTCGCGGGACACCGAATGGACGCAACCGAATCCGGTCAACCACCGCCGCGCCCGGGCCTGCGGGCAGCCTTCGTCCGGGACTGGGGCCGCCGTCCCTGGTGGATGACCCTGATGTGGTACTTCTGCCTGTACATGACGTTCATCTACATGCCCTACGATCTCTTCATCAAGCCGGTTGCCGAGGATCAGGAAGTCTGGTTCGGCTTCATGCTCAAGGGATGGGCGGCCAAGGCGACCGAGCCGCTGCACTGGGCCATCTACGCCGCCGGGGCCTACGGCTTCTGGAAGATGCGCCCCTGGATGTGGCCGTGGGCCGCCATCTACGTCGCGCAGGTGGCCATCGCGATGGGGGTGTTCACCCTGCTGTACGGCGGCAGTCCGTGGATGGGAGCTATCGCAGCGGCAGTCTTCGTGGTGCCGACCGTTGCACTCTGGCGCGCGCGCCCACGTTTCCGGGAGGGTTAGCCATGCGGATCGTACCGTTCGGGAGCGCTTCCTTCGGAGCGGATGTACGCGACGTGGACATCGCCGATCTGGACGACGGGACGTTCGCCGACCTGCACGCTACGTGGCTCGACCGGGCCGTGCTGCGCTTTCGCGGCCAGCAGCTCGACCGCGGGACCCTGCAAGCGTTCAGCCGACGGTTCGGACCCCTCGAGTACGCCCCGTTCGGCAAGATCACACCCGAGGAACTCGCGGAGATGCCGCATCCGTACATCACGGTGATCTCCAACATCGTCGAGAACGGCCGCCCCATCGGCGGCCTTGGCGCGGCGGAGGCGAAGTGGCACACCGACATGTCCTACATCGAACGCCCGCCCACCGCGAGCATCCTTTACGCGGTCGAGGTGCCGCCCGCCGAAGGCGACACTCATTATTGCAGCATGCTCGGAGCCCTCGCCGCGCTGCCGGCGGAACTCGCCGAGCAGGCCCGACGGTTCCGGGTGAAGCACGATGCCGCCCACGACAGCATCGGCAAGCTGCGCCGCGGACACCGGGACGTCGACGACCCCCGGGATGCGCCCGGTGCGTATCACCCCTTGGTGCTGCGCCACCCGGAGACCGGGCGCGACGCGCTATACCTCGGACGCCGCCAGGACGCCTACGTCGAGGGACTGCCGCTCGAGGCGAGCGAGGCCCTGCTGGACGAGATCTGGAGCTATGTCGCGCTGCCCGGCGACACCTGGACGCAACAGTGGCATGTCGGCGATCTCGTCGTCTGGGACAACCGGAGCGTCATGCACCGGCGCGCCGCGTTCGATCCCGCGACGCGGCGCATGATGCTGCGCACGCAGGTGCGGCAGACGGAGGCGGTCGCGGCGGGCTGACCGGACGAGGTTCAGCCCGCGGCACTCTGGCACTACCTGCCGTTCGACAAGTGCAACACTGGAACACGGCGAACAGGAACACAGGAACACGGCGAACGTTGACACTACCTACGATCTCGGGTTTTGCCGCATGGGTCGCGATCGCCGACTTTGCCGCCGATCATGACGAGTTCGAACCCCTCATCCGCAGCCTCGGGGCCTGCCTGCTGGACCAGGCTGCCATAGGATTGCGGGACGGTCGCGAAACCGAGGCCCGAAAACGATCAGGCCGGGGTCACCCCTCAAGCACGTCCTCCATGCCGAACAGCCCGCTCTCGCGTCCCGCGACGAAACGCACGGCCCGGAGCGCGCCCATGGCGAAGTTCATGCGGCTCTGGGCGCGGTGGGTGATCTCGATGCGCTCCCCCGCGCCGGCGAATACGACCGTGTGCTCGCCGACGATGTCGCCGCCGCGCGCGGAGTGGAACCCGATCGTGCGGGCGTCCCGGGCCCCGGTGATGCCGACGCGGCCGTAGACGGCGTCCGTCGAGAGGTCCCGCCCGAGGGTCTCCGCCAGGATCTCGCCCATGCGTACGGCGGTGCCCGACGGCGCGTCGATCTTGTGCCGGTGGTGTGCTTCGTAGACCTCCACGTCCACGTCGTCTCCGAGCGCACGCGCGGCCATCTCGACGAGCCGGAAGGCGACGTTGACGCCGACGCTCATGTTCGGGGCCATCAGGATGGGCACGCTGTCCGCCGCCGCCCGGATCCGTTCGAGACCCGCCGCGTCGAACCCCGTGGTGCCGATGACGAGCCCCCTGCCGTGCGCGGCGCACGGACCAAGCGCGGCCAGCGTCGCTTCCGGCTCGGTGAAATCGATCAGCACGTCGAAGTCGCCGACGCCGGCCGCGACGTCCGGGCCGATGCGCACGCCGTCCACCGTCTCGCCGACCGCGGGGGAGTCCGGATGCTCGAACGCCGCCGTCAGCGACAGGCCGTCCGCTGCGCCGGCCGCCTCGACGAGCGTCCTGCCCATGCGGCCGTCCGCCCCGTTGACCGCGACCCGGATCATCGCCGCGTCAGCCGGTCAGCCGGTCGAAGAAGTGCCTGACCGACTCGAACCAGGACGTCCCCTTCGGATGGTGGTGGCCGCCCTCGCCATGGTCGAGCGTGGCGCCGAACTCCTCGAGGAGTTCCTTCTGTCGGTCGGTCAGGCGCACGGGCGTCTCGACCACCACGCGACACAGCAGGTCCCCCCTGCCCGAGCGGCGCACGGAGGGGGCGCCCTTGCCGCGCAGGCGAAACAGCCGGTTGGTCTGGGTCTCTGCGGGTACGGTCAGCCGCACCCGGCCGTCGAGCGTCGGCACTTCGAGGTCCCCGCCGAGCGCCGCCTGCACGAAGGAGATCGGCACTTCGCAGAACAGGTTCATGCCGTCGCGCTGGAAGATCGGGTGCTCGCGAATCGACATCTCCACGTAGAGGTCGCCCGGCGGGACCCCGGCCGGCCCCGCTTCCCCTTCGCCCGTCAGGCGGATGCGGTCGCCGTCGTCCACGCCGGCGGGCACCTTCACCGACAGCGTCTTGCGCCGCTCCACCCGGCCGGCGCCGTGGCACGCGGGGCACGGGTCGGCGATCACCTGCCCCGCTCCCCGGCAGCGCGGGCAGGTCTGGCGCAGCGAGAAGAAGCCTTGGGACACCCGGACCTGGCCGGCGCCGCCGCAGTCCGGGCAAGTGGAGGGACTCGTGCCGGGACGCGCGCCCGAACCGTCGCACACGTCGCAGGTCGCAAGCACGGCGGGGCGGATCTCCACCGTGTCGCCCCGCACGGCCTGTTCGAGGTCGAGGCTCAGGTTGTAGCGCAGGTCCGCTCCGCGGCGCCCGCCGCGACGCCCGCCGCCGAAGATGTCGCCGATATCGCCGAAGACGTCGCTGAAGATGTCGCTGAACGTGCCGCCGTTGAAGCCGCCGAGGCCCGCGCCCTCGAGGCCGGCGTGGCCGAAGCGGTCATAGGCGGAGCGCTTCTCGTCGTCGCTCAGGACCTCGTAGGCCTCGGACGCCTCCTTGAAACTCTCTTCCGCTTCCGCGTTCCCGGGATTGCGGTCCGGGTGGTGTTTCATCGCCAGGCGGCGATACGCCTTCTTCACGTCGTCGGAAGCGGCGTTCTTCTCGAGGCCGAGCACCTCGTAGTAGTCGCGTTTGGCCATGTTCCCCGGCCGGGCGCCTCAGCGCCGGGCTCCGTCGCGCAGGCCCGCGCTAGGGTATCCGGTCACGCGTCTGCCTTCATCCCGCGGGCGACCCGCTACCGCTTGTCGTCGTCCTTGACCTCTTCGAACTCCGCGTCGACCGCATCGTCCTTCGGTCCCGCCTCGGGTCCCGCCTCCGGTCCCGAGTAGGCGCCGCCGCCCGGCGCACCGTCGCCCATGTCCGGCGCGGCGCCCTCGGGGCCCGCTTCCGCGTACATCTTCTGGGCGAGGGTGCCGGTGGCATCGGAGAGCGCCGTGATGCCGCTCTCGATCGGCTCCTTCTCGGATCCCTTGATCGCCTCCTCGAGGGCCTTCGCCGCAGACTCGATCTTCTCCTTCTCCTCGTCCGTCGCCTTCTCGCCGGCCTCGGTGACCATCTTCCGCGCGGCATGCACCAGACCGTCGGCCTGGTTGCGGAGCCCAACGAGTTCCTCGAACTTCTGGTCCTCGGCCTCGTGCGCCTCGGCGTCCCGGACCATGGTCTCGATCTCGTCCTCCGAGAGGCCGCTCGACGCCTTGATGACGATCGACTGCTCCTTGTTGGTGGCCTTGTCCTTGGCCGACACGTTCAGGATGCCGTTCGCGTCGATGTCGAAGCTCACCTCGACCTGCGGCATGCCCCGGGGCGCCGGCGGGATGTCCGTCAGGTCGAACCGGCCGAGGGACTTGTTCTGCGCGGCCTGCTTGCGCTCGCCCTGCAGCACGTGGATGGTGACCGCGGTCTGGTGGTCCTCCGCCGTCGAGAAGACCTGCTGCTTCTTCGTCGGGATCGTGGTGTTCTTCTCGATCAGCGTGCTCATCACGCCGCCCAGCGTCTCGATGCCGAGCGACAGCGGCGTGACGTCGAGGAGCAGCACGTCCTTCACGTCGCCGGACAGCACCGCGGCCTGGATCGCGGCGCCCATCGCCACCGCCTCGTCCGGGTTCACGTCCCGGCGTGCGTCGCGGCCGAAGAAGTCCCTGACCTTCTCCTGCACCAGCGGCATGCGGGTCTGCCCGCCGACGAGGATGACGTCGTCGATGTCGCCGACGGAGATGCCGGCATCGACCATCGCCGTGCGGCACGGACCGATGGTCCGTTCGACCAGGTCTTCCACCAGCGCCTCGAGCTTCGCCCGGGTGAGCTTGATGACCAGGTGCTTGGGCCCGGTCTGGTCCGCGGTGATGTACGGCAGGTTGACTTCGGTCTGCTGGCTCGTCGAGAGCTCGATCTTCGCCTTTTCCGCCGCCTCCTTGAGTCTCTGCAGGGCCAGCGGGTCGTTGTGCAGGTCGATCCCGTTGCCGGTCTTGAACTCGTCGGCCAGGTAGTCGATCACCCGCAGGTCGAAGTCCTCCCCGCCGAGGAAGGTGTCGCCGTTGGTCGAGAGCACCTCGAACTGGTGCTCTCCGTCGACGTCCGCGATCTCGATGATCGAGACGTCGAAGGTGCCGCCGCCGAGGTCGTACACGGCGATCTTCGCGTCGCCGCGCCGCTTGTCCATGCCGTAGGCGAGGGCCGCCGCCGTCGGCTCGTTGATGATGCGCTTGACCTCGAGGCCGGCGATGCGTCCGGCGTCCTTGGTGGCCTGGCGCTGCGAATCGTTGAAGTACGCCGGCACGGTGATGACCGCGTCCGTGACGTCGCCGCCGAGGTAGTCCTCCGCGGTCTTCTTCATCTTCTTGAGCACCTCGGCGGAGATCTGCGGCGGCGCGAGCTGGTCGCCCTTCGCGCCGATCCAGGCGTCTCCGTTCGACGCCTTGACGATCTCGTACGGCACCATGCCCATGTCGCGCTGCACGACCTGGTCGTCGAAGTTGCGGCCGATGAGCCGCTTCACCGCGAACAGGGTGTGCTTCGGGTTGGTCACCGCCTGGCGCTTGGCGCTCTGGCCGACGAGGATCTCGCCGTCGTCCGTGTAGGCGACGATCGAGGGCGTCGTGCGATCGCCCTCCGAGTTCTCGATCACCTTGACGTCCTTGCCCTCCAGGACCGACACGCACGAGTTGGTGGTGCCGAGGTCGATGCCGATGATTTTCGTCATGTCAAACCGTCTCCGAGTGGCCGACGTTGCGGCCGCCGTTCTCCGTATTCATCAATATTGGCCCGCGGCGGGGTGTTTCAACCCTCCTCGGGGTCCGATGGGGCGGTCGCGGCCTCCTCCGGTGGGGCCTGCACCACCATCACCATCGCCGCCCGCACCAGGCGCTCGTTCAGGACATAGCCCTTCTGAATGACGCGGGCGACGGATCCCGGCTCCATGTCCGGCTCCGTCACCATGCTCATGGCCTCGTGGAACGCCGGATCGAAGGGTTCGCCGGCCGGATCGACGACCCGCACGCCCGCGCCCTCGAGCGCGTCGAGCAGCAGCTTGAGCGACAGCTCGATCCCCTCGACCACGGACCGCCCGGCGTCGGCGGCCGCCGCGGCCTCGACGGCCCGCTCGAAGCTGTCGATGGCCGGCAGCAGGGCCGAGACGAAGCGCTCGAGCGCGAACTTGCGCGCGTTCTCCGTCTCCCGGCTCGCGCGGCGGCGGGTGTTCTCCGCCTCCGCCTGGGCCCGGAGGGCCTGGTCCTTCGCGGCCTCGACCTCCGCCTGCAGGGCGGCGAGCGACTCCCGCAGGGCCTCTACGCCGACTTCGCTGTCCTCGCTGTCCTGGCCGTCTTCGCCCGCTTCCGGTGCGGTCGTGGAGTCCTGCTCCGGGACGCTGTTCGGATCTTCTCGCGTGCTGTCTTCGGACACGGCGGCTGCTGGACCTCGCTCCGGGTAAGGGTCAGGCGGGTAGATATGGTCACTGCACGCGGGAATCAACCCCGGCCGCCGCGTCGGCGCCGCCGAGTCAGTCCGCGTGGTCGACCGGCCTTCCCGTCATCGCCGCGCCGAGCGCCCGCGCGGTGACGTCCACGATGGGAATGACCTTGTCGTACGCCATGCGCGTGGGACCGATGACCCCGAGCACTCCCGCCACCTCGCTGTCCACTTCGTACCGGGCGGTGACCACGGTGCAGTCGTCGAATACCCCGTAGCCGGACTCGTCGCCGATGAAGAGCTGGATGCCGTCGGTTTCGAGGCAGCGGTCGAGCAGGTGAACGATCGCCTCCTTGCGCTCGAACGCGTCGAACAGGTCGCGGAGCGCGGCGGCGCCCGCGAACGAGTCCGCGAGATTGGATTCGCCGCTGACCACGTAGCCCGACGGCGCGCGCCCGTCGTCGGCGAACGCCTTGGACGCCACGTCGATGGCGGTCTCCATCAGTTCGTTCAGGCGCTCCTTGTCGGCGCGCATCTCGTCGAGCAGTTCGTTGCGGATCTCGAACAGGGTCCGCCCCCCGAAACGCTCGTTGATGAAGTTCGCGGCCCGATGCAGCTCGGCCTCCGAGTACTCGCGGTCGGTGTGCACGACACGGTTCTGCACTTCACGCTCGTTGACCACCAGGATGGCGAGCACCCGCGTGCCGGACAGGGGCAGGAACTCCACCTGCCGCAGGGCGACCTGCTCCGGCTTCGGCAGCGTGACCAGGCCCGCGAGGTGCGTCACGTGGGACAGGAGACGCGACGCGTCGGCCACCAGTTCGTTCGGCGAACGGTCCGGATTCAGTTCGGCGCGCAGCCGCCGCACGCTGCCCGCGTCCAGGGGCTCGACGGAGATGAGGCTGTCGACGAAGAAACGCAGCCCCTGGTTGGTGGGGATCTTGCCGGCCGACGTGTGCGGGGCCGTGACGAGTCCCTGCGCCTCGAGGTCGGACATGATGTTGCGCACCGTGGCCGAACTGACGTCCACGTTCGCCGCGAGCAGCTTCGACGCCACCGGCACGCCGTCGCGCAGGTACTGCTCGACCAGCATCTTCAGCAGCACCCGCGCCCGCTCGCTGAAGGGCGTTTCGCGAGCCCGGCGGCCGGTTTCGCGTCTGGTTGGCGACCTCACCTTCATTCACCTCGGACGGACGGCGGCAACACGCGACCCGGGTGACCCATGAGCCCATATGCGCCGCCCCTGTCCTCGGATACTCTATGGGCTTGCGCCGTAGAATGGAACGGCAATGGGGTTCTACGGCGCAAGCCCATAGGGAGGTGGGGGCTGGGGCCAGGCACCGAGCGCCAGCGAGGAGTTTGGCCGCGCTAGGAGCTTGCGCCGTAGGAGTTTCGCGCCAGCGAAACTCCGAACGCGACCGTCAGGTCGCGCTAGCAGCGCTCCAAAGCCGGAGCCAAGCGGCCCGGCTCCGGCCCAGTCCCGCCGACCGAGGGCAGCGACGCGGCGTCATGCTGAGACAGCTCACCGTGAGGAACTTCGCGCTGGTCGAAGCGCTCGACCTCGCGTTCGCGCCCGGACTGACGGTGATCACCGGCGAGTCCGGGGCCGGGAAGTCGATCCTCCTGAACGCGCTCGAGCTCGTGCTCGGGGCACGGGCCGCGAGTACCGCCATTCGTCCCGGGGCGACGGCTTGCGCGGTCACCGCCGAGTTCGACCTCGACGCCCATCCCGCGGCGCGCGACTACCTCGAGGACCAGGCGCTGGCGGACCCGGCGGACGCCGGCCAGTGCCTCGTGCGCAGGGTCGCCGGGCAGGGCCGCTCGCGAGCCTTCATCAACGGCACGCCGGTCAATCTCGCGGCGCTCCAGTCGCTGTGCAATCCGCTGGTCGAGGTGCACGGACAGCACGCCCACCGTTCGCTGCTCGACCGGACCGTACAGCTCGCCCTCCTCGACGACTACGCCGCGGCTGCGGAACTGGCCGCGTCCGTCCGCGAGGCCTTCCGCGCGTGGCGGGCCGGGTGCGCGGAACTCGAGGACGCCCGCGAGCGCGCCCGTGCCGCCGAGCAACGCCTCGACCTGCTGAAGTACCAGGTGGCCGAACTGCGGGATCTCGCGCTCGCGGAGGGCGAGGTCGAGGAACTCGAGACGCGCCGCCGGCGCCTCGCCGCCGCGGGGGAGATCCGCTCCACCGTCGGCGCCCACGCCAGCGAACTCGAGGACGCGCTCATCGCACGCCTGTCCCGGATGTCCACGGACCTCGACGCGATCGACGACTCCCATCCGGCGCTGTCCGCGAGCCGCGAGCACATGCGCGGCGCACGGGTCGAAGCCGAAGAAGCCCTGGGCGAGATGCGCGACTACTTCGACGCCGTGCCGGAGGATGCGGCCGCCCTTGCCGAGGTGGACAGCCGCCTCGACGCGATCCACGACATCGCGCGCAAGCACCGCGTACCGGCCGGCGACCTGCCGGCCCACGCCACCGCCATCGAAGCGGAGCTCTCGGCGCTCGCGGCGGACGGGGAGCGCGTGGACGCTCTCGCCGAAGCCATCGAGACGGCGGCCGCCGCCTATCGCGACCTGGCCGGCCGCCTGTCCGCAAAGCGCACGGCGGCAGCCGCGGAGTTCGCCGCCGACATCGGCGCGGTGCTGGCCGAACTGCGTCTCGAGGGCGCCGTTCTCGAGGCCGCCTTCACCCCTGCCGAGAACGAACGCGGACTCGAATCCGTGGAGTACCGGGTCACCACGAATCCGAAGTACCCGCCCGCACCCCTCGCCGCCGTCGCCTCCGGCGGCGAACTGACCCGCATCGCACTGGCCATCGAGGTGGTCGCCGCACAGCGTTCCGCGTTGCCGTGCCTGGTGCTCGACGAGGCGGACGTCGGCCTCGGCGGCACGACCGCGGACGTTCTCGGGCGGATGCTGCGACGGCTCGCCCGGCACACCCAGGTCATCTGCGTGACCCACGCGCCCCAGGTGGCCGCCCTCGGCGACGCGCACCTGCTGGTCCGCAAGACGCCGGACCAGGATACGGTGATCGTCCCCCTGGAAGACGAAGAGAGGATCGAGGAACTCTCCCGCATGCTCGCCGGCCGGCGCATCACGGCCGCGACCCGCGCCTATGCGCGCACCCTGCTCGACGGCGTGCGGGCCCCCGGCTAAGATGCCCGGCCTTTCCTCCGCGAGTCGAGGCCACGTGCGAAACCGGGCCGTAGCGGCATGGAGCGTGTCCGTGGGTCTGGCCGCCCTGCTGAACGCCTCCTGCGCCCTCCCCAGGCTCCACCGGGTGACCGTCCAGCAGGGCAACGTCATCACCCAGGAGATGGTGGACCAGTTGAAGCCGGGCATGACCCGCGAGCAGGTGGCCTTCGTCATGGGCCAGCCGGTCGTGCGCAACGCCTTCGACGACACGCGCTGGGACTACGTCTACACGATCGACGTCCCCGGGTCGTTCGAGTCGCGGCTGCTCGTGTCCCTGTATTTCTCCGGGGATGAACTGGACCGCATCACCGGGGACCTGGCGCCCTCGCCCAGCCCCGGAGAAGACTCCGCCGGCGGAGAACCCTGACCCGGCCCGTCAGGACCCGGCGTCGAGCACGCTGCGCGCACGCCGGCTGAACGCGTCGACGAGGGCGTCCGCGGCCCGGTTCAGCAAGGGCGCCCCGAGCAGCGCCAGAATGCCGCTCTTCAGCTCGAACTCCAGCACCAGGTGAATGCGGCACCCGTGTCCGACGGGCGTGAACGTCCAGGCGCCCTCGAAACGCCTGAACGGCCCCTCGACCAGCGTCAGCACGATGCGGCGCCCCGGGTCGAGCCGGTTGCGGGTGACGAGCGTCTCCCGGAGGCCCCGCCCCGACAGCGCGAGCGACGCCACGATCTCGCCGTCCTTGGCCTCGAGGACCTCCGCCTTGCGGCACCACTTGAGATAGTCGGGGTAGCGCTCGACGTCGTTGACGAGCGCGAACACGTCCTCCGCCGCGTAGGGCAGCAGCGCGCTCCGCTCCAGACGGCGCACCGTCAGCCGTAGAGGATCGCGTAGAGGAAGACCGCCAGCACGCCCAGGGGCGCCAGCACCCGGATCAGCACGGACCACAGGAGCGTCGCCGCGCCTTCCCGCAGTCCGAGCTGCGACCCGACGATGGTCTTCGGCAGCACCCAGCCCACGAACACGGCGATGAAGAGTCCGCCGAGCGGCAGCATGACCTTCTGCGTCACGTAGTCCAGGAAGTCGAAGACCGTCAGTTCGCCGACCACGTGGACGTCCGCCCAGACGTTGAAGGACAACACCGTACCGACCCCGAGCAGCCAGCAGAGGACGCCCAGCGACACCGCCACCCGCGACCGCTTCGCGTTGTACTCCTCCACCGTGAAGGCGAGCGCCGGCTCCGTCAGCGAGATGGCCGACGTGATGGCGGCGAACGACACCAGGACGAAGAACGCCGTCCCGAACACGGCGCCGAGGGGTAACTGCCCGAACGCGATCGGCACCGTCACGAACAGGAGGCCCGGCCCCTGTCCCGGCTCCAGGCCGTTCGCGAAGACGATCGGAAAGATGGCGAGACCCGCGGCGAGGGCGACCGCGGTGTCGAGCACGGCGATCGTCGTCACCGTGCTCGCGATGGAGGCCTGCCTCGGCACGTACGCGCCGTAGGCCATGATCGCCCCCATCCCGACGCTCAGCGTGAAGAACGCGTGTCCGAGCGCTTCCAGCACGCCGTCGACCGTCAGCGCGCTCCAGTCCATCCGGAACATGAACTCGAAGCCCGCCGCGAAGCCCCCCGAAGCCACGCCGTAGCCCAGCAGCACCGCGAGCAGGACGAAGAGCAGCGGCATGAACACCCGAATCGCGCGTTCGAGGCCCGCGGAGACCCCGCGCGCGACGATGAAGACGGTGATCGCCATGAACAGCGTGTGGAAGCCGAGGACCCGCCATGGGTCGGCCAGGAAGTCCGCGAACGCCCGGCTCGCGAAAGCCCCGTCCGCGCCCTCGAACGCGCCGCCGCCCATGCGGAAGACGTAGTGCACCGCCCAGCCGGCGACGACGGAGTAGTAGGAGAGGATCAGGAAGCCCGCCAGCACGCCGACCCAGCCGATGAGCGACCACGCGCGCGGCGCGCCGCTCGCGCGGGCCATGGCGCGCATCGTGTTGATCGGGCTTTGCCGGCCCGCCCGTCCGAGCAGGACCTCGGCCATCATGACCGGCACGCCGATCGCGGCGATGCAGATCAGGTAGACGAGGACGAAGGCGCCGCCGCCGTTCTCCCCCGTGATGTAGGGGAAGCGCCAGATGTTGCCGAGGCCCACCGCCGACCCCGCCGCCGCCAGGATGAAGAGCCACCGGCTCGACCACATCCCGTGCCTGGAAACGTCCCGTTCCGCCATGGCGCGCCCGACCCCCCGGGCCTCCCGGGCCACGAGAAAGAGGCGGCCGATTATAATTGAGGCATGGCCAGACCCGCGAAAGGGGACCGACCCACGATCGCCCTCAACCGTCGCGCGCGGTTCGAGTTCGCGCTCGAGGAGACGTTCGAGGCCGGCCTCGCGCTGCTGGGCTGGGAACTCAAGAGCATCCGCGCCGGCGCCGTGCAGTTGCGGGACAGCTACGTGCTCGTGCGGGACGGCGAGGCATGGCTCGAGGGTGCCCACGTCACGCCGCTCGCGAGCGCCTCCACCCACGTGACCGCGGACCCGGTCCGTTCCCGCAAGCTGCTCCTGCACGCCAAGGAGATCGCGCGCCTTGCCGAGCACGTGCAGCAGAAGGGCTACGCCTGCATCGCCACCGCGCTCTACTGGAAGCACCGCCGCGTCAAGTGCGAGATCGCCCTGGCCCGCGGCAAGCGGCAACGCGACAAGCGCGCGACCGTCAAGGACCGCGACTGGAAACGGCAGCAGCAACGGTTGCTGAAGCGCTCCGCCTGACCCGCGGCGGGACGGGCAGGGCCCGTGCGCCCTGCGCGATCTCCGGACAGGGTGAGCCCGGTCCCGTTTCCTGCATGAGTTCGACCCCGGACGGGACCAGCCCGTCCCCCGCGCGCGATCAATAGGTCGCGAGGTTGTCCACCTGGAGGTAGCGCTTCAGGTAGTGCGTGCCCGCGTAGAAGGGCGCGGTGTCCGCCACGGCCACGAACACCTTGAAGACGTAGTTGCTGCCGATCAGGACGAGGATGGTGGCGACGGTGAAGTCGCCGGCCAGGAACGCGGCGCCGAAGGTCACGGAGATGACCGTGATCGAGTCCACGAGCTGGCTGGTCAGCGTCGAGAAGCAGTTGCGGACCCAGAGGTGCCGGCCGCGCGTCAGCCGCTTCAGGAAGTGGAACATCTGCACGTCGCAGAACTGCGCGGCGATGTAGGCGAGCATCGAGGCGAACACCGCCCCCGACGTGCACGCGAAGATCAGTTCGAAGAGCTCGACGCTGCCGGAGATCACGTCGCCGTTGGGCATGGCGACCTCCTCCGCGAGCTCGAGGACCTGCCAGGGCGGCTGCGCGTCGGCCGCGGGGATCGCGCTGCCGAGCCAGAGGCAGCCGAGGATGAAGAAATTGAGGACGAAGCCGACGCCGACGAGGAAGTTGGCGCGGCGCCGGCCGTAGAGTTCGCTGATGAGGTCCGTGCACAGGAAGGTCAGGGGGTAGGGGAGGACGCCGACGGCGAGGGTCATCGGGCCGAGTTCTACGAACCGCGTGATGCCGATCACGTTGAGCAGGGTCATCGCGCAGAGGAAGAAGCCCGCGAGGACGATGAAGACACGCTCGCGCCGCTCGGCGAGGTCGGTGTCCCTGGGGATGCCGGGTACCGCGCGGGCGGTCTCGCTCACCGTTCCACCTGTCCGAGGTTGGCATGCAGGACCGCGCCGTTCAGGACCGGGTTCTCGGCCGCGAACAGCAGCGCGGCCGCGATCTCGGCCGGCTCGATGAGCCGTCCGAAGGCCGACATGGCCGAGACGGACGCCATCGCGTCGTCGGGCACGTGCTCGCGCAGCATCTCGGTGTCGGTGAAGCCCGGGCAGACACAGGCCGTGTGGATGCCGGTCCCCGCGAGGTCCTGACAGGTGGCCCGCATCATCCCGACGATGGCGTGCTTCGACACCACGTAGCTGAAGCTCCCCGGCACCGCCTTCTCGGAGAGGGTGGAGCCGACGTACAGGATGCAGGACCCTGCGCCCATGTGGGGCAGCACGTGGCCGTTCAGCGTGTTGGCCGCCACCACGTTGGTTTCCAGTATCGCGCGCAGGGCATCGCTCGGCGTGGCGAGCGCCGTGTCGTTGACGAGCCGCGATGCGTTGTGCACGAGGGCGATCCGGTCCGCGGCCGCGAGCGGCGGCGCGAGCCCTTCGGCGATATCCGCGAGGAAGGCGGGGCGGGACAGGTCGCAGCGGATGTGCGTCACGCCCGCCACCGGGCACGGGCGCCGCGAGAGGTTGACCACCGCGTAACCGGCTTCGAGGAAGGCCTCGGCGGCGGACGTGCCGATGCCGGCCGACGCGCCGGTGACGAGCAGGAGGTTCACTCCGGGGCCGTCCAGGTGGCGTGCGCCCACTGCCCCGGGCCGGAGGAGACGCGCAGCGTCATCGCCGACACGGGAAGGGCCGCGATCCGCTCGTCGCGGCGCAACTCCTCGAGGAACCAGCGGGCGAGTTCCTCGACCGTGACGTTGCGCAGCGGCAGGGTCTTCACGTCGCGGCGCGGCAGCGAGAGGCGCTCTCCGGCGAACTCGACCACGGTGGTCCCGTCTTCCTCCAGGATGGCGAGATGCGGGCTCTTGCCGGGCAGCAGGAGCACCTCGTCGAGGGCGTCGCAGAGCTCCGCGAGCTTCGACTTCGGCACGTTGTAGTCGAAGCACAGTCCGCCCTCGCCCACGGCGCCGTCGAACGTGGCCTCGACCTGGAAGTTGTGGCCGTGGAGGTTCTCGCGCTCGGTCGGGGAGAAGACGGTGAAATGCGCGGCGGAGAAGTGATGGGACTCCTTGGCGATCTCGATGGTGACGGACGCGGCCACGGGGCAGGCTCCGTCAGGCCAGCACGGCTTCCGCGAAGTCGCCGAGCGTGGGGAAGGTCCACGTCGGCTCGACGTCCGCGTCGGGCGCCGCGCCCGGGCCGCCGCGGTTGCGGTCGATCCACACCGTCGCAAGTCCCATCGCGGATGCGGGCGCGATGTCGTGGTAGAGGCTCTGCGCGACGTGCAGCACGCCGGGAGGCTTGACGCCGATCACGTCGAGGGCGGCCTCGAACGCCTTCGGGTCAGGCTTGTAGACGCCGCTGCGTTCGGCCGTCACGACGTGTGCGAAGTCGACCCCCAGGGTCTCGTTGGTGCGGGCGAACAGGGCGTCGTCGGTGTTGGAGATCACCGCCAGCTCGAAGCGCTGGGCCAGTTCTCCGAGCGCCTCCAGCGTGTCCGGGAACGGCGGCCAGGCCGGCAGGCTCGCCGGAAAGCCGTCGAGCTCCTCCTCG
This sequence comes from Pseudomonadales bacterium, assembly GCA_022825925.1. GTDB lineage: Bacteria > Pseudomonadota > Gammaproteobacteria > Pseudomonadales > Azotimanducaceae > VXNE01. The sequence goes on along the minus strand of JAJDVW010000180.1, from coordinate 916 downwards.
GTGGGGACGAAGCCGAGCCGTGTGCCGAAACGGCGCAGCACCGTGCGCAGGACGTCTTCGTACCGCCCGCCCTCCGCCTGCACGACCGTCTCGGTCTCGGCGAAGAACTCCAGTATGAAATCGTCGATGACGTGGCAATCGTGTCGCAGCAGGACGGGCTGCAGGTAGTCCACGATGCCGCGCTGCCAGTCGATGAGGGTGCCGTAGCAGTCGAACGTGAGGACGTCGAAGCGTTCGGCGTCGAGGTGCAAAATGGCGTCTCCTTCGGGCGAACGGGCCATTTTACTGGATCGGCCGTTGGTCAAGGCTCGCTGGGGGGTGCCTGATCCAATGATGACTTCGCCAGTTGCGGGCTCGAGGGTGACGGATACGAGCGCCTCGTCTCGGGGCGCCGTGATCGACGATCGGGAGAACACCGGCAGGTTGGAGCCGCCCTGTCGTCGCGCTGAGGGGGCGACCAAGGCGTCGAGGCCAAGGCGGACTGCTCTTCAGTCTTGCGGCCTTGAGGTCGACCGAAGCGTTGCCCCCGAACATCCGGATCAGGACGCGGGCTTCGGATGGTGTTTCGCTTGGCGACAGATGCATGTTTGCAGGGTCGAGGGCGAACGGGTAGCTCTCTCGGATGCCCCTGAAGATGCGTCGGAGAATCTCGGGGGCTTTTGCCGTGAAATTTCGTGTACGGGAGGTGGCCTGGAGGCACAGCAATACTGCGGTCACTCTGTGGCACCGTAGAGTACGGCATGCGACCGCGCCGTGTGCGGTGATGGCGCCGCGGCGGCGGGCTGCCCCGGTTTGTGGCCTCGCCAAACCTGACGCCGTCAAGGATGACCCTAGTCTGCCCGAAATCCCGCGGGCGACCAATGCACTCATTTCATGCTTCGGGGTGGGCCGCAGAACGCGGCCCATGAGCGTTTGG
>JAJDVW010000081.1 GCA_022825925.1 Pseudomonadales bacterium | reverse complement strand
CACGTAGCCGATGACGGGCAGGCCGCGGCGGTGCCGGATGCCGTGCAGGGGACCGTCGAGCACCGTCAGCCACCCGCCGTTCGAGAGGGCCTCGGCGATGTCCGCCTCGGCGTCACGCATCAGGCGCTGGAGCTGCTGACGCGCCGCTTCGACGTCGGCCCCGTCGACCGCGTACGGCTCCCAGCGCCAGCCGGCGCGGTGGTCGGGCAGCCGGACGGGCCGGCCACCCGTGAAGATGGCGGCACGCCCCGTCGTCACCTGGTCGAAGCGGGCCGGCTCGTCCCCATCGACGAGCACCGCCCCCGCCGCCCAGCTTCCCGCCAGGCCCATGCTCACGTCGCCGTCGGGGCCGGTGCGGGTCAGCCGCGCCTCGGTGCGCAGGATGCCGTCGACGAAGGCGATGCGACGGGGGCGGTCCGCGTCAGACGGCCGGTGAGCCACGAACGCCCCGCCGTCCTCGACCAGCTCGCACTCGACGGCGTGCGGCGAGTCGTCCGACGCCTGGAAACCGGCCCCGTAGGCGGCGTCGAAGGCCTCGACGCCGATGGTGCCGGTCCGGTCTGCCGGGTCGGTGGGGCTCCGCATCCGCCTTCAGGTGCGATGGTGTGCCCGCGGTTCCTGGTGATCTTCTCGTCTGGATCCTCGGGGTGAGTCCGATCGGTCGTCGCGTCCCCTTCGGGATGTCCCGACGGAACCTCCGTAGTTCGGCAGGAGAGTCGTGGCGACCCGGAAGCCGGTCCGGAAATCGCGATGGTCGGGGCGGCCCAGGCCCGCGTCTCCGAGCGCTGCTGCCGCTGACCCCAGGTCCTCCAGTGGGCGCCGCGCGTCACCCTTCGACCGCAGTCTCCGTTCCAGCAGGTGTCCGTCCACTCCCGGAGATTGCCCACCATGTCGAAGATGCCGGTGTCGCTCGGCTCGAATGAACCGACCACGCACGTTCCGCCCCGCCCGAAGCAGCCGGCCGAGCTGCCGGCCGAGCCTCGGTCCCACTCCGCCTCCGTTGGCAGACGGTACTCGCGGCCCGTAGTCAGCGACAGCCATTCCGAATACGCCTGCGCTTCGTTCCAGCTTACGCACGCCACGGGATGCAGCCCGGTCTGCGAATACCCCGGGTCTCGCCAGCTTCGGCGGAGGCGTCCGCAACGCGCCTCGGCGGCATCCGGTACCGCGGCCGCGAAGGCGCGGTACTCCTCCAGTGTCACTTCGTACCGCCCGAGGGCCACGTCGCCCTCGGGCAGGGGCACCATCTCCGGGCAGACGTCGCAGTCCGTGAAGACGCCGGCCTGCACAGCCGGTGGCGTCAAGAGCTGTCGGTGCGCACACTGCGTCAAGAGGGAGGCGAAGGCCAGGATGCAAGCGCAGGCGATGGTGCGCCGCGCATGCCCGTCCGATCTTGGCGCCTGGAACATGTTGACCTCCTTCGAACACCAGCGCCGCGCCCCTGAGCGCATCCGCCTCGACACGGTCGCCGGATTATCGGATGCCATTCGATCCGCCCCCGGCGGGGCAACTATCTCTGGACAGACGTCGCAGGAAGCTGTCGTCCGGAGCCGTCGCGCCGCCTGCCGGGTTTGTCTTGCCGCGGCGGACCGTCACCAACACCCCGTCGCTGGCGGCCGCCTCGGCGAACGTCGCCCAGCGGAGGGGCGCTCACCTCGCTCCGCCGCATCTCAGCCATGAACAGGAGGCCCACGACCACCGCATCGAGCTGGCCGCGCTTCAGGGCGACGTTGCCGGACTCGACGCCGCAGCTTGGTGGCAGGTGGCGAGGACCCGGCCAGGTCCGCCGCCACGAACGGACGAGACGGGCCCCGGCCGCGGCCGACGGCGGTCCGCCGGTAGCCGGCCAGCACCCGGGCGGTCCGTTTCCCCGGCCGGGCTTCGCTCGCCGGCGAGACGGACCCGGAAGCGTCGCCGCAGCTACCGCCGTCGACGCGCTCGACGGGGCTCTCCTCTGCTCGTGCAGCTCGGCGAGGTAGCTGGCGAGGATCGCGTCCTTCGAAACGCCGACCAGCGAGCCTGAGCATGGGGGGCAGAACTCTCCTCCCCTTCCGCCTGTCCTCGACGCGGACGGGAGGTTCAGGAGCGAGTGCGCGGCGGACGAGAGTGGCGTGGGAGAAGAACCCGGTGGCGGCGTGCCGCGTCAGCGGCAAAGCACGCCGCCACCGGCTCTCTTCCCTCCTCCCTTTCCGGGAAGGATCGGGGAGATCGGGAAGATCGGGCAGAGTTCGAAAAACCTTGAAAACACTGTCCAAGTCAGTGTTCCGCCGCACCTGTTGACCGCGTTTTACGCACCTGTTGACTACGCTTTCCGCACCGGCTGACCGCGTTTTACGCACCTGTTGACCACGCTTTTGCCGCCGCACCGGCTGACCACGGTTTTTCGAGGTTGGCCGCACCTGTTGACCACGTTTCGCCGGCACCTACCGACCACGTTTCGGGGTCGGTTGCACCGGCTGACCACGTTTCGTCGCACCTGTTGACCGCGTTTCACGCCCCCTGCACCCGGTTAACCGCGTTTCACGAGCCGCACCTGTTGACCGCGTTTCACGCCTCCCGCACCTGTTGACCACGCTCTCGATTCGACGGTGCGAAGATCTGGACACAGCCATCGCGGTACGTTTGCAGATCGATCACACCATCGCCGTCGAGCCGCTCAAGCGCTGCTCGCGCTCGCCTGCGGTTTTCGTGATGTTGGGCGTGCAGACCGACGAGACGGCGCACGTCGTCATCAGTCAGCTTCCCGACGAACTTCGCCGCTGGATTCGGGATGGTCTCTTTAGTGCTCCGGATGATGCGCCCACGCTTGCCGCGTAGTGCCCTCCCTTCCCGATCAACCTTCGGCGCCCCGATCTGCCGGGTGATGCCGTGGCCGTTTCGGGCGCTGTAGTCGAGCACGGCGCATACACTGAGGTACGCGCGGTAAAGCGGTGCGGACTCAGCGCCATAGACGCGGAGTTGGTCCCAGTTGACCCGCGCTCCGCGCGCTGCAGAAGCGGGAATCGCTACACGGAGTACGACGGACGCCCGGCCCCGGTCCCACGAGCGCGGAATCACGAACGCGTTGACCACCTGCACTCCGACCATGTGACCGCCGACCTCGATTGGAACCCGTAGCCGATCGAGATTCCTCAACGACTGACGGAACGACTCCCAACCGCGTCGGCGATTGGACCGATCCCATCCGTTGGGATACAGCCAGTCGGCCAATTCACCAACGGTGATCGGAATCCGCACGTCGCGACCGTCGCGCGCGGTCTCCGGTACCGACAACAACGCGCCCACGAAGACGCGGAGATCTAGAGGGGCCCCCCGGCCAGGTCGTTCGGTTTCGCCACCTGCTTGGTCGTAGAGCGACAACAGCCACGAAGGACACCCGCCCACCGGTGTGACGTCGAAGCCGGGAAGCACCTGTTGACCACGAATGGGACCGGGCATCGGAGCATCGAAGCCGGGAAGCGCCAGGGCTTCTGCCTCGGATACGCGCTGGAACCGCGGCAGGCCGGCCCCACGGGCCGGCTTGACGACAACCTCGCGTTGTTGCCATCCGGCGACGAACGCGAGGACCGGGTGTTCTCGCCATTCGGCCTTCATGTCCCGGCCGCTGTTCTCGCACCACTTCACGTACGACTCGTGCAGGCTGATGACGAGCCGATCGAGGCGGTCCGGATCTCCAGCGGTTCGTGGCGTGAACGGCACACCAAGCGCTTGCCAAACCTCGGCTGGTGATTTTGGAACCCATGCGACGAGATCGGCAAGGGTGGGTGCCGGCGCATGCGGGTTCAGCTTCTCCGCGAGCCCACGCAGGATGGCTTCACTCGAAGGGATTCGGGTCACTGTTCCCATTTTGCACCTTCTTCGCGGCGGCCCGTCCCTCGGCCTTCGCGCGGGTCTCGCGTTCGACCACTTCCCGAAGCGACGCGGTTTCCCATTCGCCGCGCATGGATGCGACTGTGCCCGGGACCAAGTCGTCGCCGTACGCTCGGAATCCCGCGAACGGCTGCCCGGTGTCGCTGCCACCGATGGCGTCGAGCGCCCTGCCCCAGCCCGCCCGGCCGTTGTTCACCTTCAGTGCCTGAAGTAGTCGCTCGCTGGTTGCGCCGTTCGTGAACAGGTAGACCACAGCTCGCGCCGCGTCGAACCAAACGCCAGAGCCAGCCACGGCGCCAGCTCCCGGATCGCCACCTCGCCTCGTCTCGGCTCGGGCGGCCTTCGTGTCGTGGGCGACGAACACGATGCCGACGTCGAAGCGGTCTGATGCATCCGCGACCGCAGCCATGAACTTGCGTACGGCACTGCCCTCGTTGACGCTCACGCCTTCGAGCGCGGCCGACAGGGGGTCCACGATGATCAGCGAGGGCTTGATCATCTCGACGGCCGTCCAGAGCGCCGCCCAACCTATCGCTGGCCGGATGCCCAGGCGCATCTCCGGATCCGCCTCGTAGAGCGGTGCCGCCGGGTCGATCACGTGCACGTTGGCCTGTACATCGTCAGGGATGTCGCAGTTGTCGGCGCTGGCGACGTGCCGGAAGCGATGCCACGTGCGCCTCGGTCGGTCCTCGTAGGACAAGAGGACGACAGGACCGGGCCGAACCCGCAGTCCGCACGCCGTTCCGAAGGCTGCATCGGAGCTGGCCGCGCCCACCGCCGTGGCTGCGAGCGCCAGCGTGAGGTAGCTCTTTCCACTTCCTCCGGGAGCTGCGACAATGCACGGCTCGCCGGCGCTGCAGATGGCGTCCTTCGCTTCATCGGCGGTTCCGGAGGGCGCAGCCTCGCCGATGTCGCGCCAGAGAACGGCCGTAGGTGCTGGACTGCTCCGCCAGTGCGTGATCGGTCGTGCAACGGGCAAGTCGGGTGCGGGCGCCCCGGCTGCGTCGGCGTCTCGATCGCCGGCTTCGAGTGCGCGCATGACCGATGCCCGCTCCTCTGGGGTCAGCTCGGTCAGTTCCGCCATCGCGCCGTCACTCAGTCGCACCGTATCGCCTCCCGTTCTTCCCGCTCTTCCGCGAGATCACGGGCCACGTCGGCCCAGTCCTGGCCTTGAGGCGCTGCTCGCAGTTCAACCTCGCGTCCGAGACGCCGAAGCGCCCGAGCGAGCCGAATAGTCGCGAGGTACCCCCCCTCGTCTCCGTCCGTCCACAACGTGACCGGCCCTGGGTAGCTGCTCACCGCTTCCACCGAGAATCCCGAGGTTCCGGGTGCGCCGATCACGGTGTCGCCCGCGCCCCGAAGAGCCTCGATCCCGAGCAGCTGGACCACGGCCAGCGCGTCAATTGGTCCCTCGACTACGTGTGTCCGGCCGCTACGATCGCCGTGGAGCACGAGCAGTGCTCGGCCGGTCATCAGCGATCCGCCCACGTTCGGTCGTTTACGAGGTTCGTCCTCGTTGGGTGCTGGGTCGAACGGTACAGAACGTGACCCGGCACGGTTGACCGCCTCGACCTGCAGCGCCGCGACGGTACCGGCTCGGTCTGATGGGGACGTGAAGCGGTACAGCAGTGCCCCGGCGGCGTCGGTTGGCAGCGGACGTATGCGCTTGCGCTTCGGCCACTTGGCTGCGCGGCACCATCGGATCGAAGGCGGTGTCACCGTGCACCCGGTGCGGCGCGTGAGGTAGCGTGCGCCGGGGCTTCCGTCTGTTGGTTCGCCGAGTGCCCATAGCCCAACCAGATGATCTGGAGCTTGGGATTGAGCAGTTCGCGATCTGAACGTCTTCGGTTGAGGTGCCGCGCCGTCCCCGCGGTGACGCAGACCGACCGCGGTCAGCAGATCGTCGAACGACGCGTCACACTTGCGGCACTGGAACAGGATGTCGGTTGAATCGCCTGGCCGCGCCCAACAACGTCGCCGGCCACCACACAGCGGGCATGGGCCATGCAGTTCGCGGCCTTCCCTGCGCCAGCCCGGAAGGGCCTGGAGCACGCGCTCAAGGTCTGGCCACGAGATGCGCCGACGTTCACGGGGCAGCCGGTAGGAGTTCACGGGAGGTGCTCATTCAGTCGGCGGTCGGGTCCCCTGTCCAGGCCGTCTATCGACAGGCCGTGTTCAACGACCCGGTAGACCGCCATGTTGATGACTGCAGCTCTGGATTGCCCTAGCTTGCGGGCCAGCGCGTCGACCTTCTCGAGCAATTCCGGCATGATCGTCAACGTGATCTGCCGCTTCTTGCCCTTGAGTACGCCTCGTCGGACGTTCTCGCTATCGGGTGCGCCCGCGATGAACTCGGCTGCCGTGCGGACAACCTTGGCCGGCTTCTTGGTAATAGTCATGGCACTGTCAAACGAGTTCACATAGAGTGTATTTTAATATTAAAACACCATGTTTATGAGTGCTTGAAGCTCCGTGATGGCCTTCTTGTCCGCAGGCTTGAGCTCGAGTACGGACAGGCCAGCGCCGGCCGCGTTCGCGAACGCCTTGCGGCGGCGCAGCGGTGTCGGCAGATACTCGAATCGCTCCAACTCGCCCACGGCAGCTGCTGCCTCGGTGTTGTCCCTCGACCTGTTCCCCGGATCGGCGCAGTTCAGGACGGCCTGTACTCGCAAGCCGTCGCGAACGGCGGAGGCCTCCTCGACGAGGCCGTCCATGTCGTCCAGTGCCCAGACGTCGTAGCTCCGCGGGTGGAATGGCACCAGGAGGACGTCAGAGAGAATCAGGGCTGCGCGCAACGCGGTCGAGTCGCGTCCACCGGCGTCGATGATGACGTCCTGGAATTTTCCGGCTTGGTGGAGTACTTGGCTCCGGAGAGTCGGTCCATCCGGATAGGTGGCGCAGGCGATTGTGGGTAGCTGTTTCGCCTCGGCGCGTAACGCGATGGCCGCCTGGGCTGTGCCCTGTCGGTCCCCGTCAACGAACCAGATATCCCGACCCGCCATTGCTCGGGCGATTGCGAGATTCAGCGCGACGGTGGTCTTCCCCACGCCGCCCTTCGTGTTGCCGACTGTGACAATCATGATGGGCTCTTAACACTATCGAAATAATATTACACAGAGATTCAAAACAGTGTCAAACGCCATGCTCTGGACCTTTCGACGATGTGCTACGGCCAGCCGGCGGGTCCGGGTCGACGGGGGAGTGCTGGCCGGGGCACGAGTCGGCCCATCTTGTCGGAGCTCACCTCGACGCCGACGGCCCTGGCCGCGACCCACGAATCGGCGGGGGGAGGCCGGATGCCACCCTTGGCTGCGCGGCGCCGCGGCTCATGGCCGTCGCCCGTTCAACGCCCTCCAGCAGTCTTCGCCGTCGCGGTCTACGGCGAGAGCGGCACGACGCGGTCCTCCCGGCGCCGGGGGTCGCGGCGGTCCGGAAGGTCCGCGAAGCGCGTGCGGCCGCCCAACGCTTCTCCCGGGCGTTGCTCGAAGAGATGAACGAGATGGCGCGTCTCCCCGGCGTGGAGGTGGTCGGCTTGTCGTCCTGGCTGCTGCTCATGGGCGGCTTCATGGGCACGCAAGCGCGGGCCGCAGACCAGCCGATGCCGAGCGACCCGAACGAGTCGTTGGTGGCGTGGATTCAGGTCGTCAACCCCGGCTACTTCGACGTGATGCGGCTGCGTCTCCGCAGCGGACGGCCGTTCACCCGTCTCGATGGGGCGGGCGGCCCGCGGGTCGTCGTGGTCAACGAGACCTTCGCGCGCGAGGTCTTCGGCGGCGCGCCCGCCGTCGGGCAGCGGGTGCTGCTCGGCGATGACGACGGCGACGAGCCGCTGGAGGTGATCGGCGTAGTCGCGGACATCCGGTACACGGGCCTGCTGGCCACCGAGTCCTCGGCCGAAGCGTACCTGCCAGTGCTCCAGATGGAGACCGCGCCGGTCTTCACGTCCAGTCCGTTCGTCTCCGTCCGGACCACCGGCGACCCATCCGCGGTCGTCCCGCTTCTCCGCGAGGCCGTGGCGGCCGCGCACCCCCGCGCATCGATCGAGGACGTGATGACGATGGATGCGCGGCTGTCGGCCAGATGGTTCGCGGAACCGCGCTTCTATGCCGTCTTCGCCGGCTTCTTCGCGGCCCTCGCCCTGTTCCTCACCGCGTCCGGCCTCTACGGCCTGCTCAGCTACACGGTCGCCCAGCGCCGTCGCGAGCTCGGCGTCCGGATGGCCCTGGGGGCGCAGGCCCGCGACATCCTCGCCCTCGTCGTCGGGCAGGGCGCCGCCCTCGCCGCCGCCGCCGCCGGCCTGCTCGCCGCCGCCGCCGCGAGCCGCCTTCTCGAGAGCTTCCTGTTCGGCGTCACCCCGCACGACCACCTGACCTTCGTCGGGGCGACCCTCTCGCTGGCCGCCGTCGCGCTGGTGGCGTGCTGGCTGCCCGCGCGCCGGGCGACCCGGATCGACCCGATGGACACTCTCCGCGCCGAGTAGCCGGAGCGCGCGCTCATCTTGAGGCCTCAAGGGCAACAGGATCGGACTCGCCGCCGCCGCGGGTCGGGCCGGGAGGCACACGGGCAACCTCCCGCGGCAGCAGCGACCCCTGGGAGCCGGGTCATCCCAAACGCGAGCCGTGATACGCTCCTTGCCATAGACTGTCTATGGCGAGGAGTGGCCGAGTGAAGCCCAATCGGAATCCAGACATGCTGCGCGGCACGGTCGAGCTCCTGATCCTGACTGCCCTCAGCTGCGGCGCGCGCCATGGGTTCGGCATCGCCCGGTGGCTCGAGGCGACGTCCGACGACGAGCTGCAGCTCGAGGAAGGCTCGCTCTACCCCGCGCTGCACCGCATGGAGCGACGCGGCTGGCTCGAGGCTGAGTGGGGGATCTCGGAGAACAAGCGGCAGGTGAAGCTCTACCACCTGACCGCCCGCGGCCGCGCCCGGCTCAGGAGCGAAACCGAGGGGTGGACGGCGTTCGCGGCGGCCGTCGGCCGGGTGCTCCAGACCGCCCAGGCCGCGTAAGAAGGGTGGGGCGATGGCGCGGACACCGATGTGGCGGCGGTACGTCCGGTTCTGGGGGTCGGACGTGCGCGCGGACGTCGACGCGGAGCTCGACTATCACGTGCACGAGCTGACCGAGCAGCTCGTGCGGCAAGGCCGCGACCCGGTCGAGGCCCGGGCCGAGGCGGAGCGCCGCTTCGGCGACTATGCGCGGGTCAGGACCGCGTGCGTCGACATTGACCGGGGCTGGGAGCGGCAGCGGCGCTGGCGGCAACTCGTGGCGGATCTGTGGCAGGACCTGCGGATCGGCGCGCGCACGTTGGCAAAGGACCGCGGTTTCACGATCGGTGCGGTCGTGGTCCTCGGTCTCGGCCTCGGCGCCGCGACGGTGATGGTCAGCGTGGTCAACGCCGTGTTCGTTCGTCCCTTGCCCTTCCCTGAACCGGATCGCATCTTCAACGTGGTCGTGTACGGCGACGGGCCCAGCCCGGCGACCTTCCACTTGCAGGCGACCGTGGCGCTCACGCGCGACCACAGCCGGGCTTTTTCGGCGCTGGCGGGCATCCGCGAGACCCCCGGGGTCAACCTCGCTAGCGACCACGGCTCGACGTACGTCCGGAGCCTCACGGTGACCGCGGGCTACTTCGGGGTCTTCGGCATCGATCCGCAGCTCGGACGGGCCTTCCGGCGCGAGGACGAGACCGATCCATCGACGGTCGTGCTGAGTCACGCCGTCTGGGCCGGCCACTTCGAGGGCGACCCGAACATCGTCGGGCAGGCGGTGCGGCTGGGCGGCCGGCCGCACACTGTCATCGGAGTCATGCCGGCCGACTTCCGGTCGTACGAGGGGGCCGACGCGTGGACGCCGTTCCGCCCCGACCCGAGCGGCATGGACCAGAACTACCGGCTGATCGGCCGGCTCTCACCAGGTTGGACCGCCGCGCAGGCGGAGGCCGAGCTCCAGGCGCTGGCCGTGAGTCTGCGCGACCAGCTCCCGATGCTTGTCGAACTACCCGTCGGGGCGCCGCCCGACGGACCGCGGCCGGGCGTGCAACCGTATCGGGACGTGCTGGCCGACTCCAGCAAGGACGTGGTCTGGCTGCTGACGACAACCGTGGGCGCCATGCTGCTCGTCGTCTGCGCCAACACGGCGTGCCTGCAACTGACGCGCGCCTTGGGGCGCCGTCGAGAGCTGGCCATCCGGTCCGCGCTCGGCGCAGGTCGAGGCCGCCTGCTCAGACAGCTCCTGACCGAGAACGCCCTGTTGTCGATAGCCGGCGGCGTGGTGGGCGTCCTTGCCGGCGCCGGGGGTGTGCGTGGACTCGCCGCCGCCCAGCCGCAGCTCGCGGTCTGGGGCATCGCCGTCGATACGCCGGTGCTGCTCGGCACGCTCGGGATCGCGCTCACGATCGGCTTGGGTCTTCTGCCTGGTCTGCTCGCTGCCCGCGGCAGGCCCGCGGACGCGCTGCAGGGCGGTCCCGCGCGCGGCGTGACCGCGATGCGCGGGCCGTGGCTGCGCCGTTCGCTCGTGGTCGCCCAGGTCGCCGTGTGCACGGTGCTGCTGGCCATGGTGGGTGTGTTCCTGCGAACGTTCGTCGCGCTGAACTCCTCGGAACTCGGCTTCGAGCCCGCCAGCGTGCTCACCGCCCGCGCCTCGCTGCAGGGCCCCGACTACGGGTCAGGGGTCGCCGTGTCGGCGCTCTATCGACGGACGCTGGACGAGCTGGCGCTGGTGCCCGGTGTCGAGGCCGCCACGGTCGCCAGCAACCTGCCGGTCGAACGCGGTCTGCGTATCCCGTTGCGCGAGGCGCCGGGCGGCCGGATCGCGGGGACCGTCGACTGGCGCTACGTGACGGGAGACTACCTGCAGGTCCTGCGCATCCCGCTCGTGGCCGGCCGGGCGTTCGGCGAAGCGGACCACCGCGCCGGCGCGCCTCCCGTGGCGCTGGTCAACGAGGAGTACGTCCGGCGTCTCGGCGACGGCCGGACGGTGATCGGGACGCGACTGCAAACGACGGTCATGGGCTTCGACGACCACGTGCGCGAGATCGTCGGCGTGCTCGGCGACGTGCGCACGCGTGGCGTCACCGTGACCCTGCCGACGCTGTTCGTGCCGGTGGAACAGGTGCCAGACGAACTACTGGAGCTGACCCACGAGTTCACCCCGGTGAAGTGGGCGCTACGGACGCGCGAGGACGCGACCGGCATCGTCACGTCCCTCGAGCGGATAGTCCGGGAAGCCGACCCGCTGCTGTCGATCACCGGGTTCGGGTCGATGGACGAGGTGGTCGACGGTGCCATAGCCCCCACCCGTTTCCGCACGTTCGTGCTCGGGCTGTTCGCCGCCGCCGCCCTGACCCTGGCCGCCGCGGGCCTCTACGGGCTCGTCGCCTACGCTGTGGCTCAGCGCACGAAGGAGATCGGCATCCGCCTCGCCCTGGGCGCCTCGGCGCAGCAGGTGACGGCGCGCTTCGCGCGGCAGGGCGTCGTCCTCGCCGCTCTCGGGGCCGCGGTGGGAGTCGGCGCCGCGGTGCTCGTTACCGAGGTGGTGCGGAGCTTGACCGAGGCGCAGCCGCTCGATCCGTGGACCGTCGTCGGCGTCGTGCTCGTCCTCGGCGCGGTCAGCGTCGCCGCCACCGTCGTCCCGGCCCGGCGCGCGGCGCAGGTGGACCCGATGCTGACCCTGCGCGTCGAGTGAGCCAGGAGGCAGCATGGAGTCTCAAGACCAGTCGGGAGGGAGCGGCATGCGCCGGTTTCAGCGCCAGTTGACGTTGCTGTGGAGTGCGATTGCGATCCTCACGCTTGCGTTGTCGGCCGCCGTGGCCTGGATCGCCACGGCGTCGGCGCCGGCCGTGCTGACGGCTGAACGACTGGAGATCGTCGAGCCAGACGGCTCGCTGGCGATCGTGCTCGCCAATTCTCAGCGGCCCACGGCCGCCACCATCAACGGGGAGGTGCTCATGGAGGGACAAGAAGAGGAACGACTGGGAATCCCCTCCATCATCCTCTTCGACGGCAAGGGTGACGAGGTCGGCGGCATGTTGTTCGGAGTCAGGGAGACGCCCGGCGGATATCGGGCGACCCGTCACTTCTCACTGGATGCCCACGAGCAGGATCAGACCGTGGTCCTCATGCACTATCAGTCTCCCAACGGATCGGAGTCGGGACTCAGAGTGAGCGATCGGCCGGTTCACTCGATTTCCGAGGCCTTCGCCCAGCTGGGCCTTTCCGTCGGCGCATCGAGAGAGCAGCTGCAGGTCGCGATGGGGGCGCTTCCGGAAGCCGGCCGGGAGGCTCGATTGCGGGAGCTGTTCGGCGGGACGCCCCGGGCTTTCCTGGGGTCGACTTCCGCCGGCGAAGCCACCCTTACGCTGCGCGACGGCGAGGGGCGTCCACGCATCGTCATCGAAGCGCCCAGGGATGAAGACCCGGCCATCCGCATTCTGGATGAGGAGGGGGCGACCGTCCTCCGGTTGCCGGAGCCCTGATCCGGGCGGCGCACCCGACAGAGCTCCGCGCCGCGGTTGCTGGCGCTGTCCTCGATTCCCGGTCCCGCGGCCGCGGTTCCATCCTCCTCGAATCCCTGGCGCCCGAGCCTATCCCATAACCCCCTTTGGACTAAACCGCTTCGCGGTAGACGCTGAGCCCACCTGCCGACTCTGACGCGACCGGCTTGGTCGTCCCGCCGCCGCGACTCGTGTGCCGTCTCGCCATACGCTCCTCTGCGATCGCCTGGAATCCCCCGGGCCCTTCG
>JAJDVW010000030.1 GCA_022825925.1 Pseudomonadales bacterium | reverse complement strand
TCCTCCGGCTCGCCGGTTGCCTCTCTCCCACGTCCAAGGAGATAATCAAACTCCATCAACTGCCACCTGCTCCGGGCTCCGGCCTCACCTTCTCGCACCTCCCCCGGTTCAGGCTCATCTCCGTATTGGAAAAGACTGTCTCGGCTCTGGCGGTGCCGATGCCTTCCGGGGCAGATGGACGCGCGCGATCCTGGGCGCGCCGGGCCGGCCGGCGTTGGGGATCCTGCCGTCGCGGACGAGTCGGCCGAGGTGGTCGGCGGAGTATCCGCTCTCGCGGGCGGCCTCGACCAGGGAGAGGGTGGTCTCGTCCCTCTCGACGAGCGTGGTTTCGAGTTCGTTGGCGCACCGTTCGAGTGCGACGGCCGGTGGCTCGCTCCCGTACCGGCGGAGCGCCTTGGCCTGCCTTCGCCATGCGGCGGGCAGCGCCTCGACGGACGGGGACTCGGTGATGCGGGGGCGTCGGCGCTTCACTCCCAGTCCCCTTCGGCGTCCCTGCGGAGCGCGTCGCTCAGGTCCGGATCGCCCTCGCCGCGCCGGACGGAGCGTTCGGCGAGATCGACGCGGCGGCCCAGGTCGGCGAGCCCGGTGGCGCGTCCGGCGGCGTAGATGGCGGCCGCGAGCGTGCCGAGCGCGAGTGCGAAGTTCGCAGTGAGCGAGAGCCCGTGATCGGCGAGCACGACCGGCCAGAACGGGCTGAGGTATCCGAGCCGGGACCCGGCGACGAGGAAGGTGGATCCGGCGATGGCGGCGGTGAGTCCCGCGCTGATCTTCCAGGGCTGCATGGTTGGAGCCTCCGCGTGGGGTCAGAGTTCGACGGCGGCGGGGTCCCGGTCGGCGGGTCCCCGGAGCCAGGAGCCCCGGTCGTCGCCGAGGCCCAGCTTGCGCAGGAGCGCCGCGGCCGCCGGTCCGTTGGCGTGCATGGCGAACCCGGCGGCGGCCTTGGCCCGGACGGCGGGTTCGCGGTAGTTGCCGGACACGGCCTCGATGTTGACGCGCCCGGTGCGGCCGTCGGCGTCCTCGTACTCGATCTGGGCGTCCGGGTACAGCACATGTCCCTCGTCGTCGAGGGGCAGTCCGAGCTCCCTGGCGATGCGGTGCCGTTCGGCGTCGGCGGCCTGTTTGCCGTCCGTTCTGCGCGCAGACTCGCTGCCGCGCGCGACGGCACGCTTGAGTTCGTTGTCGAGGCGGATCCGCCGGACGGTCGCGCCTCGCCTGCGCAGCCGCTCGCGCTCCTTTGCGCAGGCGCGGTAGACGGTGGTGTCGTGGGCGATCTGGGTGGTGTAGGGCCGGGCGGTCTCGATCCGCTGTCCGGGATCCAGCCCGCGCTCGGCGGCCAGCTTGCGGGCCTCGGCGACGCCCCGTGGCGTGAGGGTGAGGACCTTGAACGGGTTGCCACCGGGTCCGGTCCCCGTGGTCTCGGCCACGAGCCCTTCTCGGATCCAGGCGTTAACGGCCCGGCGGGTGGTGTAGGGGTGGCCTCCGAAGCGGGCCTCGGCGAGGTCGCGGTAGGACACCGACCCGCAGATGCCGATGTCGGCGAGCGCCACCTGGCAGCGTTCGGTGAAGGAGATGGACCCGCGCTCCCGGCCCGCGGCGTAGTCTCGGCGGTGGCCGTCCCGCATGCGGTGGCGCTTGCGGCTGTGTGGCGCGGCGGGGCGCGGGTCCGGTCCGGCCCGGTGGCCGGATGTCTCCTTCGTTCTGCTCATGTGCTCAGCGGCTTGGCCCGGCGCCGCGTGCGGGAACCGGGATCTTCGGCACGGGCACGACGATGCGCTGGAACCCATGGGGTTCGGGCGCGCGGGTGGCGGCGATGGGCTCGGCCTCGCGCGCGGTCTCGCGCTCGATGTGCCTGGCGAGCACGAAGTCGGAGATCTTCTGCGCGTCGGCGGCGGCGCGCCGGATCTCGCGCGGGTCCTCCTCGAGCGCCTGGACCCAGCCCTCGACGTAGGCGGCGCCGCGGCTCGGGTCGTGCCCGACGCCGACGCGCTCGCCGGTCATCATCGCGCTGATCTCGGCCCGGAGCTCCTCGCGGGCGTAGTCGGGCGACCCGAACCCCTTCTTGATCCCTTCGATGAGCGTCTCGCGCTCCATCCGCTCCGGGTGTCCGGTGCTGTGGCCCAGCTCGTGGAGCGCGGTCTGGTAGTAGTGGTTGGCGGAGGGGAACTGGCCGCGCTCGGGCAGCACGATCTCGTCGCGCTTCATGTGGTAGTACGCGCGGTCGCCTTGGACGTGGCGGACCGGCACCCCTCCGTCCTCCATGACCTTCTCGGCCGCCTGGTGGACCTTCCAGAGCGGCTCGGGCCGCCGGTCGGACCGCTCGGGCAGCCCGTCGGCCTGCTCGGCGTTGAAGACGGTGTACTGGCGGACGAACGGCGCGTTGAGCTTCTCGAACCGGTAGACGCGGTTGCCCTCACTGTTTCTGACGGGCTTGCCGCGCTCGTCGGTGACGGCGATCCGCTTATGATCCTGGAAGGAGAGGATGCGGGTGCCAGTCTCGCCCTTCCTGACCTGTCCGCCCCGGGCCTGGATCTGCCGGTAGGTGCCCCAGCGCACGTCGCCGTAGCCCTGTTCCTGCTGGACGGCGGCCAGGTGCAGGCTGTTGCCGCCCCGGTAGGAGCGGTCGGTGTCCACGTTCATGGGCAGCACGCGCTCGCCCGGCGCCCACGGCTTCTGCCAGGGCGCGGTGCCCTTCCTGATCTGTTCGATGATCGCGTCGGCGAACTTGCGGTGATACTCGTCGTGGTTCATCGCCCGTCCTCCTCCGGCCAGAGCTCTCCCTGCGGGTCGCCGATGGCGTCCGCGATCTCTTCCTCGGTCCCGACATCCTCGGGGAAGAGGCCGTACTCCTCGGCCAGGTAGGCCGCGACTTCGAGCGTCTCGCCGCCGTCGCGGGCGAGCTCGCGGTCGAAGTCCTCGAACGTGTTGATGGGGATGGTGCCGCCGTTCCAGCTCATGGGTTCACCTCCTTCGGTGGGTGGGTGTGGGTTGTTCTCTCGGGTTGCGTCCCGGGCTCCGCTCCGGGCGGCGCGGTGATCCAGTGGCCGGTGGGCGCGTCGTATCCGCACACGTCGAGCGCGTCCTCGACGAACCGCCGGCCGTCGCGGCGGGCCACGTGAAGGACGAGCGCGATGCCGTCGACGACGCCCCGGCAGGTGACCTCCCAGGGCAGCGCGTCTCCGGCCTGCATGGCGCAGCTGGCCAGCCGCGACAGCGCGGAGCGCGCGTTGTTGGCGTGGATGGTCGTGAGCGAGCCGCCGTGGCCGGTGTTGAGTGCCTGGAGAAGGTCGGCGGCCTCGCCTCCCCGGACCTCGCCGACGACGATGTGGTCGGGCCGGTGGCGGAGCGCGTGGCGCACCAGGTCGCGGATCTCGACGGGCGTCTCGGAGAGGGTGGCTCCGGCCTCGAAGCGGAGGCAGTTCG
>JAJDVW010000100.1 GCA_022825925.1 Pseudomonadales bacterium | reverse complement strand
GGGACTCGCCGACGCCCTGGGCCTGCGCATCTCCGTGGGCCACTTCCCGCCGGGCACCAGCAAGTGGAACAAGATCGAGCACCGCATGTTCTGCCACATCACGCAGAACTGGCGCGGTCGCCCCCTCGTCGGCCACGAGGTCGTCGTCAACCTGATCGGCGCAACCACCACCCGCGAAGGACTCGCCATCCGCTCCGAACTCGACGAGGGACAGTACCCCACCGGCCGCCAGGTCACCGACGCGCAGATGAACGCGCTCGCCATCAAGCGCGATCCCTTCCATGGAGAGTGGAACTACACCCTGTCTCCCAAGCCGTAGTGGACAGGTTATTTTGGCGAGAATCCTCAGTCGACGTCCGGGGCGTTGCGCAGACTCGCGCGCAGTACCGCCCACGCCAGGGCCGCGGAGGCCAGCGAGCCGATCACGATGCCGAGGCGGTCGCTCGCGAAGTAGTCCCCGCTGCCGTGTTCGAATGCCAGGCCCGCCACGAACAGGCTCATCGTGAAGCCGATGCCGCACGCGCACCCCACGCCCGCGACCTGCGCCCAGGTCACGCCCGGGGGCAGGGCCGCCAGGCGGAGCGCGACGGCGAGGCCGACAAAGGCGACGATGCCCAACGGCTTGCCAAGCAGGAGGCCCCCGACGATGCCGAGGGTCACCGGCTGCAGGAAGTCCTCGACGCCGAGCCCGGCGAACGACAGCCCGGCGTTGGCGAACGCGAACAGGGGCAGGATCGCGAACGCCACCGGCCCGTGCAGGTCGCGCTCCAGTTCCCGGAGGGGCGAAGCGCCGTCCGGCGCGCGCATCGGGATGCAGAAGGCGATCAGCACCCCGGCGAGGGTGGCGTGCACGCCGGACTTGAGCACGGCGATCCAGAGCACGATGCCGAGGAACACGTAGGCGGTCACCCGCATCACGCCCAGGCGATTGAGGAGGACCCCACCGCCCAACGCGGCGCCGCCGACGAGCATCGCGGTCCCCGACAGGTCGCCGGAGTAGAAGACCGCGATGATGACGATGGCCGCCAGGTCGTCGAAGATCGCCAGCGTCAGCAGGAACACCTTCAGCGCCGTCGGCACGCGCCGCCCGAACGCCATGAGCAGCGCCAGGGCGAACGCCACGTCGGTGGCGACCGGGATGGCCCAGCCGTCGAGCGCCACCGGGTCGCCCCAGTTCACCGCCGCGTAGATCCCGGCGGGCACGACCATGCCGCCGAGCGCCCCGAGACCCGGCAGGGCGATCTGGGCCGGGGACGACAGCTCGCCCTCGAGGATCTCGCGCTTGACCTCCAGGCCGATCAGGAAGAAGAAGACCGCCATCAGGCCGTCGTTCACCCACAGCAGCAGCGGTTTCGCGATCGTCAACGCGCCGACCTGCACGGCCACGGGGGTGTCGAGGAGGGCGGCGTAGAGCGTCGCGGCCGGCGTGTTCGCCGCGATCATGGCGACCACCGCGCCAGCGAGCAGGAGGATGCCCCCGGCGGACTCGAGCCGGATGAAGTCGCGCATGGCGGCGCCGAACGGGGAGGCTCTTGGTATGGGTTCCATCGGGAAGACTCGTAGGGGGCGCGCCGGCGTTCAGTCTACGGCACGGTGGCGCGGCCAGCGCAGTCCGTCTCCGCGTCACGGCCCGACAGTTCGAGAAACATGATGGAATCCAATCACCTCCACTCATGTCCAAGCGACCTGGGTAGTCGTGTCCGATGCGCCTACAGTTCGGCCCGGCGGGCGAAGGCGTCGCTCAGGGCCGGCCACGCGACACGCAGGTAGACGGCCATTGACCAGAGGGTCATGAACGCGGCCGCGTAGCAGAGGACGAGACCCACGATCACCCACGGCCGGTCGAGCTGGGGCGGGTTGGCGAGCAGCACGGCGATGGCGATCATCTGCAGGAGGGTCTTGACCTTGCCGGTCCAGGAGACGGCCACCAGGCCGCGGCGGTTGAGCTCCGCCATCCATTCGCGCAGCGCCGAGACGACGATCTCGCGGCCCACGATGACCGCGCCGGGAATGGTCAGCCAGAGGCTCGCGTGGCTGCCGATCAGCACCACCAGCGCCGTCACCACGATCAGCTTGTCCGCCACCGGGTCGAGGAACGCCCCGAACGGCGTCGTCTGGCCCAGCCGGCGGGCCAGGTAGCCGTCCAGCCAGTCCGTCGCGGCCGCCAGCGCGAAGAGCAGCGCCGCCAGCCAGTAGAAGCTGTCGGTCAGAGCGTAGATCAGCGCGAACGCGGGGATCAGCGCGATGCGCGAGACGGTCAGGATATTGGGTAGGTTGACCGGCATCGGTGGAACTTTGTGGGCGGGCGATTATAGCCGACCGGTCCCGCGAACCCGACGCGCTACCATCGCCGAGTGCCCCCTGATCCGGTGTCCCGCCCATGGGTCTCGAGCTGATCCCGATCGCCAACCTCGCCCTCGCCTTCATACCCGTCTTCGCGGTCGTCGCCGTGATGCACCGCTGGCGGGTCGGCGCCGGCAAGGGGGTCTACGCGAACGCCCGCATGCTCGTCCAGCTCGTGGTCATCGGCTACGTGCTGACCTACATCTTCGAGGCGGACAGCCCCTGGGTCATCGTGGCCGTACTCGCGGTGATGACCCTCGCCTCCGCGTGGATCGCGATGCGCCCGCTGCGCGCTTCCAGCGTGCGGCTCTACGCCGTCTTCCTGGCCGCGCTCGGCTCGACGGGGTTCGCCGTGTTCTGGCTCGTCACGCAGCTCGTCCTCGATGTCGAACGCTGGTTCGAGCCGAGCCTGGTCGTGCCGATCGCCGGCATGATTTTCGCCAACGCGATGAACACGGTCAGCCTCACCGCGGAGCGATACGAAGCCGAACTCGGCCACGGCGCCGACCACTCGGAGGCGCGGCGAACGGCGTTCGACGCGGGACTGATCCCGCAGATCAACAGCCTGCTCGCGGTGGGCCTCGTCGCCCTGCCCGGCATGATGACCGGGCAGATCCTGGCCGGCGTCGACCCCCTGGTCGCCACCCGCTACCAGATCGTCGTGATGTGCATGGTGTTCGGCGCCGGGGGGTTGGGGGCCGCCGTCTACCTCGTGCTGCAGCGGGAGCGGGTGGCGACGTAGGGCCCCCGGGGCGTCCCGCTTCGACCACCACGCACGCACGTCGTGCACGAAACCACCGCGGCCGGGGACGAAACTCCGCCCCTTCCATGGAACATCCGACGTCGGGAGCGTAGCGACCGATGGCGGGTGTTCCATGGAAGGACGGCGTGGCTGGGCCGCGGGCGGAGCCGTCGCCGAGCGTCAGCGAGGTGGCGGGCCGGCCATGGGGCGCTACCGGGGGTCGATGGGCGTAGGCATGGGGCTCTCGGCCTCGATCGCCTCGGCCGCCAGCAGGCAGAGGTCCTCCCGATAGAGTTCCGCGTAGATCTGGATGCCGGTCGCGAGGCCGTCGGCGACGCCGGTGGGCAGTGCCACGCCCGGGATGCCGAGGACGTTGCCTGGCGTGATGAAGCGGATGGTGTCGATGAGCAGGTCCATGCCGGTGCCGGGTACCAGGTCCGAGTCGATCTGCCAGGGCGTGCACGTCCAGGTCGGGCCGACGCACACGGTGTACTCGGTCAGCCACTCCGACCAGGCCGCCCGCAGGCGCTGCCGCTCGCCGTGCATCACGGCGTTCGACATGCTGCGCGCGTCGTAGCGCGCGTCCATCTCGACCAGGTAGTCGTAGACGACGGGCCGCACCAACGGCTGCATCTCGGCAAACGTGACGTCGGAGTCGTAGGTGATCACCTTG
The DNA here is from genome assembly GCA_022825925.1 of Pseudomonadales bacterium. Classification (GTDB taxonomy): domain Bacteria; phylum Pseudomonadota; class Gammaproteobacteria; order Pseudomonadales; family Azotimanducaceae; genus VXNE01. Next base: position 21,846 of record JAJDVW010000100.1, on the reverse strand, counting down.
CCCCAGAGGTCGTTGACGAGATCGAGTTCCGGCGGTTCGGCCTCCTCCACGTCCCACCCCTGGGCCGCGAGCACGCGCCCCGCGCGTTCGATTTCGGAGACGGTGGCGGCCGGGAGTTCGCAGCCCGGGATCTTCGTGACCAGCGCCGTGCGCGGGCGATCCGGGACCGGCCCGCTCAAGGGCGCGTCGACCGACTGCGGATCGCGCCGGTCGCGCCCGGCCATGATCGAGAGTCCCAGCCGCAGGTCCGCCACGGACCGCGTCATCGGTCCGTCCGCGAGGAGCGCGTTCGCCATGCCGCCGTACTCACCGGCGTTCACCGACGCCAGCGGGATCCGGCCCACGGTCGGCTTGAGCGAAGCGATCCCGCAGCAGTACGCCGGATTGCGCAGCGAGCCGCCGATGTCGTTGCCGAGGCCGAACGGCGTCATGCCCGTGGCCAGCGCCGCCGCGTCGCCCCCGCTCGAACCGCCCGGCGTGAGGTTGCCGTTCCACGGGTTGCGCGTCCGACCGCGCAGCGGGTTGTCGGTGTCGAGGCGCGCGCCCATCTCGGGCAGGTTGGTGCGCGCGAGGGGAATACCGCCGGCCGCCTTCATCCGCGTCACGATCGCGGCGTCGCGCTCGGGCAGCATGTTCGCCATCGCGGGGACGCCGTTGGTGGTGGGCGAGCCGACGCAGTCGATGTTCTCCTTGATGCTGAAAGGCACGCCGTGCAGCGGGCCCCGGTCTTCGGCCCCCGCGGCATCGGCCGCGTCCGCAACCTCGAGGGCGCTGTCGATGAGCGGGACGGTGACCGCGTTCACGACCGGGTTCACCTCCTCGATGCGGTCGAGGTGGGCCTGGACGACTTCGCGGCTCGAGACGTCGCCGCTCCGGATCATGGCCGCCAGCTCGCCGGCCGTATGTCTCCACAGTTCGCTCATCGTCGCCCTCTCCTCGTGTCCGTCGAAGACGCCACAGCATAGGCGACCCCGGTGCGACAAGCGACCGTCCCGTACTTGGCGGCGTGACCGCGCGGAACATGCCGGCGGTGGCCAGCGCGTCGACCACGACGTCGGGCACCCCGCCCAGCCGCTCCGCCTCGGCGGCGTGTTCCGCGACCAGCGGCAGGACGGCGTCGACCTCGGCGAGGAGCCTTCAGCCGGGGAAGCGGGGAAGCTCCCTCGGCCGCTGACGCGTAAGGAAGTGTCGATGTTCCTCCCTTCGGCGGATGCGTACTTCCATGCAAGGCCCTGCCCTGCCGCCCACGACCGTTCCGGCGCGTAGTCGAGTTCGGGCATCCGCCTATACCGCGTGCAGCGCCTCGTACACGGTGGCCGCCAGCTTGCGGCTGATCCCGGGCGCCTTGGCGATCTCCTCCGCGCTCGCGCCCTTGATGGTGGCCACCGAGCCGAAGTGCGCGAGCAGTTCCCGCTTGCGCTTCGGGCCGACGCCCGGGATGCCGTCGAGCTCCGACTCGCGCTGCCGCTTGCGGCGGCGCCCGCGGTGGCCCGTGATCGCGAACCGGTGGGCCTCGTCGCGCACGTGCTGCAGGAGGTGGAGGGCCCCGCCGCTCGGCGGCAGCACGATCTCCTCGCCCTCGTCCGTGAGGATCCGTTCCAAGCCAGGCTTGCGGGACGCGCCCTTGGCCACGCCGAGCAGGCGCACGTCCTCCACCTGCAGTTCCGCGAGCACGCCTTGCGCGCGGCGCACCTGGCCCATGCCGCCGTCGATGACGAGCACGTCGGGGAACGGCGCCTCGCCCCGCTTCAGGCGTCGATAGCGGCGGCGCAGCGCCTGGTCCATGGCGGCGAAGTCGTCCCCGGGGGTGACGCCCTCGATGTTGAAGCGGCGGTAGTCGGACTTGAGCGGCCCGGTCTGGTCGAAGACGACGCAGGACCCGACCGTCTCGCCGCCCGAAGTGTGGCTGATGTCGAAGCACTCGATGCGGCGCGGCACGTCGCCGAGCCCGAGGGCTTCCTGCAGTTCGACGAAGCGCGCGAACACGTTCCTGCGCTCCGCCACGAACGAGCCGATGGCGAGTTCCGCGTTCTGCCGGGCCATCTCGAGCCAACGCGCCCGCTGCCCGCGCGGCCCGGCGACGACCTCCACCTTCCGGCCGGCCTTCTCGATGAGCGCGTCCCGCAGCACGTCGCGGTCCGTGGGCGCCACCGAGACGATCACGCTGCGCGGGATCTCCCGGTCGCCGCCGCCGAAGTAGTACTGGGACAGGAACGCCGACAGCAGGGCGCCCGGCTCGACGTCCAGGTCGTTCCTCGGGAACCACGCGCGCTGCCCGAGCACGCGGCCGTCGCGCACGAAGAGCCCCTGCACGCAGGCGTGCCCTCCGGCGAGCGCGATGCCGAACGCGTCCACGTCCCCCGCGGCGCCGTGGACGTACTGGTTCTCCTGGACGCGCACGAGATGCTGGATCTGGTCGCGGTACTTCGCGGCGCGCTCGAAGTCGAGGTCGGCGGCCGCCGCCTCCATCTTCTCCTGGAACTCCTTCAGCACCGCGCGGCTCGAGCCCTCGAGGAACAGCACGGCCAGGCGCACGTCGTCCGCGTACTGGTCCGGTTCCACTAGGCCCACGCAGGGGCCGCTGCAGCGGTGGATCTGGTACTGCAGGCAGGGCCGCGAGCGGTTCTGGAAGTAGCTGTCCTCGCAGGAGCGCAGGCGGAACAGCTTCTGCAGGATGTTCAGGCTGTCGCGCACGGCGTAAGCGCTCGGGAACGGGCCGAAGTAGCGCCCCGTCTTCTTCTTCGCGCCCCGGTGGAACGCGAGACGCGGGAAGTCGGTGTGGTCCGTGAGGTGGATGTACGGATAGGACTTGTCGTCCCGCAGGACGACGTTGTACGGCGGCCGGTCCTCCTTGACGAGGCTCTGTTCCAGCAGCAGCGCCTCGGTCTCGCTGCGCGTGACGGTGACCTGCACGTCCTGCACCTTCGACACGAGCGCCATGGTCTTCGCGGTGAGCCCGGAGGCGCGGAAGTACGTGGAGACGCGGGCCTTGAGGTTCCGCGCCTTGCCGACGTAGAGCACCCCGCCCTCCGCATCGAGCATGCGGTAGACGCCGGGTTTCCGGGTCAGGGACGCGAGGAAGGGTTCCGGGTCGAACTGGCTCATGCGCGACTCGCGGGGGACGGGCGACCCACGAGGGTCGCCCCTACTATAACCCTCAGCGCCCGAACAGGGCCGCCCGCGACGACGGGTTGATCATGCCGTGCTTGACGGCGAGCAGCGTCAGTTCGACGTCGCTCGAGACGTTGAGTTTCTCGAAGATGCGGTAGCGGTAGCTGTTGACCGTCTTCGGACTCAGGTGGAGGTTGCTGGAGATGTCCTGCACGCGCTGGCAGCTGACGACCATCAGGGTGACCTGCATCTCGCGGCTCGACAGGTTCTCGAACGGGCAGCCTTCCCGGTCCTCGAAGGACTGTAGCGCCAGTTGCTGCGCCACGTCGCTGCTGACGTAGCGCTGACCCGCGAACGCGCGGCGGATGGCGGTGACCAGTTGCTCGAGGCTCGAGCTCTTCGTCACGTAGCCGCAGGCGCCGGCCTTGAGGGCCTGCCGGGGGAAAGGCTCCTCGGCGTGTCCGGTGAGGATGACGACGCGGATGTCCTCCTCCAGCCGCATGATGCGGCGGGTGGGCTTCCAGGCCCCCGATCCCCGGCATGACGAGGTCCATGAGCACCACGTCGGGGACCAACTCGCGGCACAGATCGAGGCTCTCCTCGCCGCTGCTCGCGTGGCCCACGATGTCGATCGCGGTGACGTCCGCCAGCAGCCTCCCCAGTCCGCAGCGGAACATTTCGTGGTCGTCGGTGATGAGTGTTCGGATCATGTTTCGGCTCTCTCCCTAGAACTTGTGTGAGGGCAACGCTCGGTGCGTGCCGGCCCGGACAAGGGTGCCGGCCGGGGACGCGGGCCGGCCGTCCCCATCCCATCCCTTCGAAAAAGTTCCACGATTCGATAGTGTTCCAATATCACCCATGCGTACATGCCTGCCCGGTCGTAGGGGAACGCCCGACCTGACCCGTTCCCGAATCTCACAAGTGGGTGGCGTTCCCGAAGATCGGCTTGCGACCGCTTCGCGACGACCCCAACGGGTCGCCCCGGTGTCCGAGCGGCGGCCGGCTACGCCCCGGTGAACGCCTGCATGCCGGTCTGCGCCCGGCCGAGGATCAGCGCGTGGATGTCGTGGGTGCCCTCGTAGGTGTTCACGGTCTCGAGGTTCATCACGTGGCGGATGACGTGGAACTCGTCGGAGATGCCGTTGCCGCCGTGCATGTCCCGCGCCATGCGCGCGATGTCGAGAGCCTTGCCGCAGTTGTTGCGCTTCATCAGCGAGATGTTCTCGACGGGCAGCCGTCCCTCGTCCATCAGGCGGCCCATCCGCAGGCAGCCCTGCAGTCCGAGGGCGATCTCCGTCTGCATGTCCGCCAGCTTCTTCTGGATGAGCTGGTTCGCGGCGAGGGGGCGGCCGAACTGCGTCCGGTCGAGCGTGTACGTGCGCGCCGCGTGCCAGCAGAACTCCGCGGCACCCATCGCGCCCCAGGCGATGCCGTACCGCGCACGGTTCAGGCACCCGAACGGGCCACCGAGACCGCGCGCGTTCGGCAGCAGGTTGTCGGCGGGGATCCGCACGTCCTCCAGGACGATCTCGCCCGTGGCGGAGGCGCGCATGCTCATCTTGCCCTCGATGCGCGGCGTGGACAGGCCCGAGGCGTCGCGTTCGACCAGGAAGCCCCGGATGACGCCGTCCAGTTTCGCCCACACCAGCGCCACGTCCGCGATGGGGGAGTTCGTGATCCACATCTTGGCGCCGTTCAGCACGTACTCGTCGCCATCCCGCACGGCGCGCGTCACCATGCTGCCCGGGTCCGAACCGTGGTCCGGCTCGGTGAGCCCGAAACACCCCACCCACTCGCCCGTGGCGAGCTTCGGCAGGTAGCGCTCGCGCTGCGCCTCCGTGCCATACGCGTGGATCGGGTACATGACGAGCGACGATTGCACGCTCATCGCGGACCGGTAGCCACTGTCGACCCGCTCCACCTCGCGCGCCATCAGGCCGTAGGAGACGTAGGACACCTCGGCGCAGCCGTACTTCGCCGGCAGCGTCGCGCCGAGCATGCCGAGTTCGCCCATCTCGTTCATGATCTCGCGGTCGAACCGCTCGCGCCGGTTGGCCTCGAGCACGCGCGGCAAGAGACGGTCCTGCGCGTACTCGCGCGCCGTGTCGCGGATCATGCGCTCCTCGGCGCTGAACTGGTCGTCGAGCAGCAGCGGGTCGTCCCACACGAACGCGGCGCGGTCGGCCATGGTCTTCTCCGAGCATCGGGCAAGGGCGCGAAGGCTAATCAAAGGCACGCGGGGGCGCAAAGAAAGCGGCGAGCGAAGCGCGGCCGAGCGGGGCATTCCAGGGCGGGCATCTACGCCCCAGGTGGTAAAATCGCACCCAATGAAGAACTGCTACCTGGTGGCCGCCAAGCTCGACCAGGGCGACCGGCCTTTCGACGTAGATGTGGCAGGCATCTATCCAGAGACGTTCGAGCTGGTCCGCGGACACGTCTGGGTCGTATCCGCCCCGCCGGGCACGGGCGCGCTGGAGGTGGCGGAGGCACTCGGCCTCGGGACCGGCGGAAACGAGTCAGCGTCCGGAATCGTCGTACCGGCCGTTGGTTACTGGGGATTCGCCGACAAGGAGTTGTGGGATCTGCTGGACGCACCAAGGCGCTCAGCCGGCATGGAAGCACGGACGTGATCAAGGAAACAGCGGGAGACGACAACGCCGAACGCCTGGCGAGGCTCGAAGAGGCGCTCGGACACCTGGCGACCAAGGCCGATGTCGAAGCGGTCAAGACCCTGCTCGCACAGCGCGAAGCCGTCATGCTGCGGTGGTTGATGGGCATGGTCGCCTCGGCCGGCCTGACGGTCGCCATCGCGCTGGTGCGCACCTTCATGACCTGAGCGGCGCACCGCCGCAGCGCTCGACCCTCGTCATCACCCCTCGTGGCGTCCCTCGTGATTTCGAGGCGTCAGCGCAGGGGCGACCCTCATAAGCGTCACTTGACCCAGTCTGCGCCGGCCCGGACAGCCGGCCCGATTCCCCTACGCGGCCAAGGCTGGCGCGCCCGGCCTGGGAAGACGAGGCCGCGGGCCGACGAGGCACGATGGCCGCAGGATCTTGATTCGCGGTTCACGGAGGGGCCACCGCGCCGTAGCGCAAGGAACACGGGAGGGCCCGCGGCAGGCCGAGCGCTACAACGAAGCAGTTCGCGCTGCGCCCGGAACACACGCAGGCCGTCCGGCCGTCCGGCCGTCCGCGTTGGCGTCGTGCGCGCGTTCGAGACGGGACGGGCCCGTCCCCTACCGGCGGCCCGGGATCCGGGTGAAGACGCCCTGTGCGCGGGCGCGGCGGGCGAACTCCGGCTCGTAGGCGGCTTCCGGCTCCGCGCGCACCATCCGGTCGAGGGCGTGGGCGTCCTCCCCGACCAAGATGCGCCAGCGGCCGGCGCGCACCCCGTCGAGGATGATCTCCGCCGCCGCGGCGGCGGATGTCGGCGCGTTCTCGCGGAACTCCACGGCGCGCCGGGAAAGCTCGGCGCGGATGTGGTCGTCGGGGGCGTTGCCGACCGGCTGGCCGGCCGCGACCATGCGTTCGCGGACGCGCGCGATCTCTTCGCCCGACAGCTCGGCCGGAGACGGCGCGCCGTGCACGCGGGGGCTGTTGGCCGTGATGGAGGTGCCGATGTGGCCCGGCATCACGACCGCCACGCGGACGTGGGGCGCGTGCATCCGCAGGTCCGCGATGAGCGCCTCGGAGAATCCCTTCACGGCGAACTTCGCGGTCGAATAGGCCGTGTGCGGGGCCTCCGGGCCGACGCTCGCCCAGAAGCCGTTGATGCTGGAGGTGTTGACGATGCACGCGGCGTCGCTCGCGACGAGCAGCGGCAGGAACGCGCGGGTACCGTGGTAGACGCCGTACCAGCACACCCCGAACGTGCGCTCCCAGGAGGCGCGGTCGCCGCCGACGAAGGACCCGCCGCCGACGATGCCGGCGTTGTTGAAGAGCAGGTGCGCGCACTCGGCATCGTGCCGCTCGACGACGGCGTCGCGAAACGCCAGCACCTGGTCCTCGTCGGAGACGTCGCAGGCGTGGGTGGTGACCCGGACCGCCGGGTCGCACAGCGCGGCGGTCTCCTCGAGGGTGTCCGGGAAGATGTCGCACGTCGCGACGTCGCAGCCCGCGGCGGCAAGCCGCACCACGAGTTCGCGTCCCATACCGGCGCCGCCGCCGGTCACCACGGCCAGCTTCCCGGCGAAGTCCTCCATGCAGTCCTCCCTCAGCCGGGCAGCCTGAGCAGCCCGTGCAGCGCTTGCGCGCTCGCGCGCGCGGCCTCCCGGAAGTCCGGCCCGACCGACGCGAAGATCACGCTGCGCGACGCGTTGACGACCAGGCTCCGCCCGCGGCTGTCCGCGCCGTGCTCAAGCACCGCCGCCGGGTCGCCGCCCTGCGCGCCGACGCCGGGCACGAGGAGCGGCAGGTCACCGGCCTCGCGCCGCACGGCGGCAAGCTCACGCGGCCAGGTCGCGCCGGCGACCAGCATCAGGTCCCCGGCGTCGCGTTCGCGCGCTTCCCGGGCGATGCGCAAGTAGAGGGGGTCCCCAGCGGGATGTTCCTGGAGCCAGTCGCTGCCGGGATTGCTCGTGCGGCAGAGGAGCACGACGCCGCGGCCGGCCTCGCGCCGGTAGGGTTCGATGCTCTCCCAGCCGAGGTAAGGGTTCACGGTGAGCGCGTCCGCGCCGTACCGCTCGAACGCCTCGCGCGCGTACTGCTCGGCGGATGCGCCGATGTCGCCGCGCTTGGCGTCGAGGATCACGGGGATGCCGGGATGCGCGTCGTGGATGTAGGCGATCAGCGCCTCGAGGTCCGTCTCCGCGCGCGCCGCCGCGAAGTGGGCGATCTGGGGCTTGAAGGCGCAGACGAGGTCCGCCGTCGCGTCGACGACGGACCGGCAGAACTCGAGGATGGGCCGGTCGCTGTCCGGCACGCACGCCCGCACCTTCGGCAGGTCGGGATCGAGGCCCACGCAGAGGAAGCCGCCGGAACGTTCCCAGGCACGCTCGAGGCGCGTGCGGAAAGACCGGGCGGCTTCGTCCACCGTCGGCTCAGGACTCGTTGGCGAACGCGTTCAGCGCGCCGTTCGCCACGATGCGCTCCATGAACTCCATCTCGTACGCGCCCTCCGGATCCTGGCGCACGAGGTTGTCCACGACGTGCGCGTCGTCGCCGACCAGGATGCGCCAGCGGTTCTGCCGCACGCCGTCGAGGATGATCGTCGCGGCCTGCGCCGCCGTGGTGGGCGCCTTGTCGCGGAAGTCGATCGCCCGTTGCGCGACGGCGGCCCGGATGTGATCGTCCGACTCGTTGCCGACGGGCAGGCCCGACGCGACCATCTGCGCGCGGATCTCGGCGACCTCTTCCGCCGACAGGTCCTCCGGCTCGGGCCCGCCGAGGACGCGACCGGTGTTCATGGCGATCGACGTGCCGATGTGGCCCGGCATCACCACCGCCACCCGCACGTGGGGCGCGTGCATGCGCAGGTCCGCGATGAGCGCCTCGGAGAAGCCCTTCACGGCGAACTTGGCGGCCGAGTACGCGGTGTGCGAGACGGTCGGTCCGACGCTGGCCCAGAAGCCGTTGATGCTCGAGGTGTTGACGATGTACCCCTCGTCGCTCGCGACCAGCAGCGGCATGAAGGCGCGGGCGTTGTAGTAGACGCCGTACCAGCAGACGCCGAAACAGCGCTCCCACGCGTCCCGGTCCCCGGTCACGAACTCGCCGCCGCCGCCGATGCCGGCGTTGTTGAAGAGCAGGTGGACGCACTCCGCCTCGTGCTGTTCCACGACGGCGTCGCGGAAGGCGAGCACCTGGTCCTCGTCGGAAACGTCGCATTGGTGGGTGGTCACGCGGACCGCGTCGCTGCAGAGCGTGGCCGTCTCCGCCACGGTGTCCTCGAAGATGTCGCAGGTCGCGACGTCGCAGCCGGCGGCGGCGAGCTGGATCACCAGTTCGCGACCCATGCCGGCGCCTCCGCCGGTGACGACCGCGAGCTTGCCCGAGAAGTCTTCCATTGCACGATTCTCCCTCTGTTGCGCAGTGGCTACTGACGGTGTTGCTATTGTTGACGCTCCGGGAGCCGCACGACCATGCCGTCGAGGGCCTCCGTCACGAAAACCTGGCACGACAGCCGGCTGTCGTGGCGCCACTCCCAGACGTACTCAAGCAGGGCCCGTTCGTCGTCGACCATCTCCGGGAGCAGCGCGAGCCAGGGTTCGTCGACGTAGCAGTGGCAGGTGGAGCAGGTACACCCGCCGCCGCACTGGGCCACGATCCCGGCCACGCCGTTGTCGAGCGCGCAGTCCATCACGGTTTCGCCGGCCGCAACGGAGTGCGTTTCCCGGCGACCGTCCGGATGCACGAACACGATCTGCGGCCGTTCCATCGGCTTGCGCCGTTCCACTCCCGGATTGTACCCGCTAAGATGATCGGCTTTGCCCGAGGACGCTCCTCTTGATCATCGGCCTCACCGGCGGCATCGCGTCCGGCAAGTCCACGGCGGCCCGCCACCTCGCCTCCCTCGGCGCCCACGTCATCGACGCGGACCGCTTGGGACACCGCGCCTACGAACCGGGCACCGGAGCGCACCGGGCCGTCATCGAGACTTTCGGCCCGGACGTGCGCGCGTCGGATGGCACGATCGACCGCAAGGCCCTCGGCGGCAAGGTGTTCGGCGACCCTGGGCAACTGAAGCGGCTGACCGACATCGTGTGGCCCGAGATTCGGCGCCTGGCCCAGGAGGACATCGCGTCCGCCCAAGCCGCGGACCCCAACGGCGTCGTGTTCCTCGAAGCCGCCGTGCTTCTCGAAGCCGGCTGGCAGAACGGCCTGGACGAGACCTGGGTGGTCGTCGTCGATCCGGCCACCGCCGTGCAGCGCGCCATGGCGCGCGACGGCGTCGACGCGGCGGCGGTGCAGAGCCGCATCGACGCGCAGCTTTCGAATGAAGAACGCATCGCCGCGGCGACCGTGGTGGTGCACAACTCCGGTTCCGAGGCCGAGATGACCGCGCAGCTCGACGCAGAGTGGGCGCGCATCGGCAGCGGGAGGAACGACACCAGGAGGAAGGCCTCGTGATCCTCGATCTCCACACCCACTCGATCAAATCGGACGATGGCCGCGCCAAGGTGCGCAACTACTGCCAGTGGATCCGCTCGCGCGACGTCGGCATCGACGGGTTCGTGCTCACCGAGCACCGCCAGTACGACTTCGAGTCCGACTACTCGGGGCTCGCCGAGGACTTCGACCAGGTGATCCTGAAAGGCAGCGAGGTGGAGACGGAGTACGGCCACGTGCTGGTGTTCGGCGTCACGCCGGCCCTGACCGAAGCCTTCGACTTCGCCGCCATCGGGCTCCCGCTGGCCGACGTGCTCGCCGCCTGCGACGCCCACGACGCCGTGGCGGTCCCCTGCCACCCCGGGCGCCGCCGCGTCGGCATGCACGCGCATATCGACGAACTCGGCGTGCCCCCGGGGGTGCGCATCGTCGAGGTCTACAACGGCGGCAGCCGGGGCGACGAGGACGCCGTGGCGCACCAGATGGCCGCGGATCTCCACTACCTCGGCATCGGCGGCAGCGACGCGCACATCGTCAGCCACATCGGCCGCTGCGCGACGCGGTTCCCGCGGCGCGTCGAGACCGAGGCCGAGCTGGTCGAGGCGCTCAAGAGCGAGGAGTTCGAGGCGGTTTCGCTCAGGGGGTGATTTCGGTCTCCCCCGCGCGGAGTTCCGCCAAGGAGCGGCGGGTGTCCTGCGCGACTTCCTCGACTTCCCGGGCGACGTGGGTTTCCAGACCCAGTTCCTGTCGGAGAGCCGTCGACAAAGGCAGTCTGCGATCGGCAGAGGGCGAGGCCTCGACGACGTCGAGCGTCGCCTCGAAGCCCAGCCGGACCGCCAGGAGCGGCAGATCGCCGGGCAACGCCTTCGGCATGCGGTCCAGATCCGGCAAGGCCCCCATGACGGCGGACAAGTCGGTCATCGCGCCCGGGCGATCGCTCATCGACGCAAGCGCTACCGCGCGCACGGTGCGGGCAACGAGGCTTACGAAACCGCTGGCGCCGGGAGCGCTGGGAGAGCCTGCGAAGCCGCTTCCGCAGCCGCGGGCCAATGGCAGGCCCGCAGTTCGAGTCTCGCGACAAGCCAGTGGGCTTTCTGGCTGACTTCCACCGCCGCTGGGGACGTGTACGTTCCGAGCCGCCGGAGCGCGCCACGGAGTCGACCGAGGGCTTCCTGGTCGTGCCCCAACTCGGAGAGCCCTGCCCCATGCACCAAGGCTGCGTGAGCCAGCATCACCTCGCTGGGCTCGTCGTGCGTCCGCGACACCTCCTCGGGGAACGCAGGCATCTCGTCGACGCGGCAGGCCTTGCCGAGCACAACGGTCTTGGTGGCGAACACCAGCGCCCGCATGGAGACGGACTGGTCGGCTCTCAGGTCACTGACGCTCTCCAGCGCCGCGTCACGGGCCGCCACCCCCTCGTCCGTCCGACCCAGTTCCCCAAGGGCACGCGCCTTCTCGAGCAGCACCGGCGCGGCGGAGGCGGTTTCCGGATCCCACTCCAGCCATTCCAGTGCTTCGTCGATGGCCGAAACCGCGGCGTCGAAACGCCCGAGCGCGCCAAGCGACAAACCTTTCTGCAGCAGCGCCATCGCGGCTACGACCACATCCTCGGCGCCTGAGGAGGGGGTGGACGCGATCCGTTCGCTCAGCCGGTCGCACGTCGCAATCGCCTCTTGGGGGCGCCCACGCTTCCCCAGGGCGATCGCCTCGTCGAGCAATTCCCTGGGGACGCGCTGGCTGGACTCTCGGACTTCCAGCAAACCCTCCAGCGCCAAGCCGCCGAGCGTAGGGTCCAGGCCCGTCCCCCGTTGCAAGTCTTCGCGCAGCCCTTCGGCAATCTCCCACAGCCTGGCGGGCGTGTAGAAGGCCGTCATGAACCGAATCAACGCCTCGACCAGACGGTCCGTTCCGCGGCCGTGCCGCAACAGGTAGTAGATGTTGTACATCCGCTCCGTGAGGTAGTAGCGCCTGCGCCGCGCCGTGCCGCCGGAAACCGCGACGACCCCGCGGTCCACCAGCCGCTTGAGAAACGCGCTGCACTTGTTCGTGTCGATGCGGGCGCCGTCGGCGATCTCGCGGGTCGTGGCGGGACGCCAGAGTTCCGCCAGAGCCAGATAAACGCGGCGCTCCCGCGGGGGGAAGGACTGGAGGTGACTCTTGAAGTACTCGGTGTGCTCATCCACCAGGTTGAGCAGGTCGTCCATCAGCGCCCGAAACGACATTCCCGCACCGAAACGCGCCACGATGGCCAGCAACCGGGGGCTGCCTCCCGTGAGAATCTCAAGAGGCCGAATCGCGCCAGGCTCCGGAGGGCTGCCGCTGACGGTCTCCCAAAGCCGGGCGCACTCTTCGCTGCCGAGGGGCCGCAGCGTCCGCACGGCGAACTGGTCGTACAGGGCCTGGTCCGGGTTGTCGATCTGATCGAATCGGCTGGTGGCGCTTGCGAACAACACGATGCGCGGCTCCGTCTGGAGGGTCTGGCGCAGACGCCATCCCGCATCGGCGTCCGCCATGTCCGCGAAGAGCATGTTCAGATTCTCGACCACGAGCACGAGCCGTCTTTCGATGCGATTCGCGCAGTCCAGCACCGCGGCGAGGCAGCGGTGCTCGAGGGTTCGGTCGTCCCGCTCCGTCCTCAACTCCTCCCAGCTCCGCCGCAGGTCGGGACCGTTCGGCAACGCTGGCGCCTCGTCGGCCAACCGCGCCAGGCACTCGAGCCAGAACTCGCCGCAGGTCGAGACACCGCGCAAGACAAGCCCCTCTCCTACAGCTCGCGAATCGTCTCGGTTAGCAGGCCCTCCATCCCTTCGAACGCCAAGTCGTTCAGGAACTGCCGCCGCCACAGCAAGCGCTGATCGGCGTCGTTCAATAGCGCCTCCTCGCACAGCGCGTCCCAGTGCCCCGCGATCGTGGCGATCTGCCGTTCCACGATGGCGAGCGCATGGTCACGCGACACCAGGAACTTGTGGGCCGTCGCGAGGCACGACGACAGTTGGCTGCGCCGCTCCCGCCCGTGAATGCGCATGCCCTGCGACGCTTCGCGTCCGGTCCTGGCCTGCGGGCAGATATCGTACGCCGGGGTGAGTGTCAGCGCGCCACCGTCCCAAAACGCGGCGTGGTTCCGGGCGTGGTCGTCCGTGTTGCCGACGAGAATGTTGAAGGTCATACGGGCGAAGAGCTCCTTCAGGGTATCCGCGGGCGCCGTGAAGCGGGCGCGCACGATGTCGGCGAGATCTTCGTAGGACGCATGAGCCGCCATCCGCTCGTCGAGCCCGAGTAGCGTCAGGGCCGACACGAAGGCGCGGCGCTCCCAGCCGGCCTCCGTCGGCTCCCGGTCGAAACGCCGGATCAGCAGCACATCCTTGTTCGTTGCCCGCGTGAGTTCGACCGGTGCCGCGTCCAGCCCCGCCATGCGGGCCAGACGCATCGCGATGAACTCGGCCCTGACGACGCTGTAGGTGTCGTTCGACGAGGAGAACTTGGCGATGTACTTCCCATCGCCGTCGCGAACCAGCGCCTTGGGTCTTGCCCCGCCGATGGCCGAACCGTGCTGCAGCGCTTCCCCCAGGTCCGCCTGCAGCGGCAAGCCGCGCTCGACGCGCTCTGCCGCGTCGTGCAACTGGTCGATGGATGCGTTTTCGACCTCGCGCGGCAGGTACTCCGTCGGGGACGCCTGGAAGTCCAGCGCCCCCACGCGGTCGGAGCCGGATCGAAGCATGAACGTGAGTTCATCGAGATCCATGGTGTCCGCCGCCCGCCCACCGCTCGCCAGGCGATGCAGAATCACCCGTCGTCCCCAAACGTCAGGCGACGCGTCGCGCAGGGCGTTGGCGATCTCAAGCGGCGGGTCCGGGCGGATGACGCCGGTCCGCAGCGGCAGTTCGGGTACGTAGACCGGGATGGCGTCTTCCCTGGCAAGATACGAGCGGCCATAGGTGAAGACGTAGCTCTCGCCCTCCGGCCGTATGCGACCCGCCACCACCGGCGTCGTCTTGCCTGGCAGCCCAGATCCACACAAACGCCTCGCGGGCCGGTGTCTGGACACGTCCGCTTATGGACTTGTTCATGATCGCGGGAAGCCTCGGTCACAATCAGCGCAGCGCACTACTAGAAGTCGTCGTCCACCTCGTCGCGGCCCCCGCGGATCGAACCCGGCAGCAGCGCCAGCTTGTCGTCGACCCGCTCGATCCGCGGAGCGAGCGTGGTGGCCTCCGGCACGAACAGGTCGACGCCCGCGATGGTGGCTGCTTCGAGAACCAGACCGATGGCGACCGAAGGGTTACCCCGCTCGATGAGCTGCAGCGTGCTCCTGGCGATGCCAACGCGAGACGCAAGCTCGTGCTCGGGCATGCGCCGGCGCTTGCGCGCCAGCCTGATCTGCCTCCCCAGGAGCACGAGCGCCTCTACGGTAAGGCGCGAGTAGGTGCGGGGCGTGTTGGCCATAAGGAGTTCGATGACCGTTCTGACGGTCATAAGGACTATACATGACCGAAATACCGGTCACAAACTCGATACGGACATGAAGCCCGAAAGCGCCGTCCCTATGCCGGCCGAAACAGCGGGATCGAGCACGACTCGTGCTCTTCCCACTCCACCTCCACCGGCATGCCGCAGGTCACGGCGTCGACGTCCACGCCCACGATGTTCGACAGCAGCCGCGGCCCTTCCTCGAGGTCCACCCAGGCCACCACGTAAGGCGCGCGCGCCCGGAAGAAGGGGTGATAGCTCTGCCGCACGATGCTGTAGGAATACACCGTTCCCCGCCCCGAGGCGACGTGTGTCGACAGGTTTCCGTCGAGACGGCCCGGGCAATGCGCGCGCGGGTGCCAGACCACGGTGCCGTCGTCGCAGCGCTGGTAGCGCAGTTCCTTTTCCCTCGTGCCCGCCCAGAAGTCGGCCGTGTCCGGTTCGTCGACGCGCGGCAGGGGTCGTGTGGGTTCGCTCATGCGCTTTCTCCAGCGAGGACGATGGTGCCTCCGGTGTGGCGGCTGCCGAGCATGCCGCCGTTGCCGTGGGCGACGGCTAGGCGTGCGCCCGGTACCTGGGAGCAGGACTCGCCGCGCAACTGGCGCGCGGCTTCGATCAGCAGGAACAGGCCCCGCATGCCCGGGTGGTTCGAGGACAGCCCGCCGCCGTCGGTGTTGAGCGCGGGGCCGTCGTCCGGGCGGTCGAAGCGCAGCCGGCCGCCTTCGACCCATGCGCCGCCCTCCCCCTTCGCGCAGAAGCCGAGGTCTTCCAGGATCGTCAGCACGGTGATGCTGAAGGAGTCGTAGATCATCGCGATGTCGACCTCGGCGGCGGTCACGCCCGCCTCGCCGAACGCCGTCGGGCCCGACTGCACGGCGGCGCTCGTGGTGATGTCGCCGCCGACCTCGGGGTAGCGCGTCGCCTCGCCGGTGCCGAGGATCCAGACCGGCGGCTTCGCGCAGTCCCGCGCGACGTCGGGCGCCGCGATGACGACGGCGCCGCCGCCGTCCGAGATCATGCAGCACTCGAGGAGGTGCAGGGGGTCGGCGATCATGCGCGAGTTCACGACATCGCCGATCGTGGTCTCGCGGATGTCGAGGAACTCGAGGTCGCGCATGGCCTGCACGGCCTCGGGGTTGCGCATGGCGTGGTAGCGCGTGGCGGTCGGGATCTCCGCGAGCTGCTCGCTCGTGGTGCCGTACTCGAACATGTGCCGGCGCGCGGACATGGCGTAGTTCGCGATCAGCGTCATCCCCGCGAAGGACTCCAGGTTGTCCGCCGGGTAGATGCCGCCCCCGCGGCCCCCGGCCCCGATGCGGGCGACGTTGCTGTGCGCGGTGGAGCCGTACGTCAGCAACGCGACCCTGGCCTTGCCGGCGCGGATCGCGCTGCGCGCGTGCGCCGCGTGAAACTCGTAGGAACTGCCGCCGACGGCGGTCGTGTCGATGACGTTGGGCCGGATGCCGAAGTACTCGGCGATCGAGAGGCCGCTCGCGCCGCCCTCGGCCGCGTCGTAGAGCGCGTCGACGTCCTGCCAGCCGAGCCCCGCGTCGGCGAGGGCCGCCGCGGCCGAGCGCGCCTTGATGTGCATCGGCGCGACCTTGCCCTCGACGTCGCGCGACGGGTATTCGTGGATGCCGACGATGGCGGCGTCCCGTGCCTGTGTTGCCATGCACTGTCCTCCAGTCTTCCTGGGCGCAGTGTATTGCAGGGGCGACCCTGGTGGTCCAGCCCTCCCCGGTGTCCCGTCCGAGTCCGAGTCGGGAGGAGACCGGCCCTACCCTACCCGGAGAAGCCGATCCACCGCCCCGCCGCCGCGACCGTGAACCACACGCCGATGGATGCGAGCCCGAGCAGGGCGCCCAGGAGCCGTCCGGGATCACGCCGCACCAGCGGATGCTTGATCGCGAACGTGAAGACCAGCCCCGTCGCGAGCGCGATCATCTTGACCCAGAAGGAGTAGTTGTAGAAGCACTTGATGGCTTCGGACAGGAACAGCGGGATGCCCGTCGCGAACATGGTCGCGAGCGCCGCGAGGAACCAGGGGCGGGCGTCCGCGAGCACCAGGTGGGGCGCCCGTCCGCGCAGGCCGAAACCGAGGAGGCGCAGGTCGACCATCAGCAGCGACCCGCCGAGCAGGCCGAGCCCCAGCAGGTGCACGGCCTCGATCGCCGGAAACAGCCACAGCGACTCCCGGATCGCCTGGCCGACGGGGGTGCGCTCGAGGGCGTCGAACACTTCGAGCCAGTTCATGCCTGCGCCTCCACGACGCACCCCGCGAGCCAGTACACGAAGTCGGACTGGGGCCGGTAACAGTCGAACCAGTTGTAGGCGATCATGCGGCCGAACACGATGATCCCCGACCACAGCGCCAGCGACACCGCGGCCGAGACCCGGGCGCCGAGCGGCGGCTTCGGATCGGTGTCCCAGCGCTCCCGGTCACGCTGCACGCGCCGGTGGAAGATCCAGACGTTGATCGCCGCGGCCACCAGGAAGACCACCTTGATGCGAAACCAGACGCTCTGGTAGGTGCGCACCGGGATCGCGTAGAAGAGGAGCAGGCCCGTGGTCACCATGATGACCGCCCCGACCACGGTCCAGGGCAGGAGCCGCGCGTTCATCTCCGAGACCGGCACGTCCCGGAACGCGACCCCGAGCAGCCGCAGGTCGACCATCATCACCGTCCCGGCGAACAGGAGCAGCGTCACCACGTGGGTGGACTCGATGAGCGGGTACGCATGGAGCGACTCGTGCAGCGCGATGCTCCAGCGCGTGCTCGCGAGCCACTCGCAGAAAGGCAGCAGCGACATCTGACGACTCCTTCTTTTGCCCCAGCGGCTTTGCCCCGGCGGTTTCGGCCCCGGCGGTGTCGGCCCCGGCACCCTACGAGCCGGGAACGGGCCGTTCGAAGCGGCCGCCGTCG
Organism: Pseudomonadales bacterium; assembly: GCA_022825925.1. Classification (GTDB taxonomy): domain Bacteria; phylum Pseudomonadota; class Gammaproteobacteria; order Pseudomonadales; family Azotimanducaceae; genus VXNE01. The sequence continues at coordinate 4,299 of JAJDVW010000100.1, read as the reverse complement.
CGGAACTCGAACGCCGTGGAATAGAAGCCCGCGGTGCGCAGCGTCAGCGTGGCGTCGGCCTCGCCGCGGTTCTCCCAGAACCAGCCGTGGATGCCGGGGAACGGCGCCACGTAGGTGCCCGCTCCGCGGTCGGCGCGTGCGCGGTCGAACGACTCCGCGTACCCCGGCTCGGCGCCGTCCGGTTCGCCGTGCAACTCGTAGAGCACCTCGCCGGTCGCCGTCCAGTCGTAGACCATGCTGTCGCCTTCCTCCAGCCGGTACTTGTACTCGACCGACTCGAACGGCGACAGCGTGAAGCGGATCTCGTCCGTGTGGAATCGGTCTTCCTGCCGCGCCAGTGTACTCGTCACGTCGCGGGACAGCCCGAGGACGCCGAGCGCCTGCCCGGTACCGAGCGGGTCGAACCCGAACTCCGCGGGCAGCACCACCGCGAACAGGACGCCCGCCGCCACGGCCGCCGCCCCGGCCGAGGTCGCGACGATGCGGGCCGGCGACAGCCCCTCCGGGGCAGACGCCGTCATGCCGGCGCGAGGAACAGGCCGCCGAGCTGGTAGCCCGCGAGCCCGAAGCCGCCCGCCATGAGCACGACGTTCGTGGCGAAGGCGTGCCGCGCGAAGCTGGCCCGGGTGCGCCAGAAGAGGAGCAGCGCCAGCACCACCGCAAGCGCCGTGAACTGGCCGAGTTCGACCCCCACGTTGAAGCTCACGATGTTGACGATCAGCCCGTTCTCGGAGTGCACGAGTTCCTGCAGCTTGGTCGCGAGACCCAGCCCGTGGAACAGGCCGAACACCAGCACCGCCGCCCGCGTGTCCGGGGCGATGCCGAACACCCGCCGGAACCCGTCCAGATTCTCGAACGCCTTGTAGACGATGGAGAGGCCGATGATCGCGTCGATCACCCACGGGTTGACCTGCCATCCGCCGAGCACGCCGGCCAGCAGCGTGATGCTGTGGCCCGCCGTGAAGAGCGTCACGTAGAGCGCGACGTCCCGCAGCCGGTACAGGAAGAAGATCACGCCGACCAGGAACAGCAGGTGGTCGTAGCCGGTGACCATGTGCTTCGCCCCGAGATAGAGGAACGGCGCCACCGCGGGGCCATCGATGCTCTCGACGAACAGGGCGTCGGAGTCCGACACAGCGTGTCCGAACGCGGCCTGGGCCGCGAGCAGCGCCAGTACGCCGAGGCTCGCCCGGCCGGCCGCGTTCACGCCTCGCCCGGGCGCACCGGCCGGTTCACCCAATATTGCTGGTGACAGGACACGCAGACGTTGTACAGCCGCCCGCCGGCCTCGAACAGGGCGTCCGCATCCCGCGCCTCCGCGGCGTCTCGCGCCCGCACGCCGGCGCGGACGAGTCCCCGCGAGATCTCGGTCCAGTCTTCCCGGTCGACCGCCTGGGTCGGCATCATCAGGAGATTGCCGGACTCGGCGACGACCGCGGCCGCATGGGCTACCCGCAGCCAGCCCTCTTCCGTCGTCGGCGCCAGGTCCTCGATGCCGTCTTCGGTGACGATCGCGCCCGCCGAACTCCAGATCACGTCCGCCGCGGGGTCGAGGACCAGGCGCATCGTCTCCCGCATGTCGTGCACGGCCTCGAACGTCGCCGGCGGCGGCGAGTCGCCGCAGGCGAAAAGGCCAAGGGATACAATCGCGAAGGCGCGTTTCAAGGACGGAGAGACCGCAGGCGCAAGGGACGCCGCGCATTATGCGGCGAAACTCCCCCACTTCCCAATCACACCCTCGCCTACCCGCCACGCGATCCGGCCTACCGGCAGACGGCCTATCTGGTCTACTACACGGACGTCGACGCCGAGCACGCTCCGACGGCGGTCTGCTCGTGGGAACACTACCCGGAGCGCATCCGCTGGCCGGCCCACTACTCGCGCGAGGAACGACCCGCCCTGTACGAACGCGAGGTCCGCGTGACGGTCCCGGCGGGCGCCCTGCTCGCCTACAGCATGCGCACGTTCCATCGCGGCACGCCCTTCCGCGCCGACGGCGGCCGGATCGGGCAGTTCATCACCTACGCGCCGGCGGCCTGGAAGTGGCTCGGCATCACCGGGTGGTCCGCGCAAGCCATCCGCCCCGAGTTCCGCGCGTGGATCGAGGCGGCCACCCCCGAGGAGCGCCACGCCTTCGGCTTCCCGGCGCCCGGGCATCCCTACTGGACGGACGAGACGCTCGACCGGGTCGCGGCGCGCTACCCCGGCATGGACATGACGCCCTATCGGGACGCGGTGCAGGAGTAGCCGGCCGACTCAATCAGGAAGGAAACGGGGTCCCCGGTCGGGAGCCGGCGGGCGCGTCCACGCGTCCGGTTTCCGAACCCCATGCGACGCCGACGGGAAGAGGTGTCTGGTGGAGCCAGGCGGGATCGAACCGCCGACCTCAACAATGCCATTGTCGCGCTCTCCCAGCTGAGCTATGGCCCCACGAGGCCGCGCGATGGTACTGTGGTGTCCCCCAAGTTTCTAGTCTGGACCCCCGTCCGCGGGGCCTCCAGGCAACGCTTCGAAGGCCCGGTCGAAGCGCTTGCCCTCCTTCTTCGAGACGCCGCCGAGCGCCTCCAGGGCGGAGCGGATGCGCGCCCGCGCCAGATCGCGTCCGAGGAAGGCCACGGAGTCGAACAGCGGCAGCGCGACGGGGCGCCCGGACACCGCCACGAACAGGGGGAACAGGAAGTCGCGAATCTTGAGATCCATGCCGCCGGCGAGCGCTCGGCAGCGCGCGAGCAACGCGTCGCCGGTGACCTCGGGCATCTCGTCGAGCACGCGCAGCACGTGGTGCAGCACGCGCCGACAGTCCGCCTCCTCGAGGGTCCGGTGCGCGAAGTGTTCCGCCGTCAAGGACGGGCGCTCGCCGAGCAGGTAGTCCACCTGCGGGGCGAGGTCGATGAGGCGTTCGGTGCGGGACTGCACCAGCGGCACCAACTGCAGGAAGCGGTCGCGCCGGAGACCCCACGCGGCGACGCGGTCGGCGAACGCCTCCGCCGAGAGTCCACGGAGATACTGCCCGTTCAGCCAGTCGAGCTTCTCGAGGTCGAACACGGGCCCGCCCGTGGCGACCCGGTCGAGGTCGAACGCCTCGACCATTTCGTCGAGCGAGAAGATCTCGCGTCCGTCCGGCATGGACCAGCCCATCAGCCCCAGGTAGTTGAGCAGCGCCTCCGGCAGGTAGCCGACGTCGCGGAAGTACCCGAGGCTGGTCGGGTTGCGCCGCTTGGACAGCTTGCTGCGGTCCGGATTGCGCAGCAGCGGCAGGTGCGCGTGTTCCGGCATGTCCCAGCCGAGGCAGCGGTACAGCAGCGCGTGCTTCGGCAGCGAGCCGATCCACTCCTCGCCGCGCAGGACATGGGTGATGTCCATCAGGTGATCGTCGACCACGACCGCGAGGTGGTACGTCGGAAAGCCGTCGCTCTTCACGAGCACCTGCATGTCCACCTGGGCCCAGGGGATCTCGATCATGCCGCGCAGGCGGTCCTCCACCCGGCAGGCGCCCTCCCGGGGCACGCGCAGGCGGATCACCGACGATTCGCCCGCGGTCAGGCGCCGCTGGCGTTCTTCCTCCGACAGGCCGAGACAGTGCCCGTCGTAGCCGGGGTTCTCCCCCCGTTCGCGCTGGGCCCGGCGCAGGGCGTCCAGGCGCTCGGGGGAGCAGAAACAACGGAACGCGTCGCCCTGGGCCACGAGGCGCTCGGCGTGCTCGCGGTACTGCGCCACCCGCTCGCTCTGGCGGTACGGGCCGTGGGCGCCGCCGATGTCCGGACCCTCGTCCCAGTCGATTCCGGCCCAGCGCAGGGACGCGACGATGGCCGCCTCGGACGCCGCCGTCGAACGCGCCTGGTCGGTGTCCTCGATGCGCAGCACGAAGCGCCCGCCGTGGCGACGGGCGAAAGCGAGATTGAAGAGCGCGACGTACGCCGTGCCGACGTGGGGGTCGCCCGTGGGCGACGGTGCGACACGCGTACGGACGGTCAGACCGGTGTCAGACATGCTGGCCGGCGATTATATGCCGGTCGCCAGGCACACGACGGAGATCGCCTTCCATTGACTTCCATTGACGTCGATGACCGTCACTACTACAAGGACTCGCAGACTCCTGACTCCAGCACCGGGCAGTTTGTCAACGCAAAGCAGAAACGTCCCCTTTTCTCCAAAGTCTCCAAACGCTCATGGGCCGCGTTCTGCGGCCCACCCCGAAGCATGAAATGAGTGCATTGGTCGCCCGCGGGATTTCGGGCAGACTAGGGTCATCCTTGACGGCGTCAGGTTTGGCGAGGCCACAAACCGGGGCAGCCCGCC
>JAJDVW010000154.1 GCA_022825925.1 Pseudomonadales bacterium | reverse complement strand
CGAAGGGCTGAAACTCAAGCTGCGTGTCGTTACACTGTGCGTCCAAGGCTGCTTCCTCTTCGTCTGGCGTAAACGATTGATCTCACAACCCTTATGCCATAGGAGGCAGCCTTCTTCCACTCCTTCGGTGAGCGATCCGGGCTAGGATCTCGCCGGTCCAATAGCCGTCTAGCGGAGACACATCGATCTCGGCCGATTGAAGAAAGGCGCGCCGCCACGACTCGTCTAGCGGGACTTCCGAACGAGAACGCCGCGAAGCCTTCCAGTTCCCGATCGCTGCCGAAACCGCCGTGGACGCATCAGGGAACCGGAGAGCTTCAGAGAGCGCGGCCGGGGAGACCTCTCCGGTCACACAGTAGTGCTCGAGAAGGCGGGGAGCTTGATCCACTTTGGCCAGCGCCGAGCGGACCATTTCCAGAGGTGCGTCACGACCGCAAACGGCGAGCTTCACACTCATGGCGACATAAAGGCTGTCGTCGAGGCAGTGTGACACGATCGACCATGCGGAACCGCTGCTGCGCAAGGCCTCGCCGAGAAACGACTCCACCAAGTCCACCGGAAGGCGTGCCCGCATGAGTGTCTTCGCGAAGGCCGCCGGGTCCACGCAGTCCTTGGCCAACGTCAAGCAGAACCTTGGCGTCAGCCTCGGATGGGTGATCCCTGCTCGACGCGCCTCCGTCTCATGGCGCCCGAGTAGGTTGGCCAGATCATCCGCCGAACGACTCCTCCAACGCTCCGCCAACTGTCGGGCGTTCTCGTCGAGACGTTCGACTTCTTGATCCACATCCTCCGCATCGTACGGATCTTGCGGAAACAGGCACTCGAAATCTGAGTCCAGTCTCGTCTCTACGGCTACATCGACGCCCTTCGCGATTCCAGCGATACGATGCTGCACGCCGGGAAGCTGCCGCGAAGCCACCCCCAAGTCACGCAGCGCACGAGAGAGGAACTGGATCGCAGCGTCCCGGGCACGGTCTTCTACGCTCAGCCGTGCATTACGCCAGGCTGTCAACAGTTCGAGCAGTTTGGTCCATGGGACGTCGGTGGCTTCGCCCACAACCGCCATCACAGTAGGCCACGACGCGGCCAGCCGGTTGATGTCATCCGCTGAGAACGTTGCCTTCGAGATCGTGACGTGTGTTCCAATACCCGGGTCCCGCGTCACGAAGATAAAGTCGGGATTCAACGCGAGACACGCCACTCCAACGACAACGTCGCTGTTCCGGGACTGGCGCCACCAAGCTTCCGCGCACCGTAACAGTGTCTCCCGCCGTTCAATCGCTCCCTGCACCCCGGCGGAGCTTCCGTACCGTATCCATTGTTCGAGGGGTCGCAGCCCTGACTTCATGGCTGCGCCCACAGAGCAGTTCTCGTGAACTCGGGAAAGCAGCATCGGGATCACCTTCTCCGGGAGATGGGCGAGTGCGGGCTCGGCCAGGACTTCGATGATCTCAGGGTGCCTCGCAAGAGCGAAGCGCGTCGTGTCAGGATCGACGGATGCGTACGCTGCCCATAGACGTGCGGATCCTGCTTCCTCGAGCGAGCGCTCCAAGTCGGGAACGTTGGCGCCCCTCGCACGGGCACCGATCAAGGTTTTCAGGGCATCCGTCCGACTTCGAACTGCCGTCAGAAAACGGTCAACTGGCAGAGACCCCGGTCCGTCGAAGAAGACGCGCCGCACCAACACCCACCGCATGGGTGCAGGCTCGACCGTGATGGCACCACCGCTGTCCCTCACGACTCCTGCCGCGCCGAGCGTCGCCAGGGCCCTGCTGACTTCGAAGAGGGGCACATCGAGTTGCCGGGCGATGTCCTCTTGCCGCGCCCCCGCGTCTCCGCCGAGCGCGAACGGCGCTAGCAGCCTCATCGAGTCCATCTCCAGCACTCGGTCGAGGTCAGGAGCGATCGTGTCGACCAGGCCTTCGCCGCTCGTCGCCGCGCGAATGTCGCCGACGAGGCAAAGATGGGCCAACGTTATCGCCAATCCAGGGCGGCCTCCAGCTTGGCTTCGGATAACGTACAGCAGCTCGTTGGGGCCTCGTATCCCCGCAGACTTGATGATCTCGATCATCGTATCGGCGTCGATCAGGTCCAGCGTGAGCACGCTGGAACGCCCAACCTGCAGCATGGACGCTGTCCTTCCTGTTTCGCCGGGCCAGCAGGTCGCGATGATCCGAAAGTCAGCCCGTACTTCCTGTCGAAGCTGGGTGAGTGTCTCTATGGCGTTCTCGTGAACATGCGCATCGTCCACGATCACGGCCTCCGGCTTCAGGCTGCGCAGGTCGTTCGCGATTTGTTCTCGGTTTTCGTCAACAAGGAACAACGCCCTCCCTTCCAGGGCCAGTGCTCTGAGAAGGAACGTCTTGCCCGATCCCGGTTCCCCCACGAGCACACAGTCTCCGCGCTGCTCCAGAAGCCACTGCTTTTCCCGCTCTCGACCGAGCACATCGTCACCAAGCACGGGTCGGCGCTGCACAGGAAACACGCTCAAGGCGTGCGGTCTACCCGTGACGCCAAGGAGCCGCTTGCACCACTGAGGCTCGTGATAGAGCCGGCTCGCGAACCAGTCCCGGTCAAAGGTTTGGATAAGGATGACTTCTCTTCCCCGGGCCGCATCAAAGAGCTCGCGCCGCGTCGCAGGCGTGATGCGTCGCGACGTGGCGAACGTCGCCCGCCGCGGGTTCCAACCCTTACGTTGGGCCGAGTCCAGGTTCTTCTTCAAGTTCCCGACGAGTTCTGCGCCAGTGGTCACGACCAGCGGGGAAGGCTCTTGCGAACTCCCGTCTGCGACCGCGCCGTCGAAGCCATCGTCCCGGCCGCCGCGTATCGGAACGACCCCCGGGAAAACAGCCTGGACCAACTCCACGGCGCATTGCTCGAAGACCTCGGGGTCGAGCCGACCGTTCAATCCGTCCAAGATCGCGCGATGGTGGGGATCAAGAGCCGCGCTGGCCAGATGGGTAACCGCAGCCGCAGACGGAAGCGAGCCGGCAACCGCCATCAATCGCTTGGCCATGCCATCGACACTCCAGATTGGTCCATCTGCCAACTAGCTCGATCAACGGATCCCTGATTTCGCACGTACGAGGAACTCCGGCTCTTGCGTTTGGTCGCCGCCGATCAGCGCCTTGATTCGTTCCGTGTCCGCCACGAAGTCCTCCTGGGGCACGTTCCGATAGCGCCAACAACTGAAGATCTCTCTTTCGTCCAACGCCGCTTCACATGCTCGCGCCGCGTAGTCGGCCGCGGCGTCCCGATGGCCCACAGCCCAATTCGCCATCGCCAAACACTGAAGGTAATTCGCATCCGCGAGCCCCGCGCTGCCCATCGCGTCCAAGGACACGACGCGCTCGAACGAGCTCTTGTCCACTTCACCCGATTCGCCCCAAAGCGCCATGCCATAGTTGAAAGCGTCCCGGATGTTCATCTGGTCCACTCCACGCTGCCCAAGCGCAAGCATGTCCATTGCATCACGAAATCTGCCCAACCCGATATAACTCAAGGAAACGTCGCCCGCCACTTCCAAGCGCTCCTCGAAGGGCCGACCATCGTCTTCCACGAGGCGACGCATGATTGCCTCGCTGACCTGACTCTCTCCAATGCCCCTTAGTCTATCGGCCAGATAAAGCTGTTCGTCAAAATCCAGCGCCATGATCGCGGGTGCGGCGTCAATGGCCTCCCGTGCCTCAGCCGACAACAAACGAATCGCACGCATGACAATATGACCCGGCAACTCGTCAGATGCGAGCGCGGTCAACGCGTCCTGGCTAGCTCCTCCGTCATCACCGGCCGCAGCGCGGGCCGTGGCTCGCTCAAGATACGCTTCCGGCCGACGATAGCCTGCGGCCATTGCATTCGTAAGCAGCGACTCCGCATCCTGTTGTTCGCGGCGTCTAGCCAACCGACCTAGCTCGAACAGCACCTCGCCGTTCTCCGGGTGTAATCTCTCAAGCTGCCGCATGAAGTTGTCTAGCTCAGTGCGCGACTCAAGTGGACCATCCTCCATCCGTTCAAGTCGTCTGCGCCGGATATCAATGAACTCCAGCGCGCCATCCGGATCCGCCAAGTTGCCTCGGACAGTCCGGTCGGCCACCTGTGAGTACTCGCGGGCCAAGCGGCTCCGCGGTCGATCCAAGGAGAACAGCGTCTGGTTCAGAAGCGACAGACTGTCGTAACGATGCACAACTAGGGGCTCGTCCTCGAAAGCCAACTCATCCTGAAAGCGCTCCTTCATGGCCGTCAAGATGTCGTCCTCGTCGTCCAGATCAGGCACGTTTGACATGACGAAATGCAATTCGATCTTCTTCTTGCGTGACGTCTTCTCTTCCAATCGGATGTCTCCCACGACCTTGACCAGGCCCCGAAGGTTCTGCTCGTTGGGGAAGAAGAGCACGGTCACAGCATCGGGAAGCTGTCGGGTGCAAATGCCGCCAGTGTCGCTGAATCCGGTCCGTGAATCGACCAGCACATAGTCAGGCGAGAACGCCGCCCGCCACTGCGCCTTGAGGTCCTCGAAGAACAGGTATCCTTCGCGCTGCTCGTATAGCGAACCCCAGTCGATGCCACCGAAGCTTGCGGCATACTCGCGCTCCATTGCTCCAGAGGACATCACCAGCACGTTGTCGACGGCTTGGGACTCCTTCACATAGTCGCGCACATCCGGCGCTTGGTCCGTGGTCAGATACTCTCGGACGTAGTCGACCAATCCGGGAACTTGTCCTTTTGGCCGGAGGGCAGGGAACGTGTCCAGCCCGGGCGCTTCCAGATCGAAGTCAACGACCAAAACGCGTCGACCGCGCCGCGCCAGATGGACGGCAACGTTGGCAAGGGCCATGGTGCGCCCGACACCGCCCTTGAAGGAGTAAAACGTGTTGACGTACACGGTCAGGCCGCTTCCCCGTACAGACGAAAATCACGTCCTTCGTCCCGCGTCTGGTCGGTGGGTTCCAGGCACCGAAATCGCCTTCCCGAAACCTGGCCGGACTTGGAGCGCATTTGCTCGCTCTGGGCTAAACGAACAACAGCCTTCAAACTTTCGATCCCGCCGGGAGCCGATAGCATCCGCAGATAGCGGTCGTTCCCGACCGTCTGCATCAAAGCACCGGATTCCCAGCGAGCCAGCGTGGCCTCGCCAAGTCCTGTCAGCCTCGCAAACGCCGCACGGCTCAGCCCGTACCGCTCGCGGATCTCGCGGACCTGCCATGGCGTCAGCACACCATGGTGCCCGCAAAGCGCCTCGTGCTTGATCCGCTCCGCCTCGCGATCAAGAAACTCGACGTCGCATGCAGAGCAACGCCGCACCGGGAGCGTTACAGGGAGATCCACCGCCGAGTCCCCGTCGCCAAACCGAAACACGTCGTCGTGCTTGATCGTCTCTACAGCGCCACCGCACTCCGGGCAGGTCGGCATCGCAGCCACGCTAGCGTCCTCCTGCATGTTCCGTCTGTCCATCTCTCTCCTCACCAAGCTATGTATGCGTCGAATAATGGAAGCTGCGGCCATAAATCTTGCCCGCCCCTAGTTCGAGCTTCACGTAGAGCGGCGGCGACGCCTCCTCCAAATCAATGAGCATCACGTACGCCTTCTTCCCTGGCGGCCGGTTCAGCGAAACGACCTCTAAGTCCTGTCCCGCTTCCAACCTTTCCGCGATCAACTCCCAAGCCGCCGATTCGGTGAAGTATCCCACCAGCAAATCTTGGGGATTGCGCACCTGCCCCGGCCGCCAGTCCGTCGGTCGACTCCGACTGAACTCGGTAAACGCGCGCCGTTGGCCGGCGTGCGAGAACCGCCAACTGGTGCCGAATGACGTCGAGGTGGGATTCCAGCCGCAGTCCATCCGCCCCGTCGAAGCTCGCGTCACCGATCATATGAGCGACTTTACGACACGTCTCGGGGGCTTGCAACAACGGAGCCAGTCATATGGAGGTGTGACGACGAGCGCAGACCGTCGCAGGACGCCATACAGTCCCCTAGACGCAGCCGCGGTGGCAAACGCCGCGCTGCGATCATCGCCGCCCCAGCGACCGGCTCTCCCCCATCATCCACACCGGCAGCACCGAGACCAGCAGGATGACCCCGACGTACACGAACGCGTCCCGGTAGCCGAGCATGCTGCCCTGGTTCGACACGATCGCCACGACGTAGCCGAAGCTCATCTCGAAGCCCTGGTAACCGAGGAAGCCGAGGTAGGTGAACTCCTCCTGCACGAGCCGGATCAGTTCCCCCATGCCGCTGTTGTCCCAGGTCTGCGTGGCGAGCGCGCGGCCCTGGTGCTGGGCGGTCTGCTCGATGAGGGCGAACGACAGGAGGTTGACGCCGAGCGCGCCGCCGAACTGGCGCACGAAGTTGATCATGCCGGCGCCGTGCGGGATCAGTTCCAGGGGCAGCGCGTTCACGGGGGCCGCGTTCAGCCCGGGGAAGATGAGCGCGAGTCCGGCGCGGCTGATCGCGTACCAGATCACCATGTCCCACACCGGCGTGAAGGCGTCCACGCCGCGCATCAGCCAGCAGGACCAGGCGGTGATGACCAGGCCGATCGTGAGCAACACGCGCACGGAGAAGCGGTCCGACAGGTAGCCGGACAGCGGGAAGAGCGCCGCCATCACGAGCCCGGCGGGGGCCATCAGCAGCCCGGATTCGGTGGGGATGAGGCCGGAGATCGACTGCAGGAAGAGCGGGAAGATGTAGGTGGACCCGTACAGCGCCGCGCCCACCGTGAAGGTCACGATCGCGGCGCCCAGGAAGCGCGTGTTGCGGAACAGGCGCAGGTCGAGGATCGGCTCGTCGACGCGCGCCTCCCACGCGATCCACGCGACGAAGCTGATGACCGTCCCCGCCAGTGCGATCGTCACGCGGTCGTCGTACCAGCCCTCGCTCTGGGCCTCCGTCAGCGCAGTCAGCATCGAGAGGAGGAAGACGCCGCACAGGAACACGCCGACCCAGTCGAACGAGGGCCGCGGCCCCCGTTCCTCGCGGGTGGGGAAGAAGATGAGGGCGAGGGGCATGCTGACCACGGCGAACGGAACGGCCATGAAGAACACCCACCGCCACGACAGGTTGTCCACGAGGTAGCCGCCGAGCGTGGGGCCGAGGGCCGGGGCGAGCACCGTCCCGACGGCCATCCAGCCCATGGCCATGCCGCGCCGGTCCACCGGGAACACCTGCGCGATCATGACCATCGTCAGCGGCATGATGATCCCCGACACGGCGCCCTGCACGAGCCTGGCCAGGAACAGGATCTCCCCCGTGTTCGCGAGACCCCCGGCGACGGAAGAAACGGCGAAGAGCACCATGTTGAAGAGGAACGTGGCGACGATCCCGAAGGCCCGGATCGCCCACGCCGTCATGAGCATCGTGACGGTACCCGCCGCCAGGTGGGCGCTCACCAGATTCTGGGCCTGGTCGATGGTCAGGCCGAGGGCGCCCATGATGTCGGGAATCGCGACGTTGATGATCGTCGCGGTCAGGAGCGTCGCGAAGGATCCCAGGACGCCGACACCGGTGACCCAGTACGGGTAGCTCGCACCGTGCCGCTCGTACATCGCCAGGATGCCGGGAGTCGCCTCGATTCCCGGCGGGACGGGGCTCGCCCCCTCGCCCCGTGACCCGTTGGCCATGGGCCCTACGACCCCGCGCCGTCGGCCTTCGGGATCTTCACCTGCACCATGAGGCCCGGCCGCAGCCGCGGGTCCGGTTCGTCGAAGGTGAGCTTCACCTCCACGCGTTGCGTGATCTTGGTGAAGTTGCCGCTCGGATTCGGGTTCGGGAGCAGGGCGAACTCGCTGGTCGCGGCGTTGCCGATGCGCGCGACCGTGGCCGTGAAGGTCCGGTCCGGGAAGGCGTCGACCTCGACTTCGGCCGACTTGCCCACGCGGAGATGACGCAGGTCGGTCTCCTTCACGTTCGTCTTCACCCAGTAGACGTCCGGATCGTGCAGCATCAGGACCCGCTGCCCCTGCGCGACGTACTCGCCGGCATCGATGAAGACCTCGTCGATGACCCCGGCGATGGGGCTCCGTATGACGTGGTCCGCCAGCTCCTCCGCCGCACGCTCGCGCTGCAGGCGCACGCCCAGCCGCTCGCTCTCGAGCCGCGCCAGCTCCGCGCCCAGCATGTCGAGGCGCGCCTGTTCCGAGCGCATCTCGGCGACATCGGCCTCGGCGCCGCGCAACTGCGCCGCGCGGCTCTTCTCCGCCTGCTCGGACGTGCGGAACGCCGTGCGGCGCGCGGCCCAGTCCTGCTCGGACAGCAGGTTGCGTTCCTTGAGGGCGTCCGCGCGGCGCCACTCGTCCTCCATGGTCTCGCGGATGGAGCCGGCCGCGTCGAGATCCGAGCGGGCCGCCGCGAGCTCGGACTCCGCGGCCTCGATGCGGCTGGCCGTGCTCTCCCGAACGTAGGAGATCTCTGCCTGGACAGCCGCCACGCGGGCGTCCAGCGTCGCGAGCGCCGCGTCGAGTTCGTCCCGCCTGAGCCGCGCCTGCCGGTCGTCCACGAGCAGCAGCGGCGCGCCCGCGGTCACGCGGTCCCCCTCCTCGGCCGGCCCCTCCGTCACCCAGCCGGCCACGCGGCTGCTCAGCAGGATCATCGTGGACGCCACCCGGGCGTCCATCACGTAGACGTTGGCAAGCCGGTCGTAGAGCCACCACGCGCCGACGAGGGTGGCGGCCAGCAGCGCGGCGGCGACGGCGGCCGAACGCGGAGCGATGCGGCGGCGCCGTACCGCCGGCCCCGCCCGTGCTTCCTCCTGGCCGATGCGAGCGACTTCCGCCATTCTTCTTCCGCCGCGCCCCTCCCGCCGCGCCCTCCCGCCGTCCGGAGACGGGGCGCCAAGCGGAATCGTAGCAGACCCGCCCAACCCGCCTTGGCCCGCAACCGGTCGCCCGGGCCTGTTCGCCAACGATTCCCGCCGCCATACTGTCGGCGACGACCCGCCCGGCCCCACGATGTACGGCAGCTTCAGCGCACCGCTTTTCCGCACCGTTGCCCTCGCCTTCCTGACTGCCGCCGCCGCGCAGGCGGAGGAGATCGTGGTCGCCTTCGGCGCGGAACCCACCCAGGTCGAGCCGACCCGCGCCACGGCCGGGGTCGACGCCTATTTCGTGTCGCTCTTCTACGAGCAGTTGCTGAACGTCAGTCCGGAACTCGAGCGGGTCGACTGGCTCGCCGAGTCCTGGTCCTTCGAGCCGGTCGGCGACGGGCATGTCCTCTCCGTGAAGATCCGGGAGGGCGTGAAGTTCCACAACGGGGACACCCTCTCCGCGCACGACTTCCGATTCGCCTACGAGCGACAGCGGGATCCGCTGTCGCGCGCCGCCGGCCGCTTTCGTTACGTCCGCGATCTCGTCGTGCGCGACGACCACCGCTTCGACATCGTGTTCCGCCAACCCGACGCCGCCTTCGTCCCCTGGAACCTCGCGCTGTGGGCCATCCCGCGCCGGCACTTCGAAGCCGTGGGCGAGGCCGGCATGCAGGCCCATCCCATCGGCACCGGCCCCTGGAAGTTCGTGTCCAGGAAGCCCCGGGAGGAACTGGTCGTGGAGCGGTTCGAGGACTACTGGAACGTGGGTGCGAAGCCGCGCGCGAAGCGGCTCGTCATCAAGATCATCCCGGAGGACACCACGCGGGTGGCGGCGTTCAAGACGGGCGCCGTGGACTGGATCGACGCCGTCCCCCCGGCCCAGGTCGGGGACTTCGAGGCGATGCCGGGAGTGCGGACGGTGTCGCTGCCGGGACCCAACAACCTCTACCTCGGCCTGAACGCCGTCGACCCGCGCAGCCCCCTCGCCGACGTGCGCGTCCGGCGGGCCGTGGCCCATGCCATCGACACCGACGCGATCGTGGAGTTCGTCGTCCACGGGCAGGGGATCAGGACCGCCCAGCTCGCGCCCGGGTCGGTGGGCTACGACGCGGCGCTCACGCCCTACGAGTACGACCCGGGGCTCGCGCGCGCCCTGCTCGCCGAAGCCGGTTACCCCCGCGGCATACGCGTCAACTGCTACAACCTCACGACCCCGCGGGAGCCGAACATCAAGGAAGTCGGCGAGGCCGTGTTCGCGTTCCTCGGCACCGCGGGCATCCGCTGCCGCGTGCACCAGATGGAGTACGGCGCGTGGATCAATCTCCTCCGGGGGGCGTCGCGGCCGACCATGGACGGCATCGTGAGCGCCATGTGGGGTCACGGCCTGCCGGCGGACCCGACCGACGCGTGGTCCGGCCACCTGCACACGGCGGCGGACAACTGGGGGCGGAACTCCTATCACTCCGACCCCGCGTTCGACCGCCTCGTGGAGGAACTGCGCACGACGATGGACCCGGGGGCGCGGTATCGTCTCGCGAGCCGCATCGCCCGCCTCAAGCACGAGCAGGTGGCGGGTGGCCTCCCCACCTACCGGCCGCTGATCTCCCTGGCCTGGCGCGACACGCTCAGGTTCCGCCCCTGGCCGGCGGCCGGCTGGCGATCCATGTACGAGATCGATCTCGCCCCATGATGCGTCGGCTCGCAGGCGCCCTCGCCCTCACCCTGGCGACCGCGACCGGCTCCGCCGACGAGGCCTCGCAGGTCACCGTGGCGTTCGCGGCCGAACCTCCGCAGACCGACCCGACCCGCGCCATCGGCGGCGTCGACGAGTACTTCCTGACGCTCTTCTACGAGCAGTTGCTGAACGTCGATCCGAACCTCGACCGCGTCGACTGGCTCGCCGAGTCCTGGTCCTTCGAACCCTCCGGGACGGACCACGTGCTCTCGGTGAAACTGCGCGAAGGGGTCCGCTTCCACAACGGCGACACGCTCTGCGCGCACGACTTCCGCTACGCCTACGAGCGCCAGCGCGACCCGGTCTCGCGCTCGGCCATACGGTTCCGCTACGTGCGCGATCTCGTGGTGCACGACAACTACCGCTTCGACGTCGTGTTCGACCGACCCGACGCCCTCTTCGCGCACTGGAACCTCGCGCTCTGGGCAGTCCCCCGGCGGTACTTCGAGGCGGTCGGCGACGCCGGCGTGCAGGCCCGTCCCGTCGGCACCGGACCGTGGAAGTTCGTCTCGCGCAAGCCCCGCGAGGAACTGGTGGTGGAACGCTTCGAGGACTACTGGAACGCCGACGCGGCGCCCCGGGCAAAGCGGCTGGTGATCAAGATCATCCCGGAGGACACCACCCGCGTCGCCGCGTTCAAGACCGGCGCCGTGGACTGGATCGACGGCGTGCCGCCCGCCCAGGTCGCCGATTTCGGCGGGCTCCCCGGCGTGCACATGGCTTCCCTGCCGACGCCGAACAACCTCTACTTCGCCATGAACGCGGTGGACCCGCGCAATCCCCTGGCTGACGTGCGCGTGCGCCGGGCGGTCGCCCACGCCATCGACATCGACGCCATCGTGGAGCACATCGTTCACGGACAGGGCATCCGCACGGTGCAGGTGGCGCCCGGGACGCTGGGCCACGACGCGACGCTCGAGCCCTACGCGTACGACCCCGCCCGGGCGCGCGCCCTGCTCGCGGAGGCGGGCTACCCGCGGGGCTTCAACGTCAACTGCTACAACCTCACGACCCCGAGGGAGCCCAACATCAAGGAGGTCGGGGATGCGGCATTCGCCTTCCTCCGCGCCGTCGGCATCCGCTGCCGCATCGTCCAGGTGGAGTACGGCGCCTGGGTCTACCTGATGCGCACCGCCTCCCAGCCGGCGATGGACGGGATCATCAGCGCGATGGGGTGGCAGGGGCTGCCCGGCGACCCCACCGACGCCTGGTCGAGCCACCTGCACACCTTCACGGAGCAATGGGGCCGCGTTTCCTACCACGCCGATCCCGAGTTCGACCCGCTCATCGAGACGCTTCGGACCACCATGGATCCCACCAGGCGCGAGGCGCTCGCCAAGCGCATCGTCCGCCTCAAGCACGAGCGCGTCGCCGGAGGACTGCCGACCTATCGCCCGGTGGTGTCCCTAGCCTGGCGGGACACCATCGCGTTCCGGCCGTGGCCGGGGGCGTACTGGCGGTCCATGTACGAGATCGACGTCGCGCGATGAGCCGGCCCCCGGCGCGCTGTCCGAACCGGCGTCGAGCGTGTACCTTGCAGCGTCCATGAGCACTGTGCAGCGAGACCTCGTCGGCGGATTCCTGGTCGCGCTCGCCGCGTTCGCATCGGTCCGTTCCACGGAGGCGGCGGAGGTCGTCGTCGCGTTCGGGGCGGAGCCGGTCCAGGTCGACCCGACCCGTTCCTCGGCCGGGGTGGACCAGTACTTCATGAACCTGTTCTACGAGCAGTTGCTGGCGGTCACGCCGGACCTCGAACGCGTCAACTGGCTCGCGGAATCCTGGAGCGTGGACCAGTCCGGCCCCGACACCGTGCTCCACGTCACGCTCCGTCCCGACGTGCGGTTCCACAACGGCGACGTCCTCACCTCGGATGACTTCCGCTACGCCTACGAGCGCCAGAGCGACCCGATTTCGCGCAACGCCGGCCGCTTCCGCTACATCCGCGACCTCGTCGTCCTCGACGAGCGGCGCTTCGACATCGTGTTCGACACCCCCGACGGCGCCTTCATTCCCCTGAACCTCGCACTCTTCGCGATTCCGCGCCGCTACTTCGAGGAGGTCGGGGACGCCGGCGTGCAGACGCATCCCATCGGCACCGGCCCGTGGAGGTTCGTCTCGCGCACCCCCCGCGAGGAACTCGTCGTCGAGCGCTTCGAGGACTACTGGAACCCCGCCGCGCAACCGGCGGCCGAACGGCTCGTCATCAAGATCATCCCGGAGGACACGACGCGGGTCGCCGCGTTCCGGACCGGCGCGGTGGACTGGATCGACGCGGTGCCCCCGGCCCTGATCGCGGACTTCGAGACCCTGCCCGGCGTACGGGTCGTCTCGCTGCCGGCGCCCAACAACCTGTTTCTCAACATCAACGTGACGGACGCGAACAGCCCGCTCGCGGACGTCCGCGTCCGGCGGGCGATCGCCCACGCCGTCGACTTCGACGCGATCATCGAGTTCATCCTGTACGGGCAGGGCATCCGCACCGCGCAGCTCGCCCCGGGCACGCTTGGCTACGACCCCGACCTCGACCCCTACCCGTATGACCCGGAACGCGCCCGGGCGCTGCTCGCCGAAGCCGGGTTCGAGCGCGGCATCAACGTGAACTGCTACAACCTCACCACCCCCCGCGAGCCCTACATCAAGGAAATGGGCGAAGCCGTGTTCGCCTATCTGGGGACCGCCGGGATACGGTGCCGGATCGTGCAACTGGAGTACGGCGCCTGGATCAACCTGGCCCGCGTGAACGCGCGCCCGCTCATGGACGGGATCCTGAGCACGATGTGGGGCCAGGGGCTGCCGGGCGATCCGACCGACGCCTGGTCCGGACACCTGCATTCCTCCGGCGACGGCTGGGGGCCCTACTCCTACCACGTGGACCCCGAGATCGACGGGCTGGTCGAGGAACTCCGCACGACCCTCGACCCCGACGCGCGCCAACGGCTCGCCCGGGAACTCGCGCGCGTCAAGCACGAGCGGGTGGCCGGCGGGCTGCCCACGTACCGCCCGATGATCACCTTCGCCTGGCGGGACACCCTCGAATACCGGCCCTGGCCGGGAGCGTTCTGGCGTTCCATGCGGGAGATCGGCCCGGCGCGGTCGGCCGAGGGCATCCGCTGACATGCGGCGTTACATCCTGCATCGACTCTGGCAGGGCGCCGTCGCCGTCGTCGGCGCGCTCCTCATTGTCTTCGTGGCGCAGCGGCTGTCCGGCGACCCAGTGGCGCTCCTGCTGCCGATGGACGCGACGGAGGCGGACTTCGATGCCATGCGCGGCGCGCTCGGGCTCGACCGGCCGCTGCCCGTGCAGTTCGTCGTCTTCCTGCGGGATGCGCTGCTCGGCGACTTCGGCCATTCGTACCTCTGGAACATGCCGGCGATGGACCTCGTGCTGGAACGGCTCCCCGCGACGCTCGAGCTGGCATTGGCCGGCCTGGTCTTCGCCCTCGCGCTCGCCGTGCCGCTCGGCGTCCTGTCGGCGGTGCATCGCGGGGGCTGGATCGACAACGCCGCGAAGCTCTTCGCCATGCTGGGCCAGGCGATGCCCGGGTTCTGGGTGGGACTGCTGCTGATCGTCTTCGTGGCGGTCAAGCTCCAATGGCTGCCGGCCTACGGGCGGGGTACGGTAGGCCACCTCGTGCTGCCCGCCATCGCCCTCGGCTGGTATCCCGTGGCCGCCATGACGCGCACCCTGCGCTCGGCGATGCTCGACATCATGCAGAGCGACTACGTGCGCATGGAGCGCGCCATCGGCCTCCCCGAACGCGCGATCGTCTGGCGCTTCGCCCTGCGCAACGCCGCCGTGCCGCTGGTCACGCTGATCGGGGTGTACTTCGCGAACATGCTCGGCGGCGCCTTCGTGATCGAGGTCGTGTTCGCCTGGCCCGGTGTCGGCCGCGCTGTCGTCGAAGCCGTGTTCGCCCGGGACTTCCCGGTGGTGCAGGCGGGCGTGATCCTGGCGGCGGTCATCTTCGTGGTCGTCAACCTGATCGTGGATCTCACCTACGGGTTGATCGATCCGAGGATCCGGCATGAGTGAGATCGCACCTGCGCCGCTGCCCGGTTTCGGCGTCGGCCGCGCGATGCGCCGCGTCGTCGGCCGCGGATTCCCGTGGATCGCGGCGTCGATCCTCCTGCTGGTGCTCGTCTGCGCGCTCGGCAGCCCCCTCATCGCGCCGCATGCCCCGGACGCGATCTCGCTGCGCGACGCCATGCAGCCGCCCGTCTGGCAGGAAGGGGGCACCACACGATTCCTGCTCGGCACGGACAACCTCGGCCGCGACATCCTGAGCCGCATCATCGCCGGGGCGCGCATCTCCGTGACGATCGCCGCCTACGCGATCGTGCTGTCCGGTTTCATCGGCGCGCTGCTCGGCATGGCCGCCGGGTACTTCGGCGGCATCGTCGACGCGGTCATCTCGCGCCTCATCGACATCCAGATGTCCGTCCCGGCGCTGCCGCTCGCCATGCTCTTCGCCGCCGTGCTGCCCCCCGGCGAGGCCATGGTCGTGATCGTGATCGTCCTCACCTACTGGACCTGGTACGCGCGCATCGTGCGCGGCGAGGTGCTGAGCCTGCGCGAGCGGGACTACATCGCGCTGGCGAAGGTGGCCGGGGTCTCGACGCCCATGATCTTCCTGCGGCACCTGACGCCGAACATCCTGAACATCATGCTGGTGCTCGCGACGCTGCAGTTCGGCAGCGTGATCGTGTTCGAGGCGGGCTTGAGTTTCCTGGGCCTCGGCATACAGCCGCCGCAGGTCTCCTGGGGCGGCATGCTGGCCGACGGGCGCAACTTCATCGAAGTGGCGTGGTGGCTCATCACCGTTCCCGGCATCGCGATCATGGCGGCCTGCCTCGCCTCCAACCTGCTCGGCGACTGGCTGCGCGACACGTTCGATCCCATGCGCCGGCAGCTATGAAAGCGCCGGCAGCCATGAACGCGCCGCTGCTCTCCGTCCGGGATCTCAAGACGCACCTTTTTCTGCGGCGCGGCGTCGTGAAGGCGGTGGACGGCGTGTCCTTCACGCTCGACGCGCAAGAGACGCTCGGACTCATCGGCGAATCGGGCAGCGGCAAGACGATGACGGGGCTCTCGCTCCTCGGGCTGCCGCCGAAACCGGCCGGGCGAATCGTGGACGGTTCGATCCGGCTCGAAGGACGGGAACTGGTGGGGCTCGAAGAGGACGTCCTGGCCGAGGAAATCCGGGGACGCCGCATAGCGATGATCTCGCAGGACCCGATGACGTCCCTGAACCCGGTGTTCTCGGTGGGAGAGCAGGTAGCCGCCCCGCTGCGCGCGCACGATCTCGCGCAGGGACGCGAAGCCGCGGATCTCGCCATCCACGAACTCGGCCGCGTCCGGGTGCCGTCCGCCCGCGAGCGGTCGGGCGACTACCCACACCAGTTCAGCGGCGGCATGCGCCAGCGCGTCGTCGCGGCGATGGCGATCGCCTGCCAGCCCCGGGTGCTGATCGCCGACGAGCCGACCAGCGCGCTCGACGTGACGATCCAGGTGCAGTTCATGGACCTCCTCGAGGCCCTGCAGGCGGAAACCGGGGCGGCCCTGCTCTTCATCACGCACGACCTCGGGGTCGCGGCCAGCCTGTGCCACCGGATCGCGGTGATGTACGCGGGACGCATCGTCGAGACGGCGGATGCCCGCACGCTCTACGGATCGCCCGCGCATCCCTACACGCAGGGGCTGCTCGACTCCCTCCCGCGACTTGGCCGGCGCCGTGGGCGACTGACGGCCATCGGCGGCGCACCGCCTGACGCCCTGCAGTTGCCCGCCGGATGCGCGTTCCATCCGCGCTGTCCCCACGCGACGGACCGCTGCCGCGAGGCCGCGCCCCCGGAGACGCGGCTGGACGACGGGCACATCGTGCGTTGCTGGCTGCACGAGGACGGCTTTTGACCCTGTTGGCCCTCCACGGCGTGAGCTGCCATTTCGCGATGCCCGGCGGGCGCGCGCTCAAGGCCGTGGACGGCGTGGATCTCGCCGTGGAGGCGGGGCAGACGTTTGCGCTCGTAGGTGAATCGGGGTGCGGAAAGAGCACGCTGGCCAAGCTCGTCCTCGGCCTCGAACGGCTGCACGCGGGCCGCATCGTCTTTGACGGTACCGACGTCGCCGATCTCGACCGCTCCGGACGCCGCCGCTTCCGCGCCCGCGTGCAGGCCGTCTTCCAGGACCCCTATAGCTCGCTCAACCCCCGGTTACGCGTCGGCACGATCCTCTCCGAACCCCTCACCGCCCGCGGCGAGCGCGGTCGCGCCGTGCAGGCCCGTACCGCCGAGGTCCTCGAACTGGTCGGGTTGCCGGAGAACGCCGCCCGCCTCTATCCACACGAATTCTCCGGCGGCCAGCGGCAGCGCATCGCCATCGCCCGGGCGCTGGTGCCGCAGCCGGAGCTCATCGTGCTGGACGAACCGGTCTCCGCCCTCGACGTATCCATACGCGCGCAGATCCTCAACCTGCTGCAGGACCTGCAGAACGAGCTGTCGCTGTCGTACCTGCTGATCGCGCACGATCTCGCGCTGGTCGAACACACGAGCGACCGGCTTGGGGTCATGTACCTCGGCGAGATCGTGGAGAGCGGGCCGAGCGCGGAGGTCTTCGCGGAGCCGCGGCACCCCTACACGCAGGCGCTGCTGGCGGCCGTGCCTCGGCCCGACCCGGCGCATCCGCGCGCGAGCGGGCACGTCACCGGGGAGATCGCGACGGCGCTCGATCCGCCGTCGGGGTGCCGGTTTCATCGGCGGTGTCCGCATGTGATGGAGGTTTGTCGGTCTGCACCACCAATCGCGCACCACGCCAACGAGACGACCGCGGGCGGAAACACCGTGAAGTGTCACCTCATGGACCCCTGAGGCCACCGGCCAGACGCGGGTTCAGGAGCCGCCCTCGAGAGGCTCCGCCCAGACAATCTCGCGTACGTTCCGTCGCGTCTCCGGGTCGATGGCCTGCACGGAAGCAAGTCGCTCCGCGAGCACGTTCTGATCCACCAGACTAAGGGGAGCCACGTCGTTCGAGGATTGCGAAGGGAGATTGACGACCGCACTACAAGACCTCGGCGCTGCTTGAGTCCGCCGCCAGGACCTTGGCTCGCCGGCCCGCGAAGTCACAAACGGTCGAGCAGGCTCCCATGGGGAAGAAAGCGATTGTCGGAGTGCGCCCTGATCCATGAGGTGAGGTCGACCGGGTACTCGCCGCGTTCGCGCAACCACCGGGCCAGCGGGATCACCGGCGACTTGGCGCCCGCCTCGAATCCCGGCAGCCGGGTCTCCGCCAGGGTGAAGAACCGGATCCAGGCAACCAGCTCGACGGCGTCCTGCTCCCGGGCCGCAGCCGTCCACTGATCGGCATCGAGCGACATCAGCGGCGCCAGCAACTCCAGCTCCGCGTCGTCCAGGCCGAAGTTCGCATCCTCCAAGTGCGTGCTGCCGCGGCGCACGCACTCGAGGTGCCGCGCGCTCAACGTGACCCGATCGCCCGGGTCCCAGGTGCCCACATCGCTCACGCACCCAAGTATAGGCGCGCACGCCGCTCGCGCATCGCGAACCGGTATCCTTCCGGCGTGGACCCGCATCCTTCTCCGGTCGACGCCTGGTTCGCGGACCGCCTGCTCGCGTGGTTCGACGAGCACGGACGCCGCGACCTGCCCTGGCAGGTCGAGAAGACGCCTTACCGGGTCTGGGTCTCCGAAGTGATGCTCCAGCAGACCCAGGTCACGACGGTCGTCCCCTACTTCGAGCGGTTCATGCGCCGCTTCCCGGACGTGCGGTCGCTGGCCGGCGCGGAACTGGACGAGGTGCTGCACCTGTGGACGGGCCTCGGCTACTACGCGCGCGGGCGCAACCTGCACGCCGCCGCCCGCCAGATCGTCGCCGCGGCTCTCCCCGGCGACGGCGAGGCGCCGTTTCCGGACACCCTCGAAACGCTGACCGCCCTGCCCGGGATCGGGCGTTCGACCGCCGGCGCAGTCCTGTCGATCGCGTTCCGCAAGCCCGTCCCGATACTCGACGCCAACGTCAGGCGCGTGCTCTGCCGCTTCCACGGCGTCGCCGGTCCTCCCGGCGAGCCAGCCACCGAAACCGCGCTCTGGTCGTTCGCGGAAGGGCACACGCCGGCCGACCGTCCGGGCGACTACACCCAGGCCATCATGGACTTCGGCGCCACGCACTGCCGGCGTTCCGCTCCGGCCTGCGGCGCCTGCCCCGTCCGCGCGCGATGCGCGGCGTTCGCCAACGGCATGCAGGACCGACTGCCCGCGCCCGCACCGCGCAAGGACCGGCCGGCGCGCGCCGTTCGCGTCTTCGTGCTCATCGACCCCGACGGCGCGTGCCTCCTGGAGCGACGGGACGCCGCCGGGGTCTGGGGCGGGCTCTGGTCGCCCGTCGAGCGGCCCTTCGACAAGGACGTGCGGTCCTTCGTCCGGGAGTGGGACATCGACGTCGAGCGCAGCGCCGTCCCGCCGCCCTTCCGCCACTCCTTCACCCACTTCCATCTCGACGTCGCGCCGCACTACCTGTGGGTCCGGCGGCGGCCGCCGGCGACGGAGGACGGGCGCTTCACCTGGTACCAACCCGGCGGCGGACGCGAGATCGGGCTCTCGGGCGTCGCGCGCCGGCTCCTCGCGGGGCTGGACCTCGGTCTCGATCTCGCGCACCCTTCGGGCGGCGCGTCCGGGAAGAGCGTCGGGAAGAGCCCATGAGCCGCAGCGTCCTCTGCAGGAAGTACGGTACCGAGCTGCCGGGACTGGACGCGCCGCCCGTGCCCGGCGCCCTGGGGCAGGACATCTTCGAGAACGTTTCCGCCCGGGCCTGGGGCGAGTGGCGGGAAGTACAGACGATGCTCATCAACGAGCGCCATCTCAACATGCTGGACCTCGAGGCGCGCCGCTTCCTCACGGACCAGATGAAGCGCTTCCTCGCCGGGGAGGCGTACGAGCGGCCGGCCGGCTACGTCCCGCCCCGGGACTGACGGCAGCCGGACAACGTTCCACAAGACTCACGGAGGACCAATCATGGCGATTTTCGAACGCGACGGCATCACGCTCTACTACGAGGACCACGGCGCCGGGTTCCCGGTGCTCCTGTTCGCGCCGGGCGGGATGCGCTCCGCCGTGACGTTCTGGGAAGGGTCCCAGTTCAACCCGATCGTCGAGCTCTCGACCCGGTTCCGCGTCATCGCCATGGACCAGCGCAACGCCGGACGCTCCCGCGCTCCCGTGTCCGCGGACGACGGCTGGCACACGTACACCGCCGACCACATCGCGCTACTCGACCACCTCGGCATCGAACGCACCCACCTCCTCGGCGGCTGCATCGGCGGACCCTACTGCCTGGGCCTGATCCAGGCGGCGCCCGAGCGCGTGGCGTCCGCGGTGCTGCAGCAGTCGATCGGCTTCGAGGACAACCGCGAGATCTTCTACGAGATGTTCCAGGGCTGGGCAGACGCCATCGCCCCGGATCACCCCGAGGCGGACGAAGCGGCCTGGCGGAGCTTCCGCTCCAACATGTACGACGGCGACTTCGACTTCAACGTGGGTCGCGACTTCGTGGCGTCCTGCGAGACGCCGATGCTGGTGCTGATGGGCAGCGATCCGTACCACCCGGAGAGCACGTCCCGGGAGATCGCCGCGCTCGCGCCGAACGCCACCCTGGTGGAGCGGTGGAAGTCGCCCGCGGAGGACGGAACGGTGGCCACGGTCATCGAGTTCCTCGAAGCACACACGCCCTGAGCGGGCGTGTCGGGCCACCACGTGCCGGCGAAGCTCCCGGCCCGTGCCGCGACGGCAGTCGCGCTCGCCGCCGTGGTGGCCTGCTCGCCGCTCGAGAGCGAGGAAGCGCGCGGCGTCTCCTACGCGAAGAACGTCGAGAGCTGCCTGTGCCGCTCCCTGGAGTTCCAGACGGACAGCTACTCCGGGCTCACGTTCGCGGGCATGCTCGAGCGCTGCAACGAGACGGTCCACGCCGCGAACCCGCGGCGCTACCCGGAGGATGCCCGCGCGGCCCCCGAGATCGGCGCCCTGCGCTGTCCGACCTCGGTCCGGGAGTGGCGCGAAACGGCACGCTGAGCCTGCTCGCCCCTCTCCCCACCCGCCTCCCCCCTTCCCGACCCAAAATCCGCGAAAGAGTGATAGCCTTCGGCTCCCTGATCCAGGGAGGACGGGCATGTCTCTCAGAATCAACTCCCAAGCACCGGATTTCACCGCCCAGACCACGCAGGGCGAAATCAGCTTTCACGAGTGGATCGGCGACGGCTGGGCGATCCTGTTCTCGCACCCGAAGGACTTCACGCCGGTCTGCACCACCGAACTCGGCTACATGGCAGGGCTCCAGCCGCAGTTCGCCGCGCGCAACTGCAAGATCATCGGACTCTCGGTGGACCCGGTGGACAGCCACGGCGCCTGGTCGAAGGACATCGAGGAGACCCAGGGCAACGCCGTCAACTACCCGCTGATCGGCGACCCGGAACTCCAGGTGGCGAAGCTCTACGACATGCTTCCGGAAGACGCCGGCGACACGTCCGAGGGCCGCACGCCCGTCGACAACGCCACCGTCCGCTCCGTGTTCGTGATCGGGCCGGACAAGCAGATCAAGGCCATGCTCACCTACCCGATGAGCACCGGCCGCAACTTCGACGAGGTACTCCGGCTGCTCGACTCGTGCCAGCTCACCGCGGCGCACCAGGTCGCGACCCCCGTCAACTGGCGGCACGGCGAGGACGTGATCATCGTCCCGGCGGTGTCCGACGAGGAGGCCAGGAAACGCTACCCGGACGGCTGGCGGGCGCCGAAACCGTACATCCGGATCGTGCCCCAGCCCTCTTGAGCCCGGCCGCCCGCAGCGCCATGGACGCCAGGCCGAACGTCTTCGAGGTCGCCCTCGAATCGTTCCAGTCCGATGTCGTGGACCGGTCCCGCGAGGTTCCGGTCATCCTGCTCTTCTGGACGGACCAGGTGCCCCCGGCGGCGGACACCAGGCGCGCCCTCGAGAACCTGGCGACCCAGTACCAGGGCAAGTTCGCCCTGGCCCTGTGCGATGTCGCCAGCACGCCGCAGCTTGCGCAGCAGCTCCGCGTCCAGGGCATTCCCAGCATCCGGGTCATCGTCGACGGCCAGATCGCCGACCAGGTCGAGGGGCCGCAGGGGGAACCCGTCCTGCGCCAGCTCGTCGAGGGCCTGACGATGTCCGACGCGGAGCGGCTGAAGGACCAGCTCGAGCGGTTCACCGCGGCGCGGGACTGGGAGGGCGCCCTCCAGGTGCTCAAGGCCGCGCTCCAGGCCGAGCCGAACAACCCGGCCTTCAAGGTGGAGTGGGCCGATGTCCTCGTACACCGCGGCGACCTCGACGACGCCGAGCGCGTCCTCGCCTCGATTGCGGACGAGACGCCGGAACGCGAGCGGCCCGCCATGCGCCTCGAACTCGCCCGGGAAGCGGCGTCGCTCGACGGCGCCGCGGCCCTCTCGCGGGTGGCCGCGAACGGGGCCGACCTCGAGGCGCGCTACGAGGCGGCCATCACCCAGGCCGTCGCCGGCGACTACGTCGACGCCCTCGACCAGTGCATGGCGATCCTGCAGACGGACCGGAAGTTCCGCGACGACGCGGGGCGGACCACGATGATCCGAATCATGGCCACGATGGGCAAGGGTTCGGACGTGGCCCAGCGGTACCGCCGCCGCATGTTCGCGTTCCTCCACTGAGCGCCGCGCGCGCGGATCCGGGGCCCGGGAGCCGCCCGATTATGCACAGGTGGCCCGAATGTGCCGCCTGCTTTGTAGGTTACGGGCGGAATTCCAAAGCCCGGTTCAAGGTTCCGCGCCAACCCCTTGAAAACACATGGGAATACGTGTGTTGTTCAGTTTTTTGACCAAATCGCGATGCCCGCGCCAGGCGCGGGATAGCGCCGTGTGTGCATCGGTTATCCAAAGAGTTATCCACAAGAGAGTTATCCACAGACCGGATGCAAAAGCCGGCCCCGCCCGCGTGCGGGCCACGCCGGAGAGGGGGACGGGACAGTGACGGATGACGTGGCGGCGAAGCTCGCCGGCTATCGCGAACGGGGTGCCCGGCAGGTCAAGCTGGGCCTCACGGACATCGACGGGGTGATTCGCGGCAAGTACGTGAGCCTCGAGAAATTCGCCGGACTGCTCGCCAAGGGCGGCGGCTTCTGCGACTGCGTGTTCGGCTGGGACGTGGCCGACGAACTGTATGACGGCGGCGCGTTCACGGGCTGGCACACCGGGTTCCCGGACGCCGACTACCGGCTCGTCGTCGACACCGAAAGGTGGCTGCCGGACGAGGGCGTGCCCTACTTCATCGGGGAGTTCGCGAGTGGCGACGATGCCTATCATCCCGTCTGTCCGCGCTCGACGCTGCGCCGGACCCTGGACCGCGCGGCCCG
Source organism: Pseudomonadales bacterium (assembly GCA_022825925.1). Lineage (GTDB taxonomy): Bacteria > Pseudomonadota > Gammaproteobacteria > Pseudomonadales > Azotimanducaceae > VXNE01. The sequence goes on along the minus strand of JAJDVW010000154.1, from coordinate 34,951 downwards.
CCACGGCCTCGCCCTGAAGGCGGGCTTCGAGTACGAGTTCTTCGTGTTCGACGAGACGCCCCACACCGTACGCGAGAAGCACTACCGCGACCTGCGCCCGCTGACGCCCGGCAACTTCGGCTACTCGGTGCTGCGGGCGTCGAGCAACGCCGACCTGTTCCGCGGGCTGATGAACTACTGCGACGAGATCGACATGCCCCTCGAGGGCCTCCACTGCGAGACCGGTCCCGGCGTGTGGGAAGGCGCCCTCGCCGCGTCGAACGGACTCGCACCCGCCGACCGGGGCGCGCTCTTCAAGACGTTCAGCAAAGTGTTCTTCGCGAAACGGGAAGCCATCGCCACGTTCATGGCCAAGTGGTCGATGGACTACCCCGGCCAGAGCGGCCACTTCCACTTCTCGCTGCTCGACGACGCCGGCGACAACGCGTTCGGGGCCACCGGGAGCCTTCAGCCGGGGAGCGCGAGGGGCGTGCCCCTCGCAGGGAGAGACCCCGCGGCCCGGCACCACGCCGCCGCGTTGCCGGACCTCCTGCGGCACGCCGTCGGCGGCCTGGTGCGTTACGTCCCGGAACTCCTGACCATGCTCGCGCCCACCGTCAACAGCTACACGCGCCTCGTGAAGGGCGCCTGGGCGCCGACGGCCGCGACCTGGGGATTCGACAACCGGACCACGGCGTTTCGCGTCATCACCGGGGCCGCGTCGGCCCAGCGCATCGAATGTCGGGTGAGCGGCGCCGACGCCAACCCCTACCTCGCCGCGGCGGCCGCCCTCGGCGCCGCCGTACTCGGCATCGAGCAGGCCATCGAACCGCCCGAGCCGGTCGTCGGGAACGGCTACGACGCGGAGGACGGCCTGCCGGACAACCTGCGCTTCCCCTCGACGCTACGCGAAGCGAACGCGCGATTCGCGGAATCGGAGGCCGCCCGCGCGCTGTTCGGCGACGCCTTCGTCGAGCACTACGTCGCGAGCCGCGACTGGGAGACGCGGGAAGCCGAACGCACGGTCACGGACTGGCAGCTCGCCCGGTACTTCGAAATCATATGACCCGCATCGGCATCCTGCAGGCGGACTCGGTGCGCGAAGAGTTCCAGGACGCCTTCGGCAGCTATCCCGGCATGTTCCGGTCCCTGCTCTCCCGGGCGGCCGCGGACGTTTCGGTCCCAGTGGATTTCGCCGTCTTCGACGTCGAGCACGGGGAGTACCCGGCCGGGATCGACGCCTGCGACGGCTACGTCATCACCGGGTCGCGCGAAAGCGTCTACGCCGATCTGCCCTGGATCGCGACGCTGTCCGACTACGTGCGCGCGCTCCATGCCGCGCGCAGGAAGACGGTCGGGGTCTGCTTCGGACACCAACTCGTCGCGCAAGCCCTCGGCGGTCAGACGCGGCCGGCGGCCGCGGGCTGGGGCGTTGGCGTGCACCGGATGCGCGTCCTGGCGGAGGAGCGCTGGATGCGACCCCCGCTCCCGGCCGTGGCCCTGCTGTCGAGCCACAAGGACCAGGTCGTGAAGATGCCGCCCGGCGCCCGGCTGCTCGGTTCGAACGACTTCTGCCCGATCGGGGCCTTCGCCCTCGGCGATCACTTTCTCACCTTCCAGGGGCATCCCGAGTTCGAGAAGGGCTACGCGCGCGCCCTGATGGGGTTCCGCGAAGAACTGCTCGGCGACGCCTACGCGCCCGGCATCGCCTCCCTGTCGCGCCGAACGGACGACGCGGCGGTGGGCCGCTGGATGCTCAACTTCCTGTCGCGGTAGGAGCGGGGCTGGTCTTGCACCAGACGAAGCTTGGTGAAGGGGGAAGTCATGTAGCGTGACCGAACGACAAGCCTCGGTCGGCTGCGAGATGCAGCGCCCGACCTCCACCCCGGCCACCGAAGCAACCTGTTCTAGCGCCGCGCACCCTTCATGCGGCCGTGCCGACTACCTGGCGTGCCTCAGGCATCGTCCAGCACGTCCTTCACGATCACCCCGCAGGCGTCCCGGCCACCGCCGGCGCAACCTGCCGCTTCTCCGTCCGGACAGTAGGTGTCGGTGTTCGCGTGGATGATGAAGGCGCTACCGTCCGCGTCGAACAGCGACAGCGGCCCATCCGACAACGTGATGCGCGTGGTCAACGTCCAGAGCGTCCCGCCGCCGACCCGTTGCCCGTCGCTGTTGTATTCATACGCCGACAGCTTGTCCACGTTGAGGTTCACCAGTTCGCCGGCATGAAAGGGATGGTTGCCGTCGGGGTTCGAATGGCCGTAGGGTCCGGGGTCGAAGTGGCCGCCGGCCGCCGAACACGGCTCGCACGCTCCGGTCTCGTGAATGTGCACGCCGTGTTTCCCTGCCGTGAGGCCGCGCCGCACGTCGATCACGATGTCGACGATCTTCATGGCCTCGGTGGAGCGCCGCTCGCGCAGCAGGGCCCGGCCGATTCGCCTCTGCGAATCGCAACTCCGGATGACCGCCGTTGCCGTGATCTCGTCCGGCTGCGCGTCGTCGTCGCCGTGCGCGCCGTAGCAAAGTGCCAGCGAGAGAGCCGCAACCGCCGCCCGCCCGGCCGAACCCGGCGACCCCAATGGTAGTGTCGTCATGTCTGTCTCCTGATCCCAAAACGTCCATCCGGACTGAACCAACCACCGTAGCGCCAAGCAAAGTGGACGGCAATCTCACCGCTGTCCGTTCGTCCCGGGCAGCCCGGCCGTCTTCGCGGACGCGCCTACCGGTGGATCCTCCAACGCCGGTTGACCGCGGAGACGATGGCCGACAGCGACGCCGTGATGGTGTTCCGGCTCATGCCGATGCCATGGCAGCGCGCGTCGCCGTCGTCGATGGTCAACAGGCAGATCGCGGTGGCGTCCTTGCCCGTGGCCAGCGAGTGCTCGTGGTAGTCGATGATGTTGAGCGGCTCGTTGAGCGTCTCCACCATGCCGTTGACGAACGCCTCGATGGGACCGGTGCCCTCGCCGGCGATGTCGACCCGCTGCTCGGACACCTCGAGTTGCGCGGCGCAGTGCTGCCGGTCGCCCTCCCCGTGGGAGAGATCGTAGTCGAGCAGCCGGTAGGGGCCGTCTTCCGCCACGTACTCGTCGATGAGCGCCTGGTAGATCTCTTCGGGCCGCACCTCCCGGTCGAGCCGTTCCGTCAACTGCTGCACGACGGACGAGAACTCGACCAGCATCTCCCGCGGTAGCGCCACGCCGTAGCGCTCCTCGAGGATGAAGCCGACGCCGCCCTTGCCCGACTGGCTGTTGACGCGCACCGTCTCCTTGTAGGAAGAGCCCACGTCCGCCGGGTCGATCGGCAGGTAGGGCACTTCCCAGGAAGCGGAAGCGTCCGCCACGTGGGCCATCCCCTTGCGGATGGCGTCCTGGTGCGACCCGGAGAACGCGGTGAACACGAGGTCGCCCGCGTACGGGTGACGTTCGTGGACGGGAAGCTTGTTGATCTCCTCGACGGTCGACCGGATGCGGGGCATGTCCCGGAAGTCGAGTTCGGGGTCGACGCCCTGCGAGAACAGGTTCATCGCCACGGTCACGATGTCGCAGTTGCCGGTCCGCTCGCCGTTGCCGAACAGCGTGCCTTCCACCCGTTCGGCGCCGGCCATCAGCGCGAGTTCCGTCGCGGCGACCCCGGTGCCCCGGTCGTTGTGGGTGTGCAGGCTCACCACCACGCTGTCGCGCGCCGGGAAGTTGCGGCAGAACCACTCGATCTGGTCCGCGTAGACGTTGGGCGTCGCCATCTCCACCGTGGACGGCAGGTTGACGATGATCTTCTCTTCCGGCGTCGCGCCCCACTCCTCGGCAACGGCCGCGCAGATGTCCACCGCGAAGTCGAGTTCGGTGCCGGTGAAGCTCTCCGGGGAGTACTCGAAGACGATGTTCGTCCCCGACAGCGCGGAGAGGCCGTCGCGCACCACCCGCGTGCCCTCCACGGCCAGGTCGACGATGCCCTGGCGGTCCATCTCGAAGACGACCCGGCGCTGCAGCGTCGAGGTCGAGTTGTAGAGGTGGAAGACCACGTCCGGCGCCCCCTCGAGGGCATCGACCGTGCGCCGGATCAACTCCTCGCGCGCCTGGCAGAGCACCTGGATGGTGACGTGCGGCGGAATCCGGCCCTCGCCCACGATGCGGCGGATGAAGTCGAAGTCCGGCTGCGACGCCGACGGGAAGCCGACCTCGATCTCCTTGATGCCGATGTCGAGCAGGAGATCCCACATGCGGAGTTTCTCCGCGACGTTCATCGGGTCGATGAGCGCCTGGTTGCCGTCCCGCAGGTCCACGCTGCACCACCGGGGCGGCGCTTCGAGGACCGCGCTCGGCCAGGTCCGGTCGGGCAGGTCGATGGGCCGGAAGGGACGGTACTTGCCGTGCGGCATGGCGCCGGCGCGCGCACCCGCGGGCCCGACGGCAAACGCCGGGCGGGCTGTGGATTCCATTGGCTGCGAAGTCATGAAGAACCTCTCGACACTCTTTCTGCGGCGTGTCGCCGCGTGTGGCGGCGGTCTTGGGGTCGGGTCGAGTGGGCGGAAGCGCCCTTGTAGGTGAGATATATGCCGGCTACGCCGGCAGGAGCAGGCGCAGGGCGCGAATCGAGATGGTGGAGGGGAGGCTGGTCATGTCGGCGGCCACTATACGCGCGTTCCGGCGTTTGTCCAGCCCGCGCGTCACCCCGTGCGCGTCAGTCCGGCCAGGCTGGCCGGCGCCACGCCGTATCGAACGGCATTGCCCTCGTGCAATCCAGGACTTGCCCGGAACGTAGCCGTCGAGGAACGCATGACGAAACGATCAAGTCATTGAAGTACAGGAGAATTCCAAGTTTCAGCGACGGATCGTTGCATCCCGGATGCAACGATCTCCTGTTTCCCGCAACGGAACACCGCGCCATTCAAGGTTCCTGGTCCTTCAGGCTGACACCCGCACCGCGGCCGCGGCCGCCTGCGCCTTCTCGCGCGCTTCCTCGACCGAGTCCGCGAGCGCCAGCGCCACGCCCATGCGGCGCTCGCCTCGCACCTCGGGCTTGCCGAAGAGCCGCAACTGGGTGTCCGGCGCAGCCAGCGCTCCCTCCAGGTTGGAGTAGGTCACGCGGTCCGAGTCCCCGTGGGCGAGGATCACGGCCGAGGCGGCCGGCCCGTACTGGCGGATCACGGGGATGGGCAGGCCGAGGATCGCGCGGGCGTGCAGCGCGAACTCCGAGAGGTCCTGGCCGATCAGCGTCACCATGCCCGTGTCGTGCGGGCGCGGGCTGACCTCGGAGAACCAGACGACATCGTCCTTGATGAAGAACTCGACGCCGAACAGGCCCCGGCCGCCGAGTGCGCCGGTGACCGCCGCCGCGACGCGTTCGCATTCGCGGCGCGCCGCGGCGCTCATGGGCTGCGGCTGCCACGACTCCTGGTAGTCGCCCCCCTGCTGCCGGTGCCCCACCGGCTCGCAGAAGCTCACTTCGCCCTCGCCGTGGCGGACGGTGAGCAGGGTGATCTCGTAATCGAAGTCGACGAATCCCTCGACGATGACCTGGTCCGCCGCGCCCCGGGCCCCCTCGCGGGCGCATTGCCACGAGCGCGGGGCGTCCGCGGGCGTGCGTACCGTGGACTGGCCCTTGCCGGAGGAACTCATGACCGGCTTCACGACGCAGGGCGTACCGATCTCGGCGATGGCCGCGTTGTACTCGTCCTCCGTGGCCGCGAAGCGGTACGGCGACGTGCGGATGCCGAGTTCTTCCGCCGCCAGCCGGCGGATGCCCTCGCGGTTCATCGTCAGGCGGGCGGCCCGGGCCGTGGGAATCACGTGGACGCCTTCGGCCTCGAGTTCGACCAGGGTCGGCGTCGCGATGGCCTCGATCTCCGGCACGACGAGGTCCGGCCGCTCCGTCTCGATCAGCTTCCGCAGCGCGTCGCCGTCCAGCATGTCGACGGCGTGGCTGCAATGGGCCACCTGCATCGCGGGGGCGTTCGCGTAGCGGTCGACGGCGATCACCTCGACGCCCAGCCGCTGCAACTCGATGGCCACCTCCTTGCCGAGTTCTCCCGAACCGAGCAGCATCACCCGGGTCGCCGCCGCCGACAGCGGCGTGCCGATCGTCGTCATGGCCGGTCCGCCTCCGCTCTTTCCGCCTCAGCCTGTTCCGCCAGTTCCTTCTGCATCCGCTTGAAGTTGTTCACGTAGAGGTCCGAGAAGCCCTTGATCTCCGCGATCTCCTCGTCCGTCACCTCGCGCACGATCCGGCCGGGAGAGCCGAGCACCAGGCTCCGGTCCGGGATCTCCTTGCCCTCCGCGACGAGGGCGTTGGAGCCGATGAGGCAATTGTTGCCGATGCGCACGCCGTTGAGCACCACCGAGTTGATGCCGATCAGGCTGTTGTCGCCGATGGTGCAACCGTGCAGCGTGGCTTGGTGTCCCACCGTGACGTCGTCCCCCACGGTGACCGGAAACCCGTCGTCCATGTGCACGATCGCGCAGTCCTGGATGTTCGAGTTCCGCCCGATGACGATCGCGTCGTAGTCGCCGCGGACGACCGCTCCGTACCAGACGCTCGCGTTGTTCCGGAGCGTGACGGAGCCGATGACGGAGGCGGTCGCGGCGACGAAGTAGTCGCCTTCCGCAACCACGCGCCGTGCGCCCAAACTGTAGATCATCCCTTCCCGCCTTCCCCGTTGCCCCGAGCCCTCCCCGAGCCCTCTCCGAGCATTGTGCCAATGTTCGGGGCCAATTCCATAGGGCGCGGCCCGGGCCGGCGGACCCGCGACGCTATAATCCCCCCGGTGAACTACTGCAGCCGCTGCGGCCGGGAGGTCGGGCGGAAGATTCCCCCCGGCGACAACCGCGAACGCTTCGTCTGCGGTCACTGCGGCGCCATCCACTACCAGAACCCGCGGATCGTGACGGGGTGCCTGCCGCTCTGGGAAGGCCGGGTACTGCTGTGCCGGCGCGCGATCGAACCGCGCCGGGGTCTGTGGACGCTGCCCGCCGGGTTCCTCGAGGTCGGCGAGACGGTCGAGGCGGGCGCACTGCGCGAGACCTGGGAGGAGGCCCGGGCACGGGTCGAGCTGCTCGGCCTCTACACGCTGTTCAGCGTGCCCCACATCTCACAGGTACACATGTTCTTCCGCGGCAGCCTCGTGGACGGCGAGTTCGCCGTGGGCGACGAGAGCCTCGACGTGTGCCTCTTCGACGAGCATGCGGTGCCGTGGGACGAGCTGGCGTTTCCGGTGGTCGGCAAGACGCTGCAGCACTACTTCACCGACCGCGCCGGCGCCGGCCGATTTCCGGTCCACACGGAGGATATCGTCGTCGAGCGGCGCTGAGCCGGGCGGAACCGCGCCCGCCTTCACCTGCCGTCAGTCTTCCCGCGAGGGCAGCGCGACCACCGCCGTGCCGAACGCCGTCGCCAGCCCCGACTGGTTGACGTTCTGCATGCGCACATCCACGAGATGCTCGCCGTCGGCGACGCGCTTGCCCGTGACTTCGCCCCGCACGGTGTTCGTGTCCCCGACGATGTTGGGGTGCCGGATCGACGCGGTGAGCCGCTTCAGCGCGCCGTCGTCGCCCATCCAGTCCGTAACTATCTGCGCGAGCCAGCAGACCCGCTGCGGGCCGTAGTCGAACTGGCCCGGCATGTTGCGGCGCTCCTTCGCGTGTCCGGAGTCGAAGCGGCCGCCGCCCCCGAGTTCCACGGACCCCGACGCCTCGAGCGCCGCGCGCGTGCTCCGGTAGGTGCCCAGCACGCCGTGGGTGAAGAGGAACAGTTCGTTGACCGAGTACGTCCCCTTCGGCAGCGCGGGCAGCGTGTCCCCCTCCGCCACGTCCTCCCAGTAGCGCGTTTCGGCGCCCCGCCTTTCGCGCTCCCAGACCAGCGGATCCGGGGGCTCCGGACGTGCCTCGCCTTCCTTGGGCGCGCGCTCGTAGTCGAGCGCACCCCCGGTGTTCTGGAACCGCGCCATGGTCGTGCGCACGTCGGCGACCACCTCCTGGCGCTGGTTGCTGTAGGTCACGAGCCCCGTGTTGAGGTTGATCGGCCCGATGCGGCCGCTCTCCTTGCGAACCGTCTCTCCTACCCGCTCGGTGCACGTGATCCAGTCGTCGCGCCACACCGGCCGGAGGAAGTCGATCTCGACACCGGCGTAGTTGACCGGCAGGAACTGGGTGGAGACCCGCGCCCGGTCGATGTTGCCGGTCTCCCCCGCGACCACGCCGAGCGACACGCCGTAGAGGAAGGTCGGGGGGGCCGTGATCATGCCGTAGCGGCTCGCCGCCGCGTGCGCTTCGTCACGCCACAGCGGGTTGTAGTCTCCGACACCGTCGCCGAAGCGGCGGATGTTGTCGAGGTTGGCCTGGCGGGTGGGCCGATTCGCGAGCGTCTGCCCGATGGTGCTGCGGTACTCGGCCTGGAACTCGTCGATGGTGGTGATCAGCTCGCCTTCGGTCATGACTTCCTCCCAGTGTATGCGGGGCAGTCTACCAAGTTGCCTTCCGGCCGCCGGCGCGCCGCCGGCGCGCCTTGTCCCCATCGGGCCACCTCGGTTAGGGTGCGGTTTTTCAAGGGGAAAACGGCCCGCACCACCATGAAATACCTCCACACCATGGTCCGCGTCACGGACCTCGACGCATCCATCGGCTTCTACGAGGCGATCGGCCTCAAGGAGATCCGGCGCATCGACAACGAACCCGGCCGCTTCACGCTCGTGTTCATGGCCGCGCCCGGGGACGAGGACGCCCAGGTGGAACTCACGCACAACTGGGACCCGGAGGAACTGGCCGGCGGTCGCAACTTCGGGCACCTCGCCTACGAGGTAGACGACATCTACGGCCTCTGCCAGAACCTGATGGATTCCGGAGTCACCATCAACCGGCCGCCGCGCGACGGCTACATGGCTTTCGTGCGGTCGCCCGACGGCGTCTCCGTCGAGCTCCTGCAGACCGGCGGACCGCGCGACCCGGCCGAGCCCTGGAAGAGCATGGGGAACACCGGAGAGTGGTAGACGATCACGCCGCGCCGCCCTCCCGGACGGTGGCCGTCGCGCGCGATCCGTGTTACGTTTCGTAACGACATGCCTTTCGGTACAAGTCGCCGCTACGCTGCCGGCCGTCGGCCCCTGACCGCCTGATGCGCAAGCCGTACATTACCGCCATCGCCATCGCGGTCGCGACCGTGGTCTGGCTCGCCTCGGGACAGTTCGGCGCCGGGCCGGACGAGTCCACCCAGCTCACCATCGACGAACGCAACGAGCGCGCGGCCGCGGCCGTCGAAGACCGCGCGCCGTCCCGCGTGCGCGCCCGCGTCACCACCGCGGTGCAACAGACCGCGTACGCCCGGGTCCGCGGGCGTACCGAGAACAAGCGCACCGTCGACGTCCGGGCGGAGACCGTGGGGCGCGTCGTGGACCGTCCGGTGGAACTCGGCGACCGCGTGGCCACCGGGGACGTGCTGTGCCGCCTCTCGATGGACGACCGCGGGGCGCGCCTGGCGGAAGCGCAGGCGGCCGTACGGCAGGCGTACATCGAGTATCGCGGCAGCCAGCGGCTGCAGGCCGAGGGCCTCCAGTCCGAAACCGCGATCGCCACCGCCCGCGCCCGGCTCGCCGCCTCCAGCGCGCGGCTGAAGTCGACCGAACTGGACATCGCCCGCACCCGCGTGCGCGCCCCCTTCGACGGTGTCGTCGAGGTCACGCACGTGGAGGTCGGGGATTACGTGCAGCCCGGCGCCGGCTGCGTGACGCTGGTCGATCTCGACCCGATGCTGCTCGTCGGGCAGCTCATGGAGAAGGACATCGCCCGCATCCGCGTGGGAGAGCAGGCGTTCGGAGAACTCGCGACCGGCGAGCGGCTCACCGGCGCCATCGGCTTCATAGGACAGCAGGCCGATCCGGCCACGCGGACCTACCGCGTGGAGGTCGAAGTCCCCAACCCGGACTACGCCCTGCGCAGCGGCATCACCACCGACCTCCTCATCGCCGCGGAAACCGCCCCGGCACATCACGTGAGCCCGGCGTTGTTCGGCCTCGACGACGCGGGCGCGGTGGGCGTGCGGACGCTGGACGCCGACAACCGTGTCGAGTTCAACCGGGTGACCATCCTCCGCGACGACGCCGAGGGCGTCTGGATCACGGGACTCCCGGACGTCGCCACGCTCATCACCGTGGGCCACGAGTTCGTCGTTCCGGGCGAGCGGGTCGATGTCGACTTCGAGCCCACCCGGGCACCGCCGGGCACGCGCGACGACCTCCGTGCCTTCGCCGCTACCGTCCGGCCGGACGGGGCTAGGTCAGCCGACCCCGAGCCGCTACCCGCCATACCGGGACGGCAGGAGGACGCCGCCGCGTCTTCGGGCAGCGCGAGCCAGCTCGAGCCCGGCGGCGAGTCGCCCGCCGCCATCCCGCCGGCCATCCCGTCGGCCATCCCGCCGGCGAGGCCGCCCGGTCTCGGCGCCGACGCGCCGGCGCGCACGCGGCCCGTCCACGCCTCGTGAACAACGTTCTCGTCGACGCGGCCGTCAGCCGCACCCGCACCACGCTGCTGCTCCTGTTCGCCGTCGTGCTCGCCGGCTCCGTGGCGCGCTGCGCCATTCCCATCGAGGCCGAGCCGCGGGTCGAGGTCCCCTTCTTCGCCATCACGATCGTCCATGAGGGGATCTCTCCGGAGGACGGCGCGCGGTTGCTCGTCAAGCCGATGGAGATCGAGCTCCGCACCGTGGAGGGGGTCGAGGAAGTCAACGCCTTCGCCTCCGAGGGCGTGGCCACCGTGACGGTGGAGTTCGACGCCGACTACGACCTCGACATCGCGCTCGCCGACGTGCGCGAGGCCGTCGACCGCGCGAAGCCGGAGATGCCGACCACGGCGGAAGAGCCCATCATCTCCGAGCAGAGCACCGACGACTTCCCGATCATCCAGATCAACCTGGTCGGCGACGACGTGCCGGAGCGCATGCTGTTCGACCACGCCAAGGTGCTGCAGGACGAGATCGAGACGATTCCCGACATCCTCGAGGCCCGCCTCTACGGCCACCGGGAGGAAGTGCTCGAGATCGTCGTCGAACCGGCCAAGCTCGAGGCCTACGGCCTGACGAACGAGCAGCTCATCGGCACCGTGATGCGCAACAACCGGCTGATCCCGGCCGGCAGCCTCGACACGGGCCGGGGCCGCATGTCCGTCAAGGTGCCGAGCGTCATCGAACGGGGACGGGACCTCCTCGACCTGCCGGTGCTGAGCGACGGCGACACGGTCGTCACGGTGGCCGATGTCGCGACCGTGCGCCGGACGTTCAAGGACCGCGAGAGCCACGCCCGCGTGAACGGGCAGCGCACGATCTCGATGGACATCATCAAGCGGGCGAACTCCAACATCATCGACACCATCGCCCGGGTGAAGGCCGCGGTCGCCAGGCACGAACCGAACCTGCCGAACCGCGTGACGCTCTTCTACACGCAGGACGCCTCGCCGCGGGCCCTGCAGCAGGTCACCGAGCTCGAAGGCAACATCGTCACGGCGCTGGCGCTCGTCATGACGCTGGTGGTGGCCGCCATGGGCCTGCGCAGCGGCCTCATCGTCGGGATGGGCATCCCCATCTCGTTCCTGTTCGCGCTGATCTTCATCTACCTGTTCGACTACACGTTCAACTTCATGGTGATGTTCGGCATGCTGCTCGGACTCGGCATGCTGATCGACGGCGCCATCGTCGTGACCGAGTACGCGGACCGGAAGATGGTCGAGGGGTTCGACAACCGGGCCGCCTTCACCCTTGCCGCGAAACGCATGTTCTGGCCGGTGACGGCGTCCATCGCGACCACCCTCGCCGCGTTCCTGCCGCTCATGTTTTGGCCGGGCGTGTCCGGCAAGTTCATGAGCTACCTGCCCGTGACCGTGTTCACCGTCCTGTCCGGCTCGCTGCTCTACGCACTGGTGTTCTGTCCCACCATCGGGTCGCGCTTCGGCAAGCTGAGCGCGCGGGACGCGCGGCAGCGCCGTACCCTCGCGGAACTCGAGAGCGGCGACCCGACGACCCTCGGCGGCTTCACCGGCTGGTACGCGCGCCTGCTGATGTTCGCGAGCCATCACTCGCTGGTCACGATCCTGATCGTCTTCACGGTCCTCGCCACGACGTTCTGGGCGTACGGCAACTTCGGTCGGGGCATGACCTTCTTCACCGGCACGGACCCCGCCTACGGGCGGATCAGCGTCCGCGCGCGGGGCAACCTCGCGACCGACGAGATCGACGTTCTCGTGCGCGAGGTGGAGGACCGGATCCTCGCCATTCCGGGCATCAAGGACGTGAATACCTGGACCCGCCTCCCCGGCGGCGACGCCGGGTTCATGGGCGGGTCGTCCGCGAAGGACATCATCGGGACGGTCATGGCGGAGCTCCACGACCAAGACGATCGCGCCATGACCGGCGTCGAGATCCTCGAGCTCATCCGCGAGCGCACCTCCGACCTCGCAGGCATCTATGTCGAGGTGCAGAAGGAGGAGATGGGGCCGCCCATCGGCAAGTCGCTGCAGATCCAGTTTTCGGCCGTCGACAGGGAGGACATCCAGCCGGTGATCGGCCGCGTGCGGGACTTCATGGACACCCGCGTCGCCGGGCTCCGGGACATCGAGGACACCCGCTCCCTGCCGGGGGTCGAGTGGAAGATCGACGTCGACCGCGCCCAAGCCGCGCTCTACGGCGCCGACGTGTCCCTGGTCGGCCTCGCGGTACAGCTCGTGACCGCCGGGGTGAAGATCGCCGAGTACCGTCCGGACAACGCGGACGAACCGGTCGACATCCGCATCCGCTACCCGGACGACGCCCGGGGGGTCGCGGCCCTCGACGAACTGAAGATCGCGACGCCGACCGGCCAAGTGCCGATCTCCAACTTCGTCACGCGCACGCCCGTGCCGAACGTGGACACCATCCAGCGCATCGACGGCGACATCGTCGAGTTCATCCGCGCGGAAGTCGCCCCGGGGGTGCTCGCCGACGACAAGGTGCGGGAGATCGAGGCCTGGATCGAGGCGCAGGCCTTCGACCCGCGGGTGGAGGTCCAGTTCCGCGGGGCGAACGAGGAACAGGCGCAGTCGATCGCATTCGTCGGGGTCGCCTTCGTCCTGTCCCTCATCCTGATGTTCATGCTGCTCGTCACGCAGTTCAACAGCTTCTACCAGAGCACGCTCATTCTCGTCGCCGTCGTGATGTCCACGGCCGGCGTCCTGCTCGGCTTGCTCGTCACGCAGATGCCCTTCAGCGCCATCATGACCGGCATCGGCGTCGTGGCGCTCGCCGGCATCGTCGTGAACAACAACATCGTGCTGATCGACACCTACAACCACCTGCGCCGCGAACACCCGGACATCCACTACCTCCAACTGATCGCGCGCACGGGGGCGCAGCGCCTGCGTCCGGTGCTGCTCACCACGGTGACCACCGTGTTCGGGCTCCTGCCGCTCGCGACGAACTTCTCCATCGACTTCATCAACCGCGACATCGTCTACGGGAGCCAGGTGTCCGGATTCTGGATCCAGACCTCCCAGGCGATCGTGTCGGGACTCAGTTTCGCGACGCTGCTGACGCTGGTGGCGACGCCGGCGATGCTGGCCGTGCCCGAGCAGATGAAGAGCGGCATCCGGCAGGTGCGGGCTCGTTTCGCGCGGCGGGAACCCGTGGAGCCAGTGGCGGCAGGCTGACGTCGGGACGCCGCGATGCCGTCGGGGTAGTGAAGCACCGCCCCGGAGTCGCTTCACCGGTACAGACGCTCCCTCGCGCGGACCGGGTCGAGCAGCGACCAGTCGCCCTGCTCCAGCTCGAACCCGTCCGGGTAGGGCGGCCGGGGCTCCATGCCGAGGGAGGCCATGACGCGCTCGTCGCGGTAGTAGCACTGCGCCACGATCCCGACGAGGCGGGCGGCCAGCGCGCGGTGGGAGTCCCGGAACGCCGTCGCAACGGCCACCCGGGCGCCTTCGTCCACCATATCGAAGCCGTCGCCACGGCTGCTCCTCGACAGCGCGTCCAGTGCCGCAAGCGCTTCGGCCACCTCCTCCGTACCGCCCTCCGCGCTGGCCACGATGTCCGCGGTGATGGCCTCGTCGTCCGCCCCCGGGATACCGTGTTCCGGACCCGGCGGAATCACGGCGCCCGCGAACGACCGCAGCAGCGCGCGCTCGGCCCCCGAGAGTCCGCGGTCGCTCATGATGAAGTCGTCGCTCATGGTGTCGCTCAGTCGAACAGGTTGGCCAGGCGCTGCTTCATCGAGTCGGCGACGTAGAGCGCGAGCGCCTGGATGGTGCGCGTCGGGTTCACGCCGGCGCAGGTAACGAACAGGCTGCCGTCGACGATGAAGAGGTTCCTGACGTCGTGCGACCGTCCCCACTCGTTGACGACGGAAGTCTCCGGGTCCGTGCCCATGCGCGCCGTGCCCATCAGGTGCCAGCCGCCCTGCGGGATCGGCGCCGTGGTCAGGATGTCGACCGCGCCCGCCGCGCGGAGCACCTCGGTGCCGCGGGCGACGGCGTGGTCGAGCATGCGCCGGCTGTTCTCGGACAGGCGGTACGTGACCTTCGGCGCGGGGATGCCGTCCGGGTCGGTGAGTTCGGGGTCGAGGGTCACGGTGTTGTGTTCTTCCGGGAGGTCTTCGCAGATGCCGACCATCCCGGCCATGCGATTGAACATGGCGCGATAGGCCCGATGGTGGTCCGGGCCGAACGGGATCCGCCGGGACATCATGCCGTTCATGGCGGTCGCCACCGGCCCGCGCCCGCGGCCGCACTCGAAGGTGTAGCCGCGCACGAAACCCCGCTCCGCGTCGGTCTCGTAGAACTCCTGGCTCCAGATGCACAGGCCGGGTCCCCGGTAGCCGTCCATCGGTTCCTCGAACACGCCGTAGATGGCGGCGTACGGGTGGAACATGAGGTTCCGGCCAACCAGCCCACTGCGGTTCGCCAAGCCGTCCGGGAAGCGGCTGGACGAAGAGTTCAGCAGCAGCCTCGGCGTCCCGACCCCGTTGCAGGCGAGGACCACGACGTGCGCCCGCTGCTCGTGCTCGACGCCGTCGGCGTCGTGGTAGATGACGCCGGTGGCCCGGTCGCGATCGTCCACGGTGATCTCGCGGACCCGGCAGCGCGTGCGCACCTCGACCCCGGCGCGCAGGGCGTGGGGCCAGTAGGTGATGTCCGTGCTCGCTTTCGCGCCCTGGGCGCAACCCGTCGAGCAGGCGCCGAGGTTCAGGCACTGGTCCCGGCCGTCATAGGGCTCCGTCGCGATCGCGGTATCGGACGGCCACCAGTGCCAGCCGAGCCGGTTGAACCCCTTGCCGAGCGCCTGGCCCGACTTGCCGAGGGGCAGCGGCGGCATGGGCGGATCGTGCGGCGGATTGGCGGGATCGCCCGCAAGGCCGGAAACCCCCATCATCCGGTCGTTCTCGGCGTAGTACGGCGCGAGCGTGTCGAAGTCGATCGGCCAGTCGTCGGCGACGCCGTCGAGGCTGCGGACCCGGAAGTCCGAAGGATGGAAGCGGGGGAAGTGCCCGGCATACAGGATCGTGCTCCCGCCGACGGCGTTGAAATTGGCGACGGAGATGGGGGATTCGTCGTCGTTGACCGGGTAGTCCGTGACACGGCGCCGGCGGTTCGGGCTGATGCTGAAGTCGCCGAAGCCGCGCGCCTCCCAGTCCCGCCCCGAACTCGGGTACTCCGCCGGGTTCATCCAGCCACCCTGTTCGAGACACACGATCCGCATGCGCGTCTCCGCGAGGCTCCACGCGACCGCTGCGCCGGACGCCCCGGCGCCCACGATCAGGACATCGGCCGGTTCCGCCGCCATGTTTCCCTCCGAAGACTCCAGGGCGAGTATGCCCCGAACGTGCGCGTCGGTGACAGGGCCGGCGCGGATGTTGAGGGAAACCGGTCCGGTGACCGATAATAGGCCCCCGTGGGGCCGTAGCTCAGCCGGGAGAGCGCGACGTTCGCAATGTCGAGGTCGGGGGTTCGATCCCCCCCGGCTCCACCACCAGATTTCCCGGATAGTCGGCGATCGGCTGTCGCACCGACTCCCGACTCGGCACCGCCAGCTCGGCGTAGAGGCGCTCCAGATCCTCCATCGGAGCGCGCGTTCGAGATCTTCGAAACGTAACTCGGGGCCCAGTCAAGCTGAGCGAACGCCATCGCTACCTGCCGGACGAACACGCCGGCGGTCGATGCCGCGGAACGGAAGCGCGTAGTGGCGGCGCGGCAGGTTCCGGTCGGCGGCACGCATGTGGCTCCTAAATCACTTCAAAAATAGCATCCAAATGAATGTATTTATTATAAAACTCAACCACATGTCGCGCGCGCGCGACACGGGAGAGTCTATCCACCGTCGTCCGCCAGGGCACGCGCGACCGCCCGCTCCCAACCCTCTCGTTGAGCACCCAGGATCTCCGCCACCGCGGCGCATCGCAGGCGGTCCCACTCGAGTCCACTCGCCCGTGCGGCCGACCAGACGCACCCCTCCAGCCACGCCCGGTCGGCCTCCCGCGCCTCCCTGGATGACAGTGACGCCACCAGCCGGCGCCCGAGCCGCACGCCCGACGCGGATCCCATCTCGCTTGCCAGAATCGCTTCAATCTGTTCCGCCAGTTCCGCCAACTCGGCCGGCGTCTGCTCGTGGGCGCGTACCCGGATCCAGAAGCTGCCCGCCTGGTCGCGCTCGATCTTCGCCGCCACGACGCCGCCGCCCGCCCGGCCCTTGCGCCGCACGAAGACGGTTTCGCGCGGGACCTCTTCCCGCGCTTCGCGGAACAGCAGGTCGTACAGTCGGTCGGCCCCTACCGATCCCGGCTCCAACTGCGCGGCGCGCCGACGAGCCACGTGTCCACGTGTCCCCTCCGCGTACGCGTCCGCCAGGCGATCGGCGGCGCGGCCCGTGAACTCGTGCATTACCGGCCTGACCAATCGACCCAGCCAATCCTCCGCGAACAGGGACGCGGCCGTACGCACGGCGCGCGAAACGGTGGCGCGATGACAGCCCAGCTCCCGCGCCAGTGCGGTCTGGCTCGCGAAGACGCGCGCGTCCAGCATGGCCTTCCACTGCACGGCGTTCTCGAGGGGCGATACGCCCTCCGACCAGGCGTTTTCCCCATGCATCGCCGCCGCGCACTCCGCGTCCGAGAACGAGGCTTCGCGGACTTCGGCGCGCCAGGGAACGCCCGCACGACGACAGGCCTCCAGGCGCCGGACACCGAAGATCACTTCGACGGCGTGCGTGTCGACCGCCGGCAGTCGACGCGCCAGGCCAAGCTGCTGCTGACCGTCCCGCTTGATGGAGTTCGCGAGGGCGTCGAGCGAGATATCGTCCATCCCCGACCGGGCCCGGTTGTGGAATCGCCAGGGCCGTACCAGCGCGGGATCGAAGGCCTCGACCCGCACCAGTTCAGCACGGCTCCGCTCGTCTAAGGGACTCTCGTCCGTCATTGGTTCTCTCCCAACCATCATCCTTTATTCCAGACATGCGCTACCCGGCGCCGTGTCTCTGACAAAGCGCCCAACGGACCCACGGGCGCGCTCTTCGCGCAGGCGCATCCGTCGACCGGACAGGCCATTCCCGCGAAGCCAAGTAGTGCGCGCACTACAATAGCAGACCTTTCCTGGGGAATAACAGAAAACGCGGGCGAGCGCAGGTCGTCCGGCGGTGCGCACCGGGTGCAAGCGTCAGGCGCGGATTTGGCGCAGCCCAGCGGGCGTTGTACCGGTCCGGGGATTCGGTCTGGGGAAGCCGAGGTGAGAACGATGCACGCCGCCTTTGACGTGCGCGAACGCGGCCCCGCAACCGGGGCGGGGGCCGAGGAGCCCTAGTGCAGTGACTTAACGCGTGCTCGGCGTGCCCGCTGGCAGGATACCCCGAGAAGCCACGCGCCCGCCATGCGGACGCGTTTTAACACATTGATTGATATTATATTTCACTTACAGAACGTTGATCTCTTCCCGTCGAGTGCGCGTGCTCGGCGGCCGGGCGTCCAGGGTCAGCGCCCCACGCGCACCGCGAGGATGTCCGACTTCGCCCCGTGCAGCACCGCGTTCGCCGTGGAACCGAGCAGCAGCGCGAAGCCGTGGCGGCCGTGGGTGCCGACGACCACGAGGTCCGCCGACAGTTCGTCCGCCGCCGCGTGGATCTCCTCCGCCGGGTGGCCACGGCGCACCAGGCGCTCGCCCCGGACATCGAAGCTGTCGGCGAGGCGGTTCACCTGCTGCTCGACCTCCTGTTCGGCCTCGTGGGCGAAACGCACCGCGGAATCGCCGTAGGCGGCGATGTCCACGCCGGCGTAGGCGTGCTCGAGGGGCCGGATCACCGAAATGAGCGACACCCGGGCGTTGGTGAGCGCGGCGACCTGCACGGCGCGCTCGACGACCGCCGCGGCCTCCACCGTCGAGTCGACGGCGACCAGGACCTCGCGGAAGGGCGCGACCTCCTCCGGAATGTGTACGCAGAGCACGTCGCAGACGGTGCCGTGCAGCACGGCGTTGGCGGTGGAGCCGAGCAGCAGCCGCCAGCCGTGGCGCCCGTGCGCGCCCATGACGACGAGGTCGGCGCCCTGCTCTTCCGCATAGCGATGGATCTCGTTGGCGGCATGGCCTTCGAGGAGCGTTCGGTGTTCGACGCCGGCCGGTTCGCACGCGGCCCCGAGCCGCTGGGCCGACTCCTGCAGCACCTTGTCGTGCAGGTCGGCGACCCCCGGAATGGCCACCTCGTCGCTGAAGTAGAGGTAGCCCTCGTCGACGACGTGTACCGCGGTGACCTCGGCGTCCCGGCAGACCTGCGTCGCGCGGGCGATCACGGTCTCGGCCGCATCGGACACCACGTCCACAGCCACGATTGCCCGCCTGTACGTCATCGTACGACCTCTGCTCGCCGATCTGGCCGCACGATGATAGCGCCCTTTACCCGGCGCGGGAGGCAATGCTGCCGGGGAATTCAGTCCCGCGACGCAGCGCGCCGACGCAACAGTGCATGCACCAGGTCGATGGTCGGCGTCGGGACGCTCGTTAGCATTCCCAACTCCTGCACGGCGCCGACCAGGGCATCGTTCTCGAGCGGACGGCCCCGTTCGAGGTCCTGCAGCATGGAGGTCCGGTGCGCGCCCACGCGCGCCGCGCCGTCGATGCGGCGGTCCACGTCCACGGCGAAGCGCACGCCCAGCGCCTCCGCGACGTGCTGCGCCTCGACCATCATGTCGCGCGCGATGCCACGGGTGTCGGGTTCGGTCGCCAGCACGTCGAGGGCCGCCCCCGTGAGCGCGCTGAGCGGGTTGAAGGCGACGTTGCCCCACAGCTTCACCCAGATCTCGTCCCGAAGCCGCGGGCGGACCGGGGCCTTGATCCCGGCGTCCACGCACAGCGCGGCGAAGGCGCGGACCCGATCGCTGCGCACGCCCGACGGCTCGCCGAGGCTGAACTTGTCGTCCGAGAGGTGGCGCACGACGCCGGGCTCGACGACCTCGCACGACGGGTAGACGACACAACCCAGCGCGCGCTCGGGTCCGATCCCGCGCCAGACGGCTCCGCCGGGGTCGACGCTCTCGACGTGGCGACCCGCGAAGGGCGAGTCGAGGCCGTGGAAGTACCACCAGGGGATGCCGTTGACGGCGCTCACGACGACGGTCTCCGCCCCAAGCAGCGGCTGGATCGCCTTGACCACGCCGGGGATCGAGTGCGCCTTGAGCGTGATGACGACGTAGTCCTGCGGACCGAGGGTGGCCGGGTCCGAGGTCGCCTCCGGCCGCGCGGTCAGCCGTTGGCCGCCGATCTCGAGGACGAGGCCCCGCTCGCGCATGACGGCGAGGTGCGGACCGCGCGCCACGACCGATACGTCCGCACCCGCGCGCGACAACTGCACCGCGAGCAGGCCGCCGATGGCCCCGGCGCCGAACACGCAGACCTTCATGGCGCGAGCCCCAGCGCCCGCGCGAGGCCGATGCGCTGGATCTTGCCGGTCGCGCCCTTGGGAATCTCGTCCACGAACACGATCGTGCGCGGCACCTTGAAATCCGCGAGACGTTCGGCGGCGAACGCGCGCAGCGCGGCTTCGTCCGCCGCGCCGTCCGGCGTGCGGACCACCGCGGCGGCGACATCCTCGCCAAGCCGCGCGTGGGGCAGCGCGAAGGTGCAGACCTGAGCCACGTCCGGGTGATCGAGCAGGACGTCGTCCACTTCGAGGGGCGCGACCTTCTCGCCGCCGCGGTTGATGATCTCCTTCAGCCGGCCGGTCACCTTGACGTAGCCGTCCGGGTCCAGGTAGCCGAGGTCCCCGGTCCGGAACCACGACCCGTGAAACGCGGTGGCGTCGGCCGCCGGATTGGCGAGGTAGCCGTGCATCACGTTGTCGCCGCGAATGACGATCTCCCCCTCCGTCCCCGTCGGCAGCACGCCGCCGGCCTCGTCCATGACGGCCACCTCCGGCCCCGCCGCCGGGCCGACCATGCCCGGCTTGCGCGGCGCGGGCGGCAAGGGATTGGAACACATCTGGTGCGCCGCCTCGGTCATCGCGTACGCCTCGATGACGGGGGCGCCGAGCCCTTCCTCGAGGGCCTTCATCACCTGCGCCGGCAACGCCGCGGAAGCGGACCGGACGAAGCGCAGGCGCGCCCGGGCCGCGCGTTCCCGGTTCCGCGGCAGGCGGGCGAGGACCGCCTGGTGCATGGTCGGCACCGCGCTGTACCAGGTCGGGTCCGCGTCCGTGAGCCAGGCGAAGAAGCGCAGCGCGTCGAAGCCGGGCGTGCAGTACACGGACCCGCCGCTCCCGAGGCTCGCCAGCACCGGCGCCATGAGCCCGTGGATGTGGAACAGCGGCATGACGTTCAGGCAGACGTCCGACGGACCGAGCGCGAGGGTGTGGGCGATGTTGCGGGCGGACGCGCACAGGTTGGCCTGGGTGAGCGGGACCATCTTCGGCCGCGACGTCGTGCCGGACGTGTGCAGGACAAGCGCCACCGCCTCCGCTTCCGGCGTCGCCGCCTCCGCCTCGCCTTCTCCCTCGCCCCGGAGGTCGAGCGCGAACGCGCCCGCCGCGTCCGCCTCCACCAGCTCGATCACGCGCGTGCCACGCCGCGCCGCGACGTCCCGGGCCACGGTGTCGTCGCCCGCGGCGACGATCAGCGCCGCGGCGTCAAGGTCGGACAGGTAGAAGTCGAACTCGTCCGCCTTGTAGGCGGGATTCAGGGGGGCCGCCGCGCACCAGGGGGCGATGCAGGCGAAGGCGCTCGCCATCGCGGGGCCGTTCGGCAGCACGATCGCGACGCGGTCGCCGCCCCGGACGCCCGCGCCGCGCAGCGCGCGGCCCGTTCCCTCCACCTGGGCCAGGAGGCCCGGGTAGGTGAGTCCGGTGCGCCCGGGCGCGCGGATGGCCGCGTCCGCGCGCGTCTCCGGGGCGGGGCCAAGAAGATCGAGGAGCGTGGGCACGCCGGGCGCCGCGTCCGCGCCGGGGTTCAGATCAGATCGATGGTTCCGTCGGGTCGCGACCGTCGCGTGGCGCGCCGGTGCCGGACGAACCCACGAAGATCTTGCTGCCGTCCTCGAACGTGATGTCCCGCCCGTTGGCGCGCTTCGAACGGTCCTTGCTCTGGTAACCGTCCACCACGATCAGCGTCCCCGGCACCAGCGACGTACGCGTCAGCCCGCGCCGCAGGAGCGTGTTCGGCGTGCCGCCCTCGACCATCCACACCTCCTTTTCGCCGGCGTCGGTGGTGTGCTCGAGGTGGATCCACGCGTGCGGGTTGACCCACTCGACCTTCACCACCGGGCCCCGCAGCACGAGCGGCCGGTTGGGATCGAACTCGGCCCCGAACGCGTGGTGGGCCGCCGCCGGCGCGGCGGTCAGCAGTCCCGCCAGAAATATCAAACACTTCGTGCGCATGTTGCTTGCCTCCGCTGTCTCGCACTCACTCTCGCACTCACTCGGCGCCGGGCCCGGGGACGTCGGCTTCCAGGAGACGCGCCCCGCGCATGATGTTGCCGAGCGCGTAGTTCGCCTCGTGACAGGCGTACTCGTATACGTTGCCGTCCGTCGCCGGCCACGGGTACTCGCCGCTCCAGGGCGCCTCCCAGACCGTCGGGTCCTCGACGGTGAAACTGTACAGCAGCGTGTCCGCATCGAGCCGCTGGAACCGCTCGACGACGTGCAGGTTCTCCGTGCCCCCGGAGAGGCCGGTCTGGTCGCGGAAGTTGGTGGTGTCCACCACCAGCGTGTCGCCTTCCCAGCGGCCGACGGAGTCCCCCATCCACTTGCGCACGTCGGGCGGGGCGTGCTCGCCGCCGATGCGGACGATGCGCGCGTCGTGGACCATCTCGGTGAGGATCATCACGTGGTCCGGGGTCTGCACGATGCGCTTCACGTTGTTGTAGAGCACCGGCAGCATCGGCGGGCCCGAGGTCGAGCCGAAGCCGAGCAGGCAGCGCTCGCCGAGCGGCCGCATCTCCGGGTCATCGTAGGGTCCGGCCGGGAGACCCTCCTTGAGCCACCACGCCTCCCCGGTGTTCTCGCGGAACATCGCCCGCCGCGCCATCCTGCGCTCGCGCGCCGCCGGCGTCATCTCGGGCAACCTGCCGTTCGGGGGATCCACGATGATGGAGGTGGGGAAGCGGCCCTCGATGGCGATCGTGTTCTCGCCCCGGTCGATCCAGAACGCGTTGTAGCCGCCCACGTTGCCGGCGGCCCCCGGCGAACCGTCGCCGCCGACCGGCGGGGCTTCCCGGCCCGGGTCCGTGTCCTGCTGCGCTTCCGCCATGCGGTCGCGTTCTTCCGCGGCGATGCGGTCCGCCTCCTCGCGCGAAAGGAAGCGGTTGTCCCCGAACATCCGCGGCCGCTGCAGCGGCGTGAGCGTCGCCACGTCGTAGTTGCCCGACAGGTCCGGACGGCCGTCCGCCGTGCGGGGGATGTCGTCCGCGCCGGCGGCGGTCCAGCCGAGCAGGCCGAGGCCAACCACGGCCCAGGCCGTACTTCGCGCCGCGCCGCGTACGTGTTCCGGGGTTCGCATCAGCACTCGACCGGCCCTAACGGGGCAACGGGTTCCGCCGCCACTCGCCGTACATCAGCTCCTCGACGAACTCCACGCAACGGAAATCCATCAGGGTCATGTTGGCTTCCTTGCGGCGGTAGAGCGGCATCGAGATCTTCCAGGGGCGCGTGAACGTCTCCGCGTCCTCGATGGTCGCCTCGTAGTGGAGGTGGTCCGGACCGGCTGGCGTGTACCGTTCGGTGACCTTCATCTGGCTGCTGTGGTGGTTGCCGGCCCGGTCGAACCAGGTCTGGTCGTTCAAACCGGTGACCTCGATCACGAGCGTGTCGCCGTCCCAACTCGCCACGGACTGGCCCATCCAGGTGTCGATGGGGGCCGGCCCCGGGTCCTCGGTGAAGACGTCGCGCACGGCGCCGGCGTACTGGTAGGCGAAGAAGAGCGTGCTCTCGCCCTGGAAGATCTGGAACGGGTGCGGCATGTAGTTGGCGCGCGGCACGCCCGGGAGGTAGCACTTCACTTCCGGGTCCCGGTTGATCCAGTCGGCCTGGTTCTCGAGTTTCTTCGCGAGGGCCTCCGGCCTGTACGGGATCTTGCCGCCCTCGACGACCCCCATGCTCGGCGGCACCGAGACGACGGCGCCGAGCTTGTAGGTCTCGAGCGACGGGACCGGACCGTGCGGACCGTCGCGCAACTGCAGCGACGCGCGCGCCATGTGCAACTCGACGTCGTAGTGCGCCTCGTTCAGGGCCTGCCAGATGCCGTTCAGGTCGGGATGGACCCCACCCGGCCCGCGCGGGGCCACGTACTCGTCGCCCGCTTCCGCCAACGCCGCACCGGGCAGGCACGCGAATAGTGCCAGTGCCGTCCCGGCAATGAGTCCCTGTCGCATCGGCTTCCCCCCGCAAGATGGCAGCAGCCGCACGGCCGCAACAGGCGCGAATGCCCGCGCCGCAAGCGCGCGAATGCTCGCATCACGGTAGTGGAGGGTCAACGGCGGTCAATCCGTCCGCTGGCCCACACATTCGGCAACCCGGCGGCCAGGCGCCCCACACTGTCTGTGCGGACGAAATTTATCTTTTACAATCAATATCTTATAGTACACGGGACTCAATCCGAGACGCGCACGATCCGCTTGCCGACGTTGCCCCCGGCCAGCAGGTCCACGAACGCGCGAGGCGCGGACTCCAGTCCCTGGAACTCGTCCACCCAGGCCGTCAGCCGGCCGGACGCCATCCAGTCCTTGAGTTCGGCGCGCGCCGCCCCGTAGCGGTCCGCGAAGTCGAAGACCAGGAACCCCTCCATCCGCAGGCGCTTGTTCACGAGCAGTCCCGGGATGCCGCGCGGACCGGGCTCCGGGTTGGCCGTGTCGTACTGCGAGACCACGCCGCAGCACGAGATGCGCCCGCCCTGGTTCATCCGGAAGAGCGCCGACCCGAGCACCGTGCCGCCGGTGTTGTCGAAGTAGACGTCCACGCCGTCCGGCGTCGCTTCCTTGAGCGCCTGGCGGAAGCCCCCGTCGCGGTAGTTCGCGACGCCGTCGAACCCGAGTTCGTCCGCGAGCCGGGCGTTCTTCGCCTCGGACCCGGTAACCCCCACCACGCGGCAGCCGCGGATCTTCGCGAGCTGTCCGGCGATGTGGCCCACCGCGCCGGCGGCCGTCGAGACCATGACGGTCTCGCCCTCTCTCGGGTCCGTCACGGCGAGCAGCCCGAAGTAGGCCGTCAGCCCCGTGCCCCCGAGCACGCCCAGGTAGTCCGCCGGGTCGCCGTCGTAGTCGATACGCTCGACGGTCCGGGCCGCATGCACCGAGTAGTCCTGCCAGCCGGCTCCGCAGGAGACGATGTCGCCCTCCGAGACCGACGCGTCGTTCGACGCTTCCACCCGCGCGACCGCGCTGCCGCGCATCACGACCCCGGTCTGGGGAGCGCCGGCGTACGTCGCGCTGCCCTGGAGACCCGCCCGGGCCCCGGCATCCACGGAGACCGCGAGCGTGCGGCAGAGGACCTCCCCGTCCCCCGGCGCCGGCACCGGCTCGGTGACGAGGTCGTAGTGGGACTCCTCGAGCTTGCCCTGCGGCAGCGTCGCCACGACGATCTTGCGGTTCTCGGCCATCGTTCGGATCCCTCGTCCACGGAAACCGCGCATTGTAGGACACGGTCCGGACCGCGACCCGCCGAGGCGGCACAGGTGTGCCACAATCCCCGTCAATGACCGACCGTTCGGAGCGATAGCGACAATGACAACGAAGAGAGCCGTCCTCATCGTCGTCGCCGTCCTGGCGGCCGTCTACGTCGCGGCCCTGTCGGTGCCGTACGAGCCGGACGAGCGCCGTCCCGGCACGCGCCTCGGCGGTCCGCTCGCCGCCGAGCAGGACACCGACTGGTCCTTCCGCGCGCCAGGGCGCATGCAGATCTTCGTCGAGACCGCCACGTGGTACGGCGTCCCGCACTCGGTGACCACGACGTCATGGATCGTGGACGGCGACCTGTACGTGCCGTGCAACGCCTGCGCGACGAAGCGCTGGCCGAGGAACGTGGCCCGGAACCCGGACGTGCGGCTCAAGGTCGGCGACGAGATCTACGAGCGGCGGGCGGTACGGATCGAGGACGATGCGGAGCGGCGGCGGCTGTTCGCGGCGCTCACCGATCAGCCGGCGCCGCCGGGACGGTGGGTGTTCCGGATGGAGGCGCGCCCCGGCTGACGGCCCGCCGGATTCCCTACCCGGACATCCCCTCTCTCCGCCCATTGGAGCCGCACGCATGAAGACCGCCGACGCCATCGCCCACGTCCTCAAGGCCGAAGGGGTGGACATCCTCTTCGCCTACCCGGTGAACCCCATCATCGAGGCCTGCGCGGTGACCGACATCCGCACCATCATCTGCCGCCAGGAGCGCATCGGGCTCCACATGGCGGACGGGCTGGGTCTACGAGCCGAGTTACGCGACCCGCAGCGCCCCGGACCCGGACGCGGTCGAAGAGGCCGCGGCGGTGCTCGCGAGCGCGGAGCGGCCCGTGATCTACGCCGGCCAGGGCGTCCACTACGCCGAGGCCTGGGAGGAACTCAAGACGCTGGCCGAGCGCTGGAATATCCCCGTCACGACCAGCCTCGAGGGCAAGAGCGCCTTCCCGGAGAACCATCCCCTGTCGCTGGGCTCGGGCGGCCGCGCCAATCCCCGGCCCGTGAAGACCTTCCTGGCCGAGGCGGACGTGATCCTCGGAGTCGGCTGCAGCTTCGCCCTGACGGGGTTCGGCGTGCCGATGCCCCCGGGCAAGACCATCATCCACGCCACCCTCGACCCGATGGACCTCAACAAGGACGTCCCCGCCCAGCACGCACTGATCGGGGACGCGAAGCTGTGCCTCGCGCACCTGTCGGAGGCCCTCGCCGACCGCGACCGCGCGCAGGCCGAGAACCGCGCGGACGTGCCGGCCCGCATCGCCGCGATCCGGGCCGAGTGGCTGGCGGAGTGGGAAGCGAAACGCACGCACAACGAGGCGCCCCTCAATCCCTACCGGGTGCTCAACGAACTGCACCAGGCCGTCGACATCGACAACACGGTCATCACCCACGACGCCGGCAGCCCGCGCGACCAGGTGTCCCCCTTCTGGGAAAGCACGACCCCGCTCTCCTACATCGGCTGGGGCAAGACCACGCAGCTCGGCTACGGCCTCGGCCTCGCCATGGGCGCGAAGCTCGCGCGGCCGGAGAAGCTCTGCATCAACGTCTGGGGCGACGCCGCCATCGGCTTCACGGGCATGGACTTCGAGACGGCGGTGCGGGAGCGGATCCCGATCCTGTCGATCCTGATGAACAACTTCTCGATGGCGATCGAGCTGCCGATCATGCAGGTGGCCACGGAGAAGTACCGGTCCACGGACATCTCGGGAGACTACGCGGCCATGGCGCGCGCCTTCGGCGGCTACGGCGAGCGCGTGGAGGATCCGAACGACATCCGCGCCGCCATCGAACGGGGCATCGAGAAGACTCGGGAGGGGACTCCGGCGCTCCTCGAGTTCATCACGGACAAGGAGATCTCGATCTCCGCGGAGTAAGCGCGCGACCTGACGGTCGCGTTGGGAGTTTCGCTGCGCGAAACTCCCGCGGCACGAGTTCTGTAACTTGCTTGCCTGTAAGGGGATGGGATACCGACTCGCAGCCGACGCCATCGTGCTCCTGCACGTGGCGTTCATCGCCTTCGTGGTGCTCGGCGGGCTGCTGGCGCTCCGGCGTCCCTGGGTCGCGGTCGTGCACGTGCCCGCGGCCGTCTGGGGGGTGCTGGTCGAGTCGTTCGGCTGGATCTGCCCGCTGACCCCCCTTGAGGTCGAGCTGCGCGCGGCGGCGGGAGATGCCGCGTACACGGGGAGCTTCGTGGACAATTACATCGTGCCGCTCGTCTACCCCGCCGCGCTGACGCAGTCCGTGCAGTGGGCGCTTGCCGTGTTCGTCCTCGTGGTGAACGCCGGCATCTACACGGTGCTGCTCCGGCGGTCCGGAGCCGCGCGCCGCGCCTGGCGGCGCCTGCGCGGCAGGGCGTAGCCGGCTTCTTCCCCACACCCGAGGAGCAAGGAACTCGCCGATGACATTCCTCAAGTGGCTGCTGATCGTCCTGGCCGTCCTGGTCGTCGCGTTCCTCGCCCTGCGCGTCCTCTTCGGGCTGATCGCCAACCCCAGCGTCGCCGAGGAACTCCGGACCGATCCGCAGGGCGAGCGCGCCGGCATCGTCATGCTCCTGACGCTCCCGGACGGACGCGTCCTGCCCGTGAACTACCGGCGCGAGGGCAACCAGGTGTTCGCGGGCGCCGACGGCCGCTGGTGGCGCGCCCTGCGGGACGGCGACGTGCCCGTCACCGTCACGATCCGCGGCGAGACGCTGCCGGGGCGCGCCCGCGTGGTCTTCGACGACCCCGAGTACAAGCGCGACGTGTTCGCCCGACTTCGCCCGAACGTGCCGAAATGGTTACCGGCGTGGCTGGACGCGCAGCTGGTGGTTATCGACCTGGAAACGTGACGCCGGCGACCGATCCGCCTCACCCGGCGGCGGTCTCCACCACCTCCTCCCCCAGCGCCCGCGCCCGGTCGAGACGCGTCGCCTCGTCCCGCGGCAGGTGGCGCTGGGCCATCACCAGGCAGAACACCGACCCGACGAAGACCAGGAGGGAACTCGCCATGGCGAGGCGCAGCCCCTCGGCGTCGCTCATGCCCCCCGCGATGAAGACGTCCGACAGTTTGCCGATCGTGTAGGGACCGAGCGCCAGACCGATGAAGGTCATCAGCAGGATGTAGAAGGCGCCCGCGATCGCGCGCATGCGCGGCATCACGAGATCGCTCGACGTGCTCGGGGCGATCCCGGCCCAGAACCCGTTCGGCACGCTGGCCAGGAAGTTGGCCAGGAATGCGACGGCCAGGCTCTCCGTGTAGATCATCAGGAGGACGAACGGCGCGGTGCCGACCACGGCGGCGTACCCGAGCATCAGCCGCCCGGTCGTGAACCGCATGCGCAGGCGATCGGCCAGGAAGCCGCCCCCCGCGACGCCGATGATGCCGCTGGCCGCCGCCCCGATGCCGATCCACAGGCCGACCTCCGCGGCGCTCGTCTCGTGCGCCCGCATCAGGAGCGGCGCCGTCCAGAACGCCACGCCGTAGCCCACGAACCCGCCGATCGGCGCGGAGAGCATGGCGTAGATCATGGCCTTCGACTTGAAGATCATCGCGAAGGTGGCCGGGTCCCGCCGCGCGAGCGACTGTACCCACGACACGGTCGCGTAGACCCCGATGCCCATCGCGATCCATTGCGCCCAGTCTCCGGTCAGCCAGATCAGGCCCGCCGCGGCAGCGACGATGGCGAGCGCCATCAGGGCGTTCAGCCGGAGCGACGCGCCGTCCCGGACGAGACCGATCACGTTGAGCGGCGGGATGACGGAGACCAGTTCGGTGCCGAGCACGTGGAACGGCCGCGGGTGCGGCTTCGTCACCAGGCCTTCGCTGATGCCGCGCACCGGTTCGCGCAGGGTGCGCACCCACGCCGCCATGGCGATGCCCGGCAGGCCGACGGCCATGAACGCCACCTGCCAGCCGCGCAGGCCGAACGGGGGGTCGACCGGGTACATCTCCGCCCAGGTGTCGAGGATCGCGCCGCCGAGGAAGAGACCCGCGCCGATGCCGATCGCGACGCCGCTCGTGTAGATCGCCACCACCGTCGCGCGGTAGCGCGGCGCGTAGTAGTCGTAGAGCAGCGAGTAGGCCGCCGGCGACGCGCTCGCCTCCCCGATGCCGACCCCGGTCCGGTACACGGCAAGTTCCACGAACGACCGGGCGAGTCCCGAGGCGGCGGTCATCGCGCTCCAGAACAGGAGCCCCACGGAGATGACGCTGCGGCGCACCCACACGTCGGCGAAACGCGCCAGCGGGATGCCGAACACCGCGTAGAACACGGCGAACACCGTGCCGTAGAGGAAGCCCATCTGCGCGTCGGTGACGCCGAGGTCCGCCTTGATGGACTCCGCCAGGATCGACAGGATGTTGCGGTCGACGAAGTTGAAGAAGTAGACCAGCGTCAGCACGCCCAGCACGTAGTGCGCGTACCACCGGCTCTGCTGCTGCGGCGCGGTCTCCGGCGTCTGCTCCATCACGATTCCCCGTGCCGGCGGTCCCGGCCGTCCATCACGCCCGCCCCGGCAGCTCCTGGACGTCCTCCCCCAGGGCCCGCGCCCGCTCGACACGGGTCGCCTCGTCCTTCGGCAGGTGCCGCTGCGCCTGCACGAGACAGAATGCCGTCACGACGAACATCACCATCGAGCTCGCCATCGCCAGCCGCAACGCGTCGCCGTCGGCCATGCCGCCGCCGACGAGCAGGTCCGAGACCTTGCCGACGGTGTACGGCCCGAGGGCCAGCCCGATGAAGGTGCTGAGCAGGATGTAGAAGGCGCCGACCACCGCGCGCATCCGCGGTACCACGAGATCCGCCGCGGTGCTCGGCGGAATGCCGGCGAAGCAGGCGCTCGGCACGTGGTAGAGGAAGTTGGCCCAGAACGCCACGATGAGGCTGTCCGTGTACAGGAGGAACAGCACCGTGGGCACGGTGCCCAACACGATGAAGTACCCGACCATCAAGCGTCCCGTGGTGAAACGCAGCCGCAGCCGGTCCGCGACGAATCCACCGGTGGTGACGGACAGGAGCCCGCCCACCGCGATGCCGATGCCGATGTACATGCCCACGTCGAGCGCGTTCGCCCCGTGCGCCCGGATCAGGTACGGGGCGGTCCAGAAGCCGATGGCGTAGGTGACGAAGGTCACGGAGGTGAACGCGACCAGCATGTAGAGCATGGCCTTCGAGCGGAAGATCATCGCGAAGGCGGCCGGGTCTCGCCGCGCCAGGGACTGCACCCACGAAGCCGTGGCGTAGACCCCGATACCGAGGGCGATCCACTGCGCCCAGTCCCCGGTGACGGCGATCAGGAGCCCGGCGGCGCCCGCGATTCCGAGCGCCATCAGCGCGTTCAGCCCAAGCGACGCCCGCTGCCGCACCAGCCCGATGATGTTCAGCGGCGGGACGATCGACGCGAGCTCCTGGCCCAGCAGCCGGAACGGCGCGGGATGCCGCTCGGTGACCAGGCCTTCGCTGATGCCGCGGACCGGCTCGCGCAGGCTGCGTACCCAAACCGCCATCAGGAGGCCCGGGAGCCCCACCATCATGAAGGCGACCTGCCAGCCCTTCAGCCCGAAGGGGGGGTTCTCCGGGTACAGGTCCGCCCAGAAGTCGAGGATCGCGCCGCCCAGGAAGAGCCCCATCCCGACGCCGATGTATCCGCCGGCCGAGTACGTTGCCACGACCGTAGCCCGAAGCCGCGGCGGGTAGTAGTCGTACAGGAGCGAGTAGGCGGCTGGCGACGCACTCGCTTCGCCGACGCCGACGCCGGTGCGGTACACGGCGAGTTCCGGGAACGAGCGCGCGAACCCCGACAGCGCCGTCATCGCGCTCCAGAACGTCAGCCCCAGCGAGATCACGCTGCGGCGTACCCAGACGTCCGCGAAACGCGCCAGCGGAATGCCGAAGACCGCATAGAACACCGCGAACACGGTGCCGTACAGGAAGCCCATCTGCGCGTCGGTGACGCCGAGGTCCTCCTTGATGGACTCCGCCAGGATCGACAGGATGTGCCGGTCCACGAAGTTGAACACGTAGACCAGAATCAACACGCCGAGGACGTAATGAGGGTACCAGCGGCGCGAACCGCCGGCGGCGGACTTCGCCCGCTCCATGCGCAGTTTCCTTTTCCCGGCGCCTCGCGGCTCCTTCCCGGCGCGCCGCCCGCCGACCGCTCCCTATAGCATGCGCCCGGGGCGAGAACAGACCCACCGGGGCACGGGCAAGGGACAAAAGGAGACCAAGGGACGCGTATCGGGAGCCAGTGACCGCCCGAGCCCGTCTCGCGGACGCCGCTACCGCAGCCTCGAGTACGGCAGCGGATTGACGTAGTCCAGCACCTCCGTCTCGATGGCGGCGAAGGCCCTGTCGAGGGCCGGCAGCGACGGGGCGCCCGTGCGGAACGAGAGGTCGAGCGGACGGTCCGGGAGCACCCAGAGATCGGTGAACTCGCCCCGCGCGCCGGTTCGCGCGCTGTAGGCGGTGACCAGTTCCGTCCCCTGTCCGTCCACCTGGTCCACCAGCTCCGCCACCGCACCGAGCGCTTCGGCCAGGGTGCCGAGGGGCGCCTTCAGCCGGGCGAGCATGTACTGCCGCGGCGCGTCGGGCGGGTCGTCGAGCACGCGCTGGAGCCGCTCCGCCGTGGCGTACGGAAGCGTGTCTCCCAGGCGCACGTACTCCTCGATGTCGAGCCCCAGCTCCATCAGCCCCTTGATGGCATCCGGATCGGCCAACTCCCTCACCAGTTGGGTCGTGGCCTTGTCGTAATGCTCCACCGAATCGAAGCGCACCAGCAGGAGGTCGCGGCCCCGCTCCCCCGTCGACCACTGGAAGCCCCCGAGCAGGTCGAACCCGCAACGCTCCATCAGGGGGACCGCCACCTCCCCGTAACGGACGACGTACTTCTCGAAGTTCGCCGGGGTGGCCGGACGGACCGTGTGGATGACTTCCATGATGAGCGGCATGCGGGGACCTCGGGTAGTGGATGCGGTGGCCAGTATAGAGGAGCGTCAGCGACCGCGGCGCGGCCGGCGGCCGCCGCGTCACTGACCGGCGTCAAGGGCCTCGAGGTGCCCTGCGTCGGCGTACTTCAGGATGGCCCCGTCGGCGGTCAGGAGCGTCGCCGGCCAGTGCCGCGCCGTTGCCACGATCAACCGGTCCGCCGGATCGGGATGGAACGCACCGGGCAGCCGAACGCTGTCCACCGCGATCGCCGGTTCGATCGGGAGCAGGTCGACGCCAGGCAGCGCGAGCGCGCGCTCCACCCAGGCGCCCACCTCCAGGTTCAGGTGCAGCCTCCCCTTTTCCACCAGCATCGCGATTTCCCAGGGCGTGATCGCCGAAACCCCGATCCAGTCCCCGTCGCGCGTCCTCTCGATCTCGCCCCTCGCTCCGTCGCCGAGTCGCGGGTCGCCCTCGACGAGCCAGACGAGCACGTGCGAGTCGAGCAGGATCACCGCGACGATGACCAGTCGGCCGGAGAGGTCGCAGGTGCGAAAGGGTCGTCGTACGCGAGCACGGTGCCCCGCATCGCGCCGAAGAGTGGGCCGGGAAGCTCCTCCGGGGACGGGCACGACAGCACCGCCACGGGACGACCTCGCCTGGTGATGGTCACCGACTGACCGGTGCCCTGCAGTTCCGTGATGATCCGCAGGCACTTCGCCTTGAACTCCGCTGCCGGAATGGTCCTTGCGTTCACGGGTCGGCCACCGTCGACATGTACAACTATTTTGTACAACTTGCACCGCACGAGGTCAACCCATCCACGCCAACCCGGCCCTTGACATAGAATCGCACCGGACACCCCGGAGGCAGGCTCCAATGACCGACGCGAAGATCAAGGCCGGCGCCGCCAGCGCCGAGTGCCCGACCATCGAGAATCCCGCCTTCGTGGAGCCGCCTCCTCTCGCCGAGGCGACCGTCGCCATCGTGACCTCGGCGTCACTCTCGCACCCGGAGGACGAAGGGTTCGCCGTGCAGGACACCGGGTACCGCGTCCTCGAACGCGGGCGGCGCGACGTGGTGGTCGGGCACTGGAGCCCGAACTTCGACACGGCCGGCGTCGCGGCGGACCTCAACGTGGTGTTCCCCATCGACCGCCTTGAGGAGTTGGCCGGGCAGGGGTCAATCGGCCGCGTGTCCGACGTGCATCTCGCCTTCGCCGGCAACCAGTTCGAACTGTCGGGCATCCGCATGGACGGCGGCCCGGCCGGGGCAGCATTCCTGAAGGAACAGGGGGTCGACGTCGTCGTCCTGACACCCGTCTGACCCCTCTGCACGCGTACGGTGAGTACGCTTGCCCACGTCTTCGAAGCCGCCGGCATCGCGACCGTCGCGATCGGTTCCATTCGGGAACAGCTCTACGGCATGGCGCCGCCGCGCGGCCTGTTCTGCGACTTCCCGCTCGGGCGGCCCCTCGGCGTGCCGAACGACCCGGCATTCCAGCACCGCGTGCTCGCGCGGGCGTTCGGCCTGCTCGAGTCCGCGGAACCGACCGTGCAGGACTTCGAGGAGTCCATCGAGGACACGGCCTCCGAAGTGCTCGTGTGCCCGCTGCCGGCGCGCCACGATCCCGACGCGCATCCCGCGGTCGACGAAGCGCGCGGGCTGCGTGCGGCCTACGACCGGGCGGTCGAGAAGTACGGCAACCGGGCCGGTGCCGCGCGCCTGCTCGATGCCGACGCCGTCCCTGCGGCGATCGAGTCCTTCGTGCGCGTCGCGGAGGGCGTGCCGTGGAAGGAGGCGGGGATTCCCGGCGTCCCGGCGCGGGTCTCCCACGACATCCGCGGCTACTACGAGATGGCGGCGATGGAGATCGTCGACCATACGCCGGCGGCCTGGACCGGGTATCGCTGGTTCCGCGACGAGACGCAGACGGGTGCGGTGATCAAGGCCGCGCAGAAGGCGATCCGGGAATCGGGGGTCAGGAACGACGCGCTCTGGCGCTTCCTGCTGCCGCTCGACGCGACGACGTAGGGCTCGCCCTACATCGCCAGTCCTTCAAAGCGGGCCAGGCCGTTCTCGATCTTCTTGACGTAACGCACGCCGGCCCGTTCCCAGCTCGCGAGGCGCGCGCCGGTGGGGCCGAGGTTGTACGAGTGCAGCGCGCATCGCAGTTCGCCGCACGCGTCCCGGAAGGACGCGAGGATCTGGGCGCCGCAGTAGATGTTGTCGGCCGGCTCGCGCAGGTCGCCCCCGCAGAAGGACCGCCAGAACTCGCCGCGGATCTGCGCCGGACCGATCGCCCCCACGCGTGATCGGGCGTGCTTGCGGAAGGAGCTTTCCGCCAGGACGAGACTCGCTAGCAGTTCGGGCTCGAGTTCCTGCCGGTTCGCCGCCTCGAGAATCCACTCCGCGAACTCTCCCGCGACCGCGGGATGCACGTCGAACGCGCGCGTCATCCGGTCGGCGAACACGGCGCGCTCCTCGTCCCACGAGATCGACGGGGTCTGCGCGGCGGGGAGCGCGAAAGGGACGCGCTCGTAGCGCTGCGCATCGGTTCCCATCGAGAGTGCCAAGGCTGCTACGCCCGCCAGCGCCAACGCCAGCGCCTGGACCTGGAGCAGGACCGGTACGCGTCCGATTGGTGCCGACGATGCGCCCATGCGACTTGCCCGGGTACTCCGCGATATTCCGAACGAGGGGCGCGCCACTTTACACGTTTCCCCGTCGATGGGAACCGGAGGAACGGCGAAAAATGGAGAAAAACACGAGAATCTTTAGATGATTTGGAGTAACTACTCGCCCCCCTGCGCCTGATCGGGCGTGGCGTCGTGGGGCGGCTGCTCGACCATGTCGGCGGCGTTGCCGTTGAGGGCGATCTGTATGGCGGCGATGGGGTTGTAGCCCTGCAGGGCCATGGACTGGAGGT
>JAJDVW010000108.1 GCA_022825925.1 Pseudomonadales bacterium | reverse complement strand
TACCTCCAGTCCATGGCCCTGCAGGGCTACAACCCCATCGCCGCCATACAGATCGCCCTCAACGGCAACGCCGCCGACATGGTCGAGCAGCCGCCCCACGACGCCACGCCCGATCAGGCGCAGGGGGGCGAGTAGTTACGCCTTGACAAGGATTAATCCCCAGATTTATCCACAGGCTGGAGCCCCTCCCCGGGCCGCAGGAACTTCTCCGTCAGCAGCGCCTCGGGCGAGCCGGGTTTCGGACGGAAGTCGTACACCCACCGCACGCGTGGCGGCAGCGACGCGAGCACGGACTCCACGCGGCGGCCGGACTGCAGCCCGTAGCGCGTACCCCGGTCGACCGCGAGGTTGAACTCCGCGTAGCGGCCCCTGCGGATGAGCATGAAGGATTCCTCCCGCTCGCCCCAGGGCAGCTCGGCGCGCCGCTCGAAGATCGGGGCGTAGCCCGAGAGGAAGTGGGCGCCGACCCCTTCGACGAACGAGAGGCTCGCGTCGAAGCCGCCGCGCGTCCAGTCGTCGAAGAAGATGCCGCCGACGCCGCGCGGCTCGCCCCGGTGGGGCAGGAAGAAGTAGGCGTCGCAATTGGCCTTCAGTTCTTCGTACCAGGGACCGTGGGCCGCGCAGGCGGCGCGGGCGTTCCTGTGCCAGTGGACGACGTCCTCCTCGAAGGCGTAGAACGGCGTCAGGTCGAATCCTCCGCCGAAGTGCCAGGCCGGCCGGTCGGCCTCGACCAGGAAGAAGCGAAGGTTCATGTGCGCCGCCGGCACGTATGGGTTCCGGGCGTGCACGATGCACGACACGGCGACCGCCTGGAACGGGTGGCCGGCGAGTTCCGGACGGCGTTCCGAGGCGGCCGGCGGCAGGGCGCGGCCGACGCTGTGGGTGAAGTGTGCGGCTGCCTTCTCGATGCGCCCGCCATCCTCGAGCACGCGCGGCCTCGACAGTCCGCCGCCGTCCGTCGGCAGGTCCTCGCCGGCGAACCGCGCTTCCCCGTCGAGGCGCTCGAGGTCGTGCACGATCCGGGTCTGCAACGCGAGAAAGCGCTCCCTTACAGACGCGAGTGACACAGACGCGAATGACGGACCGTTCTCGTTCATGGCCAGCAGCTTCAGGTCTCCCGCCCGCCGCCCGGGGCGCCGCGCATTATGCAGTAGAATCGTGCGCTCGCCAGCGCGGAGGAGGGCGCACACGGCATGGATGATCGGGCGCGCGCCATCGTCGGGACCGCCCGGGAACTGCTGGCGAGAGCGGCCTCGTTCCTCGACGAGGACGCCCAGATGGAACTCTACGACCTCGCGTTCTCGAGCGCCGAGCTCCAGTGCGCCGACGTGATGCTGGACTTTGCGGAGGGGGAGGCCGAGCGCGAGGCCCCGCCGGCGGAACGGGCGTTCAAGGAGCAGCTCGCCATGGCGTTCTGCGCCGAGGCGGCGGCGAACTTCCACCAGCGCGTGCGCCTGCGGCCGGCCGCGTACGGGCTGACGCTGGCCGACCTGCCGGACGACCATGTGGCCTTCACGGAACGATACCTGTCGCCGGCCCACCTCGCGGCGGTGGGGGAGGCGTTTCGCGCGCGGGACGGCGTCCTGCCCGTCGACCATCTCGACAACGAGAAGGCCATGATCCGCGACACCTTCCGGCAGTTCGCCGAAGAGCGCGTGGCGCCCCTTGCGGAGGCGGTCCACCGCGAGGACCGCACCGTCCCGGACGCCATCGTCGACGGCCTGCGGGAACTGGGCTGTTTCGGGCTGTGCGTCCCCGCGCGGTACGGCGGACTGCAGCCGGACGACCACGAGGACAGCCTCGGGATGGTGGTCGTCACGGAAGAACTGTCGCGCGCGTCCCTGGGCGCCGCGGGAAGCCTGATCACCCGACCGGAGATCATGGTCCGGGCCCTGCTCGAGGGCGGCACCGAGGAGCAGAAGCGACGCTGGCTGCCGGGACTCGCCGCCGGGGACCCGCTGTGCGCCATCTCGGTCACGGAGCCGGGCACGGGGTCGGACGTCGCCTCCGTGGCCCTGCGCGCCACCCGCGTCGACGGTGGCTGGCGGCTGAACGGCGGCAAGACCTGGTGCACCTTCGCCGGCCGGGCCGAAGCGATCCTCGTGCTCGCCCGGACGGACCCGGACGCGCGCCCGCCGCACCGCGGCCTATCGCTGTTCGTCGTGGAGAAGCCGGCCTACGACGGCCACGCGTTCGAGTACGAGGAACCGCGCGGGGGGAAGGTGTCCGGACGCGCCATCCCGACGATCGGCTACCGCGGCATGCATTCCTTCGAGATGTTCTACGACGACTTCTTCGTCCCGGCGAACGCGCTGATGGGCGAGGAGGCCGGAGAGGGACGCGGCTTTTACTACACGATGCGGGGATTCTCCGGGGGCCGCCTGCAGACCGCCGCCCGCGCGAGCGGCCTCATGCGGGCGGCGTTCGAGGCCGCGCTGCGCCATGCCGAGGAGCGCGAGGTCTTCGACCGGCCCGTGGCGAGCTATCCGCTGACCCTGCAGAAGCTCGCGCGCATGGGCATCTACGCGGCCGTCTGCCGGCAGTCGTCGTACTGGGCGGCGCGCCTGATGGACGAAGGCGGCGGCCAGACCGAGGCGAGTCTCGTCAAGCTCTTCGCCTGCAAGGTGGCCGAGTACGTCACGCGGGAGGCGATGCAGATCCACGGCGGCCTCGGATACGCCGAAGAGACGGACGTGAGCCGCTACTTCGTCGACGCGCGGGTGCTGTCGATCTTCGAGGGCGCCGAGGAGACGCTGGCGCTCAAGGTCGTCGGCAGGGCGCTGCTCGGGGACGCCCGCCGGCGCTGAAGATCGGCGGCCCCCCGGTTGCCGCCTGCTTGACGGAGGTCGCCAGGGAGCTCAGCGTCAAGCCAGTCGGGACTGTTTTGCTGCGGGGGGCACCGATGTCCGCGACGGGGAACAAGAACGTCTTTGGCGAAGCGCACGAGACCCACACCAACCGGTTCGACCTCGATGAGCTCTGGCCTGCCGTACCCGGCGGCTCGTGGCCGCCCGGTTTCACTGTCGGCCGCGATCGGATCTACGACGACTGCGGCCGCTTGACGGGCGGACCGGGGGACGAGGCCGACCGAGGAAGTGGATCGCGCTAGAGACCCCTCGCTGGGGAGCTACTCCATGTCCCTCAGCGCACTCCCGAGTCCAAGACCAACATTTCGCATAATATATATTATGTTAAATGGAGCCCTTAACCGGCATGGCCTGATCTGAGGAGTAGCACGCAAGCCTCTGACCTGGTTCACTATTGTCGGTCGCGCTACGTCCCGTCACCGACCGCCGGTACAATACGTTCCATCCCCGCAGGAGGTCCCTTTCATGAAGGCGTTGCGTGCGTTGCCGGCGGCGGCCGTGGCGCT
The DNA here is from genome assembly GCA_022825925.1 of Pseudomonadales bacterium. Classification (GTDB taxonomy): domain Bacteria; phylum Pseudomonadota; class Gammaproteobacteria; order Pseudomonadales; family Azotimanducaceae; genus VXNE01. The sequence goes on along the minus strand of JAJDVW010000108.1, from coordinate 21,568 downwards.
GGCGATTGCGCAGTGGCCTCTCGCGAAAGAAGCGGAGGCGGAGGCCCGCACGGCGCCCGACGTGACGCACACGGTCGCCGGGCTCGCGCGCCCCGCCGAGATCCTGGTGGACACGTGGGGCGTTCCCCACGTCTATGCCGGTTCGCACTACGACGCGTTCTTCGTCCAGGGTTTCAACGCCGCCCGGGACCGGCTCTGGCAGATCGACGTCTGGCGCCGGCGCGGGCTCGGCCGCCTGGCCGAGGTGTTCGGGGCGGGTTTCGTCGAGCAGGACCGCGCGAACCGGCTCTTCCTGTTCCGCGGCGACATGTATCGGGAGTGGCTGGCCTACGGCGCGGACGGCAAGCGGATCGCGGAGGCGTTCGTGGCCGGCGTCAACGCGTACGTGCGCCTCGTCCGGGAGGACCGCGCCCCGCTACCCGTCGAGTTCACGCTGCTCGACTATCTTCCGGACTACTGGGAAGCGGCCGACATCGTGCGCATCCGCAGTCACGGCCTGTGGCGCAACGTGGTCTCCGAGGTGACCCGCGCGCGGCTCATGTGCCAGGTGGGCGCCGACCGGACGACGCTCTGGCGGCGCCTCGAGCCCCCGTGGGAGGCCCGGATTCCGGAAGGGTTCGATCCCTGCTCGGTCCCGGCGGATGTCCTGGACGTGTACCTGCTCGCCAAGGCGCCCGTGCAGTTCCAGGCCGGCGGCGCGCCGATGGCGCCTGTTCCGGCCGCCCTCGAGGCCGCGGCCGGAAGCAACAACTGGGTCATCGCCCCCGCGCGCACCGCCGGCCGGGGCGCGATCCTGGCGAACGACCCGCACCGTCGCCATGCCGTACCGTCCCTCCGCTACGTCGCGCACCTGACGGCACCGGGCCTGAACGTCATCGGCGCCGGCGAGCCCGCGCTCCCGGGCATCTCGATCGGACACAACGAGCGCATCGCGTTCGGTCTGACGATCTTCGCGATCGACCAGGAAGACCTGTACTTCTACCCCGCGGGCGAACCGGTGGAACGGCTGGTGGAGTCCATCGGCGTCCGGGAGGGTCCGGCGGTGTCGGCGGTCCTCGAGTTCGCGCGCCACGGTCCCGTCGTCTACCGCGACGCCGATCGCATCTACGCGGTGCGGGCGGGATGGCTGGAGGTCGGCATGGCGCCCTACCTCGGCAGCCTCGCGTACATGCGCGCGGCCAACTGGCGCGAGTTCCGCGCCGCCCTCAACCGGTGGGGCGGCCCTTCCGAGAACCAGGTCTACGCCGACGTGGACGGCAACATCGGATACAAGCCGGCGGGCCTCTTCCCGCGCCGGACCTGGCACGACGGCCTGCTGCCGGTCCCGGGCGACGGGCGTTACGAGTGGCAGGGTTTCTTCGACATGGATGCCCTCCCGGAGGAGTACAACCCCGAGCGCGGCTTCATTGCCACGGCGAACGCCAACACCCTCCCCTCCGGCTTCCCCGTCGAGACGCGTCGGGTCGGTTTCGAGTGGGCGTCGCCCTGGCGGCAACGCCGGCTGGTCGAGGTGCTGGCGGAGACGGACGGCCACGACGTGGCCGACTCGCTCGCGCTGCAGCGGGACTACCGTTCCCTGCTCGCCCGCGCGGTTGTTCCGACGCTGCCGGAAGGGACCTTCCTGCAGGACTGGGACGGCACGCTGCATCCGCATTCCCCCCAGGCGGCCCTGTTTGCCGTGTGGTACTACCGGCACCTGGTCCCCGCCCTCACCGACCTCCTGCTCGGCGAGCAGGACGCCGTGACGACCATCGACTCGCAGGCGGTCCCCGAGTTGCTGGAGGATCCCGACCTGCGCGAAGTCGCGACCGGCACGCTCCAGGCAGCGCTGGACGAAACCGCCGCCCTCCTCGGTCCCGCCCGGGATGCCTGGCGGTGGGACGCCCTGCACCGCACGGACTTCGAACATCCCCTCCTCCACCTGGCCGAGGGCGACCTGCGGAACCGGATGCGGATGGCGTCGCTCGGCCGCGGCGGCAGCGGCCACACGGTCAACAGCACCGCGTTCGACTCGCGGGATTTCGCCGTCCGTGCCGGCGGTTCCTGGCGCATGGTCGTCGACACCTCCGACTGGGACGGCGCCCGCATGACCAACGCGCCCGGACAGTCGGGCGATCCGGCAAGCCCCTTCTACGACAACCTGCTCGAGGGCTGGGCGGCCGAAGCGAGCTTCCCCCTGCTCTTCTCGCGCGAAGCCGTCGAAGCGCGGACCGAACTGCGGATACGCCTCGTGGCGGCCCCCGTGGGGGCCGCCACCACAAGCGCCAACTGATCGAGCTACACCACCCGGACAGCCGGCCGGATTCGGCTACGCGGCCCCGGGCGATGTTCCATTGCGCAGGATGCCTCTCGCGACACCTGGGGCCATCACCCAGCCCGGCTCGTGGCCCGCGGCGCCGTGCCCGTCGCAACCCTTGATCAGGGCGATGGTTGCAAAGCCCTCGGAACCCGCCTTGACGAGATTGGGCTCCCCGCGCGGGCGTCCAGCGTCAGCGGCCGAGGGAGCTTCCCCGGCTGAAGGCTCCAATCCGGCTGAAGGCTCCAATTGAGAGGGTCCGAGGGCGCCGCCCCCTACCGCATCACGAACCGCGCGTTGACGAGTCCCGCGCCCTGGCCGTCGATGGACGCCTGGATGACGCGAATGCCGTGCTCGGAGGACAGCGTCCGGGTCCAGCGCAGGATGTCGTTGAACGCCTGCTCCTGCACGACCACGCTGACGCCGCCGCCGGACTCGGAACGGTAACTGGCGAGCCGCAGGTCGAACGCGCGCGCGGTCTGATCGGTCAGGGTCAGCAGCGACTGGCTGCGCGCCGGCTGCCCGACCGCGCTCTGCTGGCGCGCGGCCTCCCCCTGGTGGCGCAGCATCCACTCGAACTGCGTCTCCTGCTGACGGTAGCGGGCCAGCGCCTCGTCATGGAACGTCTGCACGGGATCGACCACGCCGAGATACAGCAACGCGGCCGCGACGACGGCCCCGCCGATGTTGACCAGGCGCCGCTCGCGCCCGCTCAGTTCCTCATAGCGCCGGGCGAACGGCGAGGCGCGCAGTCGGTCGGCCAGCATCATCCCATCGCCACCCGCAGTCGGGCCCGCACGATGCCGTCCTGTTCCTCGGCGGAACCGATGTGCACGACGACGCCCTGGCCTTCGAGTTGCAGCCGCAGCCGGTCGAGGTCCGCGTACTCGCGCAGCGACAGCTCGGTGGTCAGTTCGCCGCGGCTCGCGCTGTAGGAGAGCGACTGCAGTTCAACGCCCTCGAGGGCGGCGTCGATCGCCAGCGCCAGGGCGCCGAGGAGCAGTTCGAAGTCCGCGGCCGGGGGCTGATCGGGCTGACCCACGCGGCGGCGCATCTCCGTGTAGGCGTTGCGGGGTGCCCGCGCCTCCGGGTAGAGCTCGCGGAAAAGCGCGGCGGCATCGGTCTGCAGGGCGTCCGCGCGGTGATCGGCCCACAGGCCCTCGCCGAAGCGCACGCCCGTGAAGACGAGGAGCCACAGGGCCGCCAGGGCCGCTACCGCACGCCAGCGCGACGCCGTGCCGCCCTTGCGCCGGGGCGGCGCGAACGCCCCCTGCAACATGTTGACGCTCCGCGGGGCCGCGTAGTGCGAAGCCAGGAACCGGAGCACAGTTCCGTCGAGCGGTCGCGCTTCCACCGCGCCGGGAAAGACGTCGCGCAACGCGTCCATCTGCGCCGCGGTGCCGCCGATGACTTCTAGTCGCGGCGTCGTGTCCGGGAGCGCGTCGTCCGCGGCGGCCGGCGCGGCGGCGGCGAGCGTATCCGGCAGTGCGCGGTGATCGATCCGCGTCAGGTGTTCGCGGGTCCGCAACAGCGCGTCGTCGCCCTCGAACAGGGCGGCGAATTCGCAACGGTCCGGCAGGGGGCCTGCGTCGGGGGTCATGAAGGCCGGCGCGAGGCCGATCGAGCCGATGGCCCCCAGCCAGTCGGCCACCAGCTGGCGGTCCGCCAGCACGCAGGAAACGGGCTGTCCCCGCGTGATCGGACCGTGCGCCAGGTGCATGGTCTCGATGTCCTGCGTGACGAACTCCTCCACGGCGAACGGCAGGGCGCGCGCGATCTGTGAAGCCGTCCTGCCCGGTACCGCGCGGGAGAGGCAGAGGACGCTCTCCACCGGCGCCAGCGCGATCACCTCCGGCAGGTCGTTGCCCCAGGGCCGCGCCTTGTCGAGGTCGACCAGGCTACCCGAGCCTTCCGCGACGACCTCGCCGGCTTCATCCCGCAGCAACCATTCGCAGGGGGCGTCGAGACCGTCTTCCGCTTCTTGCGCGGGACCGGTCAGTCGTAGGAAGAGACGTGCCATGATCGTGCCCCGACCGTCGCCGCCAGCGTGTCGTCGGCGTACGCATCGTCGGCCTCGCCGGCGGCCGGGGCGACCGGCCGGAAGTCGCGGCCGAAGTCCCGTGCGAGGAGGCGCACCCTGCCGGTCGTCGGATCCCGGTGCAGCATGGAGGCCAGCGTCACCCGGGTGTCCGCGACTGCGGCGCGTACGCGCACTTCGAAATACTCGCTCATGACGGCGATGACGGCGACGCTGTTGCCGAACGCCGCGTGCTGGGCCGTGACTTCGGCCACCTCCTGGAACTCGCGCTCGGATTCTATCAGCGTTTCCGCCTCCTCCTCGGAGAGCCCCGGGGCGAGGCAGCGGAGCACTTCGTAGCCGGCCGTGTTCACGTTGACCCGCAGGTTCGTGTCGGGCAGCCACGTCACGTGCGGCCGCAGGATCGCGTAGTCATCCACCGTGACGTCGCGGACCGCCAGCAGTTCGCTTGCGCTCGCAGCCGGCTGGTTGGCGGCCCGGTAGGCCGGGACGGACAGCAGGTAGGTCTCGTCCTCCGCGCCGGCCGCGTTGATATCGGAGTCCGGGTCCACCCAGTCGACCCACGTATCCGCGATCACGGGTTCCAGCTCCAGGTTCGTGACGAGTTGTTTCAGCCGCTGTACGTTGTCCGGACCCCCTTTGCCGACGACGCCGTTGAGATTGAAGCGGGCGTTGAGATCCACGATCGCGAGCGCGATCTCGCCGCCCTCGATCTCGAACGGAGGGCTCGGTTCGGCCCACGGCTCGAGCAGCGTGTCGGCCGCGCGGGTCGCTTCGTCGGACCAGTCCTCCACCAGGAGCTGCCGCGCGAAGGCCTCGGCGGCGAGGGCGTACTCCCGCACCTGCCCGCCACGCAGCAACTGCTCCGAGTGGGCGATCGTCAGACCGTGCCGCGAGAGCATCTGGTAGGCCAGCGCGCTCGCCAGCGCCACGATCAGGAGGACGCTCACGAGGGCGACGCCGCGGGCCCGCCGCACCGTGCGCTCAGGAAACGGCATCGATCGGCGTCTCCCCGATGGCGCCGTCTTCGGCGTCCCCGTCTTCGGCGTCCTGGTCCTCGTCGCCGGGCTCCCCGTCGTCCTCCCGGGGCACGCCGCTGAACGGGACAACCCACAGCCGCTCGATCTCGCCGTACGGGGGGACGGCCAGGCGGACCTCGAAGGCCGCAAGTTCGCGCTCGGGATCGTCCGCGAACTCGTCCGCCAAGGGCCAGTAGGCGTGGCGGCGGCCCCCGACGTCGATGGCGGACACTTCCATCGTCTCGACCCCGGCCAGCAGCAACTGCGAGACGGGCTGCGTGTCCGTCCCACGATCGAGCACGGGCCAGAAGACGCGGTGGAGGAGTTCTCCCTCCAGGACGTACGCGACCCGCTGCAACTCCGATCGCCGGCGCTCGAGCGGGTTGGACCAGCCCCGGCGCGTGAAGCGCATCGTTGCGGCCTGGTTGACGGTGAGCGTGGGGACCGGATCGCCCAGTTCGTCCCGCACGTGCCGATGCGCCAGTTGCTGGATGTCGCGCCGGATGAACTCCACCGCGCGCTGCACTTCCAAGAGGCGATCCGCACGCGCCCGGGTCCGTTCGTTGACATCCACCAACTGCGTGACGATCTGCGCCGAGAGCAGGCCGATCACGGCGAACACGCCGACCGCGACGAGCATCTCGACGAGGGTGAAGCCGGCGGGTTGGGGAGTCCGTACGGGTGCGCCGATGGACATCAGTGCCGCCCGACGAATGCGGTGACCTGGTCCACCGGGCCGAACTCGTCGCCGTCCTCGAGGACGAACACCGCGTACTCCACCCGGCGCAGCCAAGGGTGGTCCGTGGCGCTTACGGTGGCCACGACCGACCATTCCCGTCCGCCCAGCATCACGCGCCGGCGCGTCGCGCCCGAGGCGAGGGGGATCGCCTCCTCCCCGGCCGCATGTCGCGCCAGCCGGGCGCGTTCGATCTCGTTCTCGGCGACCCAGCGCGCGAGCGTGCGCCGCTCCAGAACGGCGATCTGCCCGACCGTCTCGCTGCCGCGCAGGTACACCGCGGTCGCCACGGTGGCGACGACGACCAGCGCCACCATGAGTTCCATCAGCGTGAAGCCGCGGCGCCGGTTCACGCCGCGTCCTCGCCGGCCCGGGTCGCCGCGGTGCGCTGGATCCCGTCGGAGTGCACCAGCCACGGCGCGGAACCCCAGGCGGGCGTGACCTCGATGGTGAACGGCGTCTGCTCTCCATTCGCGAATATGAGGACGTCCGGCAGGGTGCGTCCGCCGGCGCGGGGCGGTCGCCCGGGCGGAACCTCGAGCGTCTCCGCCGTGGCCGAGAACGAGACGCCCTCCGGCGCCGTGCGAAGGCGGAAGGGACCCTCTTCGGGGCGCACCCAACCGCGTGTCTCCGGATCGAACGTGGCGAAGGCGTATTCGGCGTCGTCGACGAAGAGGCCCATGCGCGAGTTGCGCATCGTGGCCTCGGTGCGCGCGAGTTCCACCAACCCCGCGAGACGGAGGGCCTCGGTCTGCAGGTTCCTTTCGCGGTCGGCCCCGACGAAGTTGAACACGACGACCCCGGCGAGCACGCCGACGATGCCGAGCACCACGAGCAGCTCGAAGAGGGTAAAGCCGCACGGCGCCGCCTTCATGCCGGATGCGGGGCCGCGCGAAGCGAGCGCCGGGTCGCCCCGGGTGTTACAGGTCGCGGTAATGAATGTCGGCTCCGCCGCCCTCTCCGCCGTCCACGCCGTCCGCGCCGAGGGAGTACAGCTCGAAGCCGCGGTCGACGTGGACGTAGACGTAGGGGTTGCCCCACGGGTCGGTGGGGAGCCGCTTCGCGTAGCCGTCGGGACTGTAGTTGCGCGGTTCCGGGAAGCCGCCGGGTTTCGAGACGAGCGCCTCGAGGCCCTGCTCCGTGGACGGATAGTGGGCGTTGTCCAGCCGGTACATGTCCAGGGTCATGCCGATGCTGCGCAGGTCCGTCTCGGCGGCGGTGCGCCGGGCCTCGTCCCCGCGGCCGATGATGTTCGGCACGAACAGCGCGCCGATGATGCCGATGATGACGATCACCACCATGATCTCGATAAGCGTGAAACCCCGGTGGGTCGCCCCGGGCGAAGCCCGCCTTGCGGTATGCGTGCCGGTATTCATCTGTTCAGGCCACCATTCATGTGTCAGGCCACGAGTTGGTTCATGCTGAGGATGGGCAACAGTATCGCCAATACGACGACGATGACCAGCACCCCCATGAACAGCATCATCATCGGTTCGAAGAGGCGCACGAGGGTCGTCACGAGGCGTTCGATCTCCTGCTGCTGGTACTGCGCCACCTTGCGCAGCATCGTGTCCAGTTCGCCGCTCGCCTCGCCGCTCCCGATCATGTGCAGGAACATCGGCGGGAAGTGCCCCCCGGACTCGAGCGCCGCCTTGAGGCTCGCCCCCTCGCTGACGCGGGTGGTCGCGTGGTCCAGGCGTCCCTTGAGCCACTGGTTCGTCACCACTTCGCCGGCGATGCGCATGGCGTCGACCAGCGGCACGCCGCTCGACGTGAGGATCGACAGCGTGCTCGCGTAGCGGCTCGCGTTCCCGCCCCGGACGATGCGTCCGGCGACCGGCAGGCCGAGCTTGCGCCGGTCCCAGGCGGACCGGATGCGGGGCTGCGCCAGCACTCTGCGCAGGCCGATCACGAACAGCGCGGCGCCGACGGCGACGAGCCACAGCCATGCCTGCAGGAACTCGGAGATGGCGATCATCACCTGGGTCAGGAACGGCAGTTGCTCGCCGGTGTCGTCGAAGACCCGGACGATGTCGGGCACCACGTAGATGAGCAGCGCGCCCACGATGAGGAGCGCGAACGCCAGCAGCAGCGCCGGGTAGAAGAGCGCCATCTCGACGTTGCGGCGCGACTCGAAGCGGGCCTCGATGTAGTCCGCCAGGTTCTCGAGCACGACGTCCAGGAATCCGGACTGCTCTCCGGCGGCGACGGTCGAGCGGTACATGTCCGGAAAGGTCGAGGGGAACTCGCCGAGCGCCTGGGCCAGCCCATAGCCCTCGCGCACGCGTCCCCGGACGGCCATGATCATCGCCCCCGCGCGCCGCTTCTCGGTCTGCTGCGCCACGGCCTGGAGCGCCTCCTCGATCGGCAGCCCGGCGCCGACGAGGGTCGCCATCTGCCGCGTGAAGAGCGCGAGTTCGAGGAGCGACATGCCGCGGCCGAACGACCACCGCAGCGTCCCGCCCGGGCGCTCCACCGTCTGGTCGACCGACAGCGGGGTGAGGCCTTCCTCGCGCAGCGCCTGGCGCACCTGCCGGCGGCTGTCGCCCTCCCGGACGCCGCGCCGGCGACGCCCGCGTTCGTCGAGGGCGACGAACTCGAATGCGGCCAAGTCAGGACGCTCCCGCCAGCGCCGCCTGATCCTCGAGCGTCACGCGCAGCACTTCCTGCACCGTGGTCAGTCCCTGGAGCACCTTGGCCCGACCGTCCTCGCGCATGCCGGGGAAGCGGCTTCGGGCGTACTGCGCCAGCGCCTGCTCGGAGGCGCGGTCGTGGATCAGTTCCCGCATCGTGTCGTCGAGGACGACGAGTTCGTAAATGCCCGTGCGGCCGCGGAATCCGGAGTGGCCGCAGGCCTCGCAGCCGACCGCGCGATACAGGGTCGGGGCGCCGGATTCGTCGGTTTCGTCGGTTTCGCGAAGGAAGCGGCGTTCGAAGGCATCCGGCTCCGCCGGTGCCTTGCACTCTTCGCACAGCTTGCGCACCAGCCTCTGCGCCAGCACGCCAACGAGGCTCGAAGCCACGAGGAACGGTTCGACGCCCTGGTCGACGAGGCGCACGACCGCGCCTACCGCCGTGTTGGTGTGGAGCGTGGACATGACCAGGTGTCCGGTCAGGCTGGCCTGGATCGCGATCTCCGCGGTCTCGAGATCCCGGATCTCCCCCACCATCACCACGTCCGGATCCTGGCGCAGGATGGCCCGGAGCCCGCGCGCGAACGTCATGTCCGCCTTCTCGTTCACCTGGGTCTGCCCGATCCCGGTCAGGTTGTATTCGATCGGGTTCTCGATCGTGAGGATGTTCATCGTGCGCGTGCTGAGTTCGGTCAGCGACGCGTAGAGGGTCGTGGTCTTGCCGGAGCCGGTCGGACCCGTGACCAGGAAGATCCCGTGGGGCCGGTGCACCACCTCCCGCAGCCGCTCGAGCACGTCGGCCCGCATGCCGAGGTTCGGCAGCGTCAGGCGGCCGGCCTGCTTGTCGAGCAGCCGCAGCACCACCCGTTCGCCGTGCGCGGAAGGCAGGGTGGACACGCGCACGTCCACCTCGCGCCCGCCGATCCTGAGCGCGATGCGGCCGTCCTGCGGCACGCGCTTCTCCGCGATGTCGAGCTTGGCCATTACCTTGATGCGCGACACGAGCAGCGACGCGACGGCGCGTTTGGGACGCACGGCCTCGCGCAGCACGCCGTCCACGCGGAACCGCACGACGAGGTCCCGCTCGAAGGTCTCGATGTGGATGTCCGAAGCGTCCTCCCGGATCGCCTCGGCGAGGAGCGCGTTGATCAGGCGGATGATCGGGGCGTCGTCCTCCTGTTCGAGGAGGTCCTCGGTCTCCGGTACCGAGTCCGCCAGGCGCGCGAGATCGAGGTCGTCCCCGAGCCCCTCGACCATCTCCTTCGCCTCGAGGCTGTCTCCCGCGTAGATCTCGGCCAGGCGCGCCTCGAAGCGCTCTTCGCCGATCACGTCCAGCGTCAGGCGGCACCCGGCGAACCGACGCACCTCCGAGAGGGTCGTGAGCGACGGGACCTGCCGGCAGACGAGGGGCACGCTCCCGTCGGCGGCCGGGGGCGTGCCGTCGAACGCGACGCCGAACCGCCGGGCGAAGGCGAACGGAAGCCGCTCGAACAGGGTCCCTTCGTCGGTTGCGTAGTCGGCCATGGCATGCGTCCTGCCGGGTGGCGGATCATACAGCGGAACCCCGCGCCATCCCACGCGGACTAGAAGTGCTGCTGCACCCGAAGCGTGAACCACCGGGGGCGGTTCGGTCGCGCCCCGAACGGCCGGTGCGACACGATGGCGACCTCGTCGGTGGCGTTCCCGACCATGGCGTGCAGCCAGGTGGACTCCCGTATCCGCCAGGTGGCGGCCAGATCGAGCGTCGTCAGGCGGTCGGCGTACAGCCTGTCCGCGATGGCGCCGCTGCCCGGCTGCTCGCGGGTCCGCGACTGGGCCTGCACCGCGGCCGACCACTCCCATGCCCCGCGCGCCAGGGTGATCCGCAGATGACCTCGGTGCCGGGGTAGGTAAGGCAGTTCGTCCCCTTCGCGAACCAGCCCCCACTGCGAGAAGCTGGACAGGAACGAGTCCTGGAAGGCCGACTCGGTGTAGGTGTAGGCCAGCTCGACATCGACGTCGAGACTCGGCGCCGGTTGGAGCGCGAGCGTCCCGACGAGCTCCGCCCCGGTCACCTCGACGTGACCCCCGTTGAACTCGTGGCCGGGTTCGCAGCCGAAATCGCTGACCCGGCAGCGGCCGACCAGGTTGTCGTGGTCGCTGAAGAAGCCGACGAGTTCGAGGCCCGTCGCGCCGCGCAGGTAACGCAGCCCGTACTCGACGTTCACGGCCTCTTCCGGTTCGGCCGAGGCGCCGGGTCCCGCCGGAGAGAATCCGCGATAGGCGCCCGCGACCAGCCCGAGGGTGTCCGTCGCTTGCCAGTGCAGGCCAATCCCCGGCGTCGTGGCCTCCTGGCCGCTCTCCCGGTCACGGTCGTGCCGCAGGTCCTCGAACTCGCCCGAGATGTCTTCGTGGCGCACTCCGAGCGTAAGCGCGAAGTCGCGCCACGCGAGTTCTTCGGAGACGAACACGGCCGTCGCTGTCGTGTCGGCCCGATTGCGGACCTTCGGGCCGCGGGTCAGCTCGTCCCAGAGCAGGTTCCCGTCCTGCATGAGATACCCGCGCGGCAGGTGGTTCCGCCGGACCTCGTCGGCGTGCAGGCGTACGCCCGCCGTCAGTCGGTGGGCGATGCGGCCGAGGGCGCCCTCGACGGTCATGGATGCCTGGATGCCCCTGGCCGCGTAAGAGCGTTGGTTGTTGGTGACGTCGTGGCTCGACGACAGGCGGCTCGCGGTGGCAAACGGCGGGATGCGCACCCATCCGGGGACGCCGCGGAGATAGCTCAACCTGGACGCCATGCGTCCCAACCTGGTCCTGATCGACGCCGCGACCGGCCGACAGGAGGCCCGGGCCGTCCCGCCGCACCACCAGTTGAGCGTTCGACACCTGGGCGTGGCATCCGGTACGGTCGTCGCGGGCATGCAGTACGAAGGACACGGCGTCGTTCGAGTTCCGCCGCGAGGCGACGCGGCGCGTCGCGGACCTGCGGTGGGACAACCACCTGACGGCGGTCCGACGACGCCACCGCCGTACATCCGGGCTAGAATCCGGGCGTGAATTTCGTCGGACAGGACATCCTCTCGGTCGACCAGTTCGAGCGGGCGGACGTGGAACGCCTGTTCGACGTGGCCGACGCGATGGAGCCCTTCGCGCGCCGGGAGCGCATCACGCGGGTGCTCCAGGGCGCGATCCTCTCGAACATGTTCTTCGAGCCGAGCACCCGCACGCGCATCTCGTTCGGCAGCGCCTTCAACCTGCTTGGCGGCGAAGTGCGCGAGACGACGGAGATCCGGGAGACCTCCTTCGCCAAGGGCGAGTCGCTGCACGACACGGCCCGGGTGCTGTCGGGCTACAGCGACGTCATCGTCATGCGGCACCCGGAACCGGGCTCGGTCGGCGCCTTCGCGCGGGCCTCGCGGGTGCCCGTCATCAACGGCGGCGACGGTCCGAACGAACATCCGAGCCAGGCGCTGCTCGACCTCTACACCGTACGCAAGGAGATGCGCGCCCGGGGCGGCGGCATCGACGGTCTGCGCATCGCGCTGATCGGCGACCTGAAGTACGGCCGAGCCGTGCACTCGCTGTGCAAGCTCCTGGCGCTGTTCGACGGCGTGCGCTTCAACCTGGTGTCGCCGCCCGGCCTCGAAGTCTCCGAAGAGATCGCCGCGGCGCTCCGGAGGCGGGGTCACGCGGTCAACGAGGGCCGCGAACTCGAGGCCGGCATCCACCACGTGGACATCGTCTACGTCACGCGCACCCAGGAGGAGCGCTTTCCGTCACAGGAGGAGGCGGACCGCTACCGCGGGCTGTTCCGGCTCAACCAGGCGATCTACACGGAGCACTGCGAGCCGAACACGGTGATCATGCACCCCCTGCCCCGGGACTCGCGGTCCCAGGCCCAGGAGCTGGACGAGGACCTGAACGCCAACCCGAACCTCGCCATCTTCCGGCAGACCGACAACGGCGTCCTGGTGCGCATGGCGCTGTTCGCGATGGTGCTCGACGTGGTGGGCCGGGTGGACGCGGACGCGCGGCCGGTCACCTGGTACACCGGGAAGCGGACGCCACGGTAGCCCGCGGCCCCGGTAGCCTGTTACAAGGCGGCGTCGAGCTCCGGTACGGCGTTGAAGAGGTCCGCCACCAGCCCGTAGTCCGCGACCTGGAAGATCGGGGCGTCGGCGTCCTTGTTGATGGCGACGATCACCTTCGAGTCCTTCATGCCCGCGAGGTGCTGGATCGCCCCCGAGATGCCGACCGCAATGTAAAGCTCCGGAGCGACGATCTTCCCCGTCTGGCCCACCTGCATGTCGTTCGGGACGAAACCCGCGTCGACGGCGGCCCGGGACGCGCCGACGGCGGCGCCGAGCTTGTCGGCCACGCCCTCGAGCAGCTTGAAGTTGTCGCCGTTCTGCATGCCGCGACCGCCGGAGATGACGACCCGGGCGGCGGTCAGTTCCGGGCGTTCGGACTTCGCGAGCTCTTCGCCCACGAACTCGGAGAGGCCCGCGTCATGCACGCTCGCCACTGCCGTGACGGCGGCGCTTCCGCCCTCCCCGGGCGTGGGGTCGAAGCCCGTGCCGCGCACCGACAGGACCTTCTTCGCGTCGTCCGACCTGACCGTGGCGATGCCGTTGCCGGCGTAGATCGGGCGTTTGAAGGTGTCGGGGCTGTCCACGCCGACGATGTCGGAGATCATCGCGACGTCAAGAAGCGCGGCCGTGCGGGGCAGGAAGTTCTTGCCCGTCGTCGTGTGGGCCGCGAGGATGTGGTCGTAGTCCGAGCCGAGTTCGGCGACGAGCAGGGCCATGTTCTCGGCGAGATGGTGCGCGTAGGCGGGATGATCCGCGCACAGCACGCGGGCGATGCCCGGCACCGAAGCCGCGGCGTCGGCGACCGCGCCGCAGTTCTCGCCCGCGACCAGCAGGTCGATCTCGCCACCGATTTCGAGCGCCGCGGCGAGGACGTTCAGCGTGACCGGTCGCAGCGCCTGGTTGTCGTGTTCCGCGACGACAAGAATGCCCATTATTCAATCACCTTTGCTTCGTTCTTGAGTTTTTCCACGAGATCATCGACGGACTCGACGACGACGCCTGCGGACCGCCCCGGGGGCGGCTCGACGTTGAGCACCTCGAAACGCGGGGCCACGTCCACGCCGAGCGCGTCCGGGGTCGTGACGTCGAGCGGCTTCTTCCGCGCCTTCATGATGTTGGGCAGCGAGGCGTAGCGCGGCTCGTTGAGCCTGAGGTCCGTCGTGACGACGATCGGCAGGCAGAGGGACACGGTCTGCAGGCCGCCGTCGACCTCGCGGACCACCTGCGCCCTGCCGTCCGCGACGGTGAGCTCCGAGGCGAAGGTCCCCTGGGCGAGGCCGGTGAGCGCCGCGAACATCTGGCCCGTCTGGCCGTTGTCGCCGTCGATGCTCTGCTTGCCGAAGATGACGATCCCGGGCGTTTCCTGCTCGTAGACGGCCTGCAGGATCTTCGCGATGGCGAGCGGCTGCAGGTCCTCGTCCGTCTCGACGAGGATGGCCCGGTCGGCGCCGAGCGCGAGGCAGGTGCGGAGCTGTTCCTGGCATGCCGTACCGCCGACGGACACGGCGATCACTTCCTCGGCGATGCCCGCCTCGACGAGCCGCACCGCCTCCTCGATGGCGATCTCGCAGAACGGGTTGACGGCCATCTTGACGTTGGCGAGATCGATGCCGGTGCCGTCCGGTTTCACGCGCACCTTGACGTTGGCGTCGACGACGCGCTTCACGGGGACCAGTACTTTCATGAGCTCCTCGTACGCTTCGGGGGTGCCGCGGCGAGCGCGGTATTCTCCCCGTTTGGACCCGGTGCGACAACCGCCGGGCACCCAGGAGGAGCCACCTTCCGCGTTGCTATACTGCCGATCGCGGTTTTGCCGAGGAGTCCCCGTGTCCGAAGCGCAGCGTGAGTCGATGGATTTCGATGTCGTGGTCGTCGGGGGAGGCCCGGCGGGGCTCGCGGCGGCGATCCGGCTGGCGCAGCTCGGCGAAGCGTCCGGCAGGGAGGTTTCCGTCTGCCTCGTCGAGAAGGGTTCCGAGATCGGCGCGCACATCCTCTCGGGCGCGGTCTTCGAGCCGCGCGCCCTCGACGAGCTGTTCCCGGACTGGGCCGAGCGCGGCGCGCCGCTCGACAACCCCGTGACCGAAGACCTCTTCTACTACCTGCCGAACGACAGGAACCGGCTCAAGGCGCCCCGCTTCGCCCTGCCCGTGGACATGCGCAACGAGGGCAAGTACGCACTCTCCCTCGCCAACCTCTGCCGCTGGCTGGGCGAGCAGGCCGAGGCGCTGGGGGTCAACGTCTTCCCGGGGTTCGCCGCATCGGAGGTGCTCTACGAGGGCGAGCGCGTCGTCGGCGTCGCCACGGGTGACATGGGCGTCTCGGCCGCCGGCGAGCGAAAGGCCGCCTGGCAGCCGGGGTTCGAGCTGCGCGCCCCGTACACGCTGTTCGCGGAAGGCTGCCGCGGGCACCTCGGCAAGGAACTGATGGCCCGCTACGGTCTCGCGGCGGGGACGCAGCACTACGGCATCGGGCTCAAGGAAATCTGGGACGTCGACCCGGAGCGGCACGTTCCGGGCCGGGTCGTGCACACGCTCGGCTGGCCCCTCGGCCACACGGCGATCCGCGGGACGGGCGGCGGCGCCTTTCTCTACCACCTCGAGAACCACCAGGTGTCCGTCGGACTGATCGTCGACCTGTCCTATCGCAACCCCCACCTCAGTCCCTTCGACGAGTTCCAGCGCTACAAGCATCACCCGGTGGTCGCCGACGCGCTCGAGGGCGGCACGCGGGTCGCTTACGGGGCGCGGGCCGTCATCAAGGGGGGCCTGCAGGCGTTGCCGAAGACGACCTTCCCGGGCGGCATGCTGATCGGCGACGACGCCGGCTTCCTCAACCAGCTCAAGGTGAAGGGTTCCCACACGGCCATGAAGTCGGGGATGCTCGCGGCGGAGACGGTGTTCGACGGGCTCGGGCGCGGGGAAGCCGGGAACGAACTCGGGGACTTCGACGACCGCTTCAGGAACTCGTGGCTCTTCGAGGAACTCCACCGCTCCCGCAACGTGGCCCCGATGGTCCATCGGCTCGGGACCCTGCCCGGCGCCGCCTACGCCTGGTTCGACCAGCGCATCGCCCGCGGGCGCATGGGCTTCACGTTCGAGGAGTCGCATCCCGACCACGCGCAGCTCAGGCCCGCCGCCGACGCGAAGCCGATCGACTACCCGAAGCCGGACGGCGTGCTATCGTTCGACAAGCTCTCCTCGGTGTTCCTCTCGAACACCAACCACGAGGAGGACCAGCCCTGCCACCTGACCCTCAAGGACCCGGACCTGCCCATCCGCGACAACCTGCCGATGTTCGACGAACCGGCGCAGCGGTACTGTCCCGCGGGCGTCTACGAGGTGGTCGAACAGGACGGCGCGCCGCACTTCCAGATCAACGCCCAGAACTGCGTGCACTGCAAGACCTGCGACATCAAGGACCCGGCGCAGAACATCCACTGGGTGGTGCCCGAGGGCACCGGCGGGCCGAACTACCCGAACATGTAGGGCCGGCCATGGGGCGCTACGAGGCGATCCTGCCCAGCGCGAACCGGCTGCCGGCGCTCCAGACTTCCAGTTCGTCGCCCGCGGGCGTTCCGAGGTCCACGAGCCGGTAGAAGACGCTGCGCGTCAGTCGGGCGCGCAGTCCGTCGCGGACGGTCAGGTAGGGGCGTGGCTCGCCGGCGCGGTCCTCGACCTCGACCGGGTGCGCCGCGTCGGCGAGCACGTGGTCGCCGACGTTGGTCACGAAGAGCAGGCGCCGCGCGCGCCCTGCCCCGTCGGACTCCATGTCGACCGCCAGGAACGGCGCATCCTCCACGACGATCCGGAGTTTCTCCGCCGGCGTGACCAGGCAGTAGCCGTCGTCGTCCAGCCGGAGCACGGTGGAGAAAAGCGCGACCAGGCGCTCCCGCCTGATCTCCGCGCCTTCGTGGAACCAGCGCCCGTCGAGCGCGATGCGGATGTCGATGTCGCCGACGCGTGCGGGGCGCCAGGCGTGCACCGGGGGCAGCTTGCGGTCGCCGGCCGCGTCGAGCAGCGCCCGGAAGGCGTTGCTCATGCCGGCGCGGAGTTCACCCGCCGATGAACTTCATGACGGTCACCTCGCCCGTGAACACCGACTGCTTGTCGCCGAGGGCCCGGGTGAGCACGCTCTGCAGCCGCATCAGGGCGAGGTGCTCGGGCGCCTCGAGGAGATCGCGGACGTCGTGGTGGCGGGCGTTCGACAGGCACCCGTAGAGGAGGCCGTTGGACGAGAGGCGCAGGCGCGTGCAGGAGCTGCAGAAGGGCTCGCTCTCGTTCGCGATGATGCCGAAGTGGCCGCGCCCCGGGACGCGATAGCGGATCGATGTCGAGTCGTACGGGGCGTCGGTGCGGGTGAACTCGTAGCACTCGCCGATGGCGCCGAGGATGTCGTCCATGCCGATGAAGTCGCGCTCGTAGCGGGCGTCGAACTTCAGGTGCCCCATGTTCATCAGCTCGATGTAGCGCAGCTCGATGCCGCGGTCGAGGCAGTAGTCGAGCATGGGCACGATCTGGTCGGCGTTGGCGGTCCGCATTGGCACCATGTTGACCTTCACCTTGAGCCCGGCCTCGAGCATGGCGTCGATGCCGGCCAGCACGGTGGCGAGGTCGCCGGAACGGGCGATGTGCCGGAAGCGGGCGGCGTCGAGGGTGTCGAGGCTCACGTTGACGCGCTTCAGGCCCGCCTCGACGATCAGCGGCGCCTTGCGCAGCAGGAACTGGCCGTTCGTGGTGACCGCGACGTCGGTCAGGGGCAGCGCCATGACCGCCGGCAGGAAGACGTCGAACTTCGGCGAGAGCAGCGGTTCGCCGCCGGTGATCCGGAGCTTCTCGATGCCGGCGGCTTCGATGAGCAAACGCACGGCCCGGACGAGGCCCTCTCCGGAGAGTTCGCGTTCGGCGGCCTGCAGGCGCTTGCCGTCGGGCACGCAGTACGTGCACGCGTAGTTGCAGGCGGCGGTGAGGCTCACCCGGAGGTTGCGGAAACGGCGCCCCTGGGCGTCAACGATCATCTCAAGTTCCGGAGTACGCGTCGCACCGCGTATGGCACGGGGCCATCATACCGCACGGGCATGCAGGGCATCGCGCAGCCGCGCCGCGAAGTCGCGCGCCCAGAACACCCGATTGGAGCCCTTCAGCAGCACGACATCGCCGGGTTCGAGTACGGCGGTGAGCGCGACGGCGTCGAGGGCGTCGGGGGACTCGACGAACCCGAGCCGGCGCTCCGGTTCGAGGCGGTCATGGAGCCCCCGCATCCCGGCTCCGACGCAAAGGACCCGGTCGATCCGTGCGCATAGCGGGACCAGGGCGGCATGCAGCCGCTCGGAGTCTTGGCCCAGCTCGAGCATCTCCCCGAGGAGTGCGACCGTCCGGCCCTCCGCCTGCTGTTCCGCGAGGTCGCGCAGCGCGGCGGCCATGCTGGCCGGATTCGCGTTGTAGCTGTCGTCGATGAGGGTGACTTGCCCCGCCTCGACGCGGTTGCCACGGCCGGCCGGAACCGCGTCGTCGGGCATGTCCGCCACCCTGCCCGGATCTTCGCCGAGGGCTACGAGCACCGCGGCCACGGCGGTAAGCGAGAGAGCCCGGTGCATTCCGCCTCCGGGGACCTCCGCCGATACTGTCCCAGAGGGTGTGGCGATGGTCGCCCGGCGCCCGTCGAAACCGGCCAGGCGCACGTCGGCGCGAGCGTCCTCGCCGAAGGTGATCACGCCTGTGGCGGGATCGACGCCCGTCCGGTCCAGCGCGTCGAGGCACACGAGCGTGCCGTCGGCCCGCAGTCCTTCGGCGATGGAGAGTTTCTCGCGCCGCAGTGCGTCGATCCCGTCGAAGAACTCGATGTGCGCGGGGTGCACGTTCAGGACCACGGCCACGTCCGGGCGGGCCAGTCGCGACAGGGGCGCGATCTCTCCACGGTGGCTGGTACCGATCTCGTAGACCGCGAAACGCGCGTCGGCGGGCGTGCGGGCGAGGGACAGCGGCACGCCGAGGTGGTTGTTCAGGCTGCCCGGCGTCGCGAACGCCCCCAGCGCCTGGGCGAGGAACGTCTTGGCGGTCGTCTTGCCGCTGCTCCCGGTAATCGCGGCCACGCGCGCGGAGGTCCGCGTTCGCGCCGCCCGGCCCAGGTCCCACAGCGCGTCGAGGGTGTCCCGGACGACGAGGCGGGGACCTCCGCCGGGCATTTCGCGATGCACCAGCGCGCCCGCGGCGCCGGCGGCGTACGCCGCTTCGAGGAAGTCGTGGCCGTCGCGCGGGGAAGGCCGCGCGCCGGGGAATCTCGGTCCGGGATCCCCGCTCAGCGCGATGAAGAGGTCGCCGGGAGCGAGCTTGCGCGAGTCCATGTCGACGCCGCGGACGGCGGGTCCGTCCACCGGGTTCGCGCCGAGCGCCTTGCAGAGTTCCGGCCAGGTCCACAGGATGCCGTCGCGCATCGGCCCATCTTAGCGGAAACGACCGGGCCGCCCGCCGTATCGGGACTGCGGGCAGCGCCGCAACGCCGCCTTGCGATGGAGCGCCGCCGCCGGCTTGCGGGCCGCGCGGCGACCCCTGAAAATGCAGGGTCCCCGCTTACGCCACGGTGCTCCATGTCCCTAAGAAACACGATGCGCGGATTCTTCGCGGGCGTTGCCCGCGCGTTCGCGTTCCTCCGGATGGCCATCGCCAACCTGTTCGTGGGCCTGCTGTTGCTGGCCTTTTTCGCCGCCCTGGTGATGGGAGGCAGCGGAGGCGTCGACGTACCGGACGACACCGCGCTCGTGGTGGCTCCCAAGGGCGCCATCGTCGAGCAGACGGGTACTCCGGATCCCGTGCCGGCGTTGCTCGGCGTCGGCGGGTCGGGCCAGGTCGCCGCCGCGGACCTGCTGCGGGCGATCGACCGGGCGACCTCCGACGACCGGGTCGCCGTGCTCGCGCTGGACCTCTCGGACCTCCTGTACGTGAGCGCGGCGCACGTCGAATCGCTGGGCGCCGCGATCCGCGCCTTCCAGGACGCAGGGAAGAAGGTGATCGCCTCGAGCGAGCTGTACACCCAGGACCGCTACCACCTGGCGAGTTTCGCCGACGAGGTCTACCTGCATCCGCTCGGACAGGTGGTCCTGCCCGGGTACGGGATGTACCGCGACTACTACTCCGGACTGCTCGACAAGCTCAAGGTCAACGTGCACGTGTTCCGCGTGGGCACCTACAAGGCCGCGGTCGAGCCATTCACGCGTCCGGACATGTCGCCGGAGGCGCGCGAGGCCAACCTGGCGCTGGTCACCGACCTGTGGGACAGCTACGTGAACAGCGTCGCGGAGAACCGGAACATGACGCCCGAGGCCTTCCGGCGTTTCGCCGACGAGTACGACGTGCTCCTGGGGGAGGTCGGCGGGGACCCGGCGCGCGCCGCTCTCGAACACGGCCTGGTCGACGAACTGCTGACCCCGGAAGCGCTGCGGGAGCGACTGGCCGCCGAAGTCGGCGAGGAGGACGCCGAGGACCTGTCCCGCACGGCGTTCTCGAGATACCTGGTCGCCACGGGGCCGGAGCTGCCGAAATCGGGGGACCGGATCGCCGTGGTCGTCGCGGAAGGCGCGATCCAGATGGGGGATCGGTCCCGCGGCAGCGTCGGGTCGGACTCGACCGGGCGGCTGATCAGGCGCGCGCGGGAGGACGATTCCGTCAAGGCCATCGTGCTGCGCGTCGACTCGCCCGGCGGCAGCGCCTTCGCCTCCGAAGTGATCCGCCAGGAACTCGAACTCGCGCAGACGGCGGGCAAGCCGGTGGTGGCCTCGATGGGCGGCGTGGCGGCGTCGGGCGGCTACTGGATCTCCGCGACGGCGGACGAGATCTGGGCGTCGCCGACCACCATCACGGGGTCGATCGGCGTCTTCTCGATGGTCCCCTCCCTGGAGGAGAGTTTCTCGTCGATCGGCGTCACCCGCGACGGTGTCGGGAGCACCGCCCTCTCCGACTCGTACGACATCTTCTCGGGCGTGAGCGACCGCATGGGCACCATCCTGCAGGCGAGCGTGGACCACATCTACGAGCGCTTCCTCAACCTCGTGGCCCGCGGACGGGACATGTCGGTGGAGGATGTCGACGCGATCGGGCAGGGACGCGTGTGGACCGGCCGCAAGGCGCTCGAACTCGGGCTGGTGGACGGCCTGGGGGACCTCGAGCGGGCGGTCGAGGCGGCGGCGAAGCTCGCCGAACTCGACGACTACGGCATCGCGTTGATGGAGAAGGAACTCTCCCCCGGGGAGCAGTTGCTCATGCGCTTCGCGGATAACCTCGGGTTCGCCGAATCGGCGGCGGGACACTGGATCCGCCGCGCCCTCGCCGGCGTGGAGGAACTGCATGCCCTGAACGACCCCGGCCACGTCTACGCCATCTGCGCGAGCTGTCCGGGGCGCTGATTCGGGTGCGCCGGTTTGCGGTGGTCCGAACCGTAACGCACCGCGCTAAACGCCGGGAGCTTCGGCGACATCGGCACGTCAGGGTTCGGTGACCACGGCATCGTTGTTGAGGTCGACCGAAAGGGACAGGTCGCCGATCCGGCGAGCCCCGGCGTTGCGTTAGTCTCGTTCCATAAGAGCCTTCAGCCGGGGAAGCTCCCTCGGCCGCTGACGCGTAAGGAAGTGTTGGCGTTCCCCCCTTCGGCGGATGCGTACTTCCATGCAAGTGAACGTGGAAGCCGACGTGCTTGCGGGCCCTCTCCTCGCGGCCGAGGCACGCAGCGCCGGAGTCGTCTACTCGATGGCCTACGGCAACCAGCCGGCCCTGACCCGCGAGATGGT
>JAJDVW010000114.1 GCA_022825925.1 Pseudomonadales bacterium | reverse complement strand
CTCCAAACTCCAACTGCGCTGCGCTACACTCCGTTCCCATGAGGCTGCGTCTCCTCGTTCCGTAAGTGTCTGTCACAACTGCATTTTACAACGGGAACGCGGCCTCAACTACTTCCCTGGTGAGAAATCCGGGCTAGCGGGGCTGCGCGTGCTCGCGTTCACCCAGGCGTGGGCGGGAACCTTCGGCACCGAGTTGCTGGCCCGCCTCGGGGCGGACGTCGTGCAGATCGAATCGCGCAGCCGGCCGGACGTCTGGCGCGGCGCCGGTGCGCCCATCCCGCCAGCGGTGCGCCGGGACGACATCGAGCAGAGCCGCCTCAACACCAACGGCATGTACAACTCCGTCAACATGAACAAGCGCGCGATCACGCTGGACATGACCCACCCGCGGGGGAAGGAGATCTTCTGGGCAATGGTGCCCCGGTTCGATGTCGTCGCCGACAACTTCAGTCCGCACGTGATGCCGAACTGGGGCGTCACGCTGGAGAGCCTGCGCGCGGTGAAGCCGGACATCGTCTTCGCTTCCGTCTCCGGGTACGGGACGCGCGGGCCGTTCGCGGAGTACCCGGCCAACGGGTTCACGACCGAACCGATGTCGGGGCTATCGTCGATCCACGGCTACGACCGGGACCGGGCCGCGAACACCGGCGGGCTGATCCCGGACCCGATCTCCGGCTACTACTTCGCGGCCGCGATCCTCGCCGCATTACATCACCGGGCTCTGACGGGCGTCGGCCAGCGGGTCGACGCGGCGATGATCGAGGCCGTGGCGGTGCAGGTCGGCGACGCGATCATGGAGTTCGACGCCAACGGGGCCGTGCGCCGCCCGAGCGGCAACCGCCATCCCCGGTGCGCGCCGCACGGCGTCTATCGCGCCGGCGACGGGGAGTGGGTCGCGGTCGGCGTCGAGAGCGATGCGGTCTGGGGCGCGGTCGCCGACCGTCTGGGCGTCGACGATGCCAGGTTCCGGCTCGAGGTTGGGCGCAAGGCGAACGAGGCGGAAGTCGACGCACTCGTCGCCGAGTGGTGCGTTGCGCGGGACGCCCTGGAGGCGGTGGCGGAGTTCACCCGCCTCGGTGCGGCGGCGGCCCGGGTCGAGTCCTTCCAGCGGATCTACGCCGATCCCTGCCCGCAGTTCCTGGAACGCGGTTTCATGGTCCCGGTGACGCACCCGGAGACGGGCACGCACCATCTGGCGTCGGCGCCCTGGGTCTTGCGCGACGCCTCGACGCCGCCCATGACCCACTCGCCGTGCTTCGGCGAGCACAGCGCGGAAGTGCTGCGGGAGGAACTCGGGATCGGCCCCGAGGAGTACGAGGAGTTGGTCCGACCGGAGATAACGGGACCGTAGGGGCGGGACAACCCCGGAGCACAGCCCGTCGATGTTTGTGACGTGCTTCAGGATCCGTCCGTTAATCCGGCAATGGTCCCTTTCCTTTTGGAGAGCGGAACCCGAAGCCCCGAATCGCCGCGCCGACGCCGATCCCCGTCAGCCCCAGAATCTCAGAGCGACCAGCAGACCGGTCGCCGCGACCACCGTGCCGACAAACCACCGCTGCTGCGTGGCGAGCTTCTCGACAATGGCAGTCTCCAGACGCGACTCGAGCGCGTCCAGATCGCTCTTCGTCGCCAAGGCCATCCGCATCGCTCCGCTCCCAGGCCAGCCTTGCGTTGATCGTTGTTGACGCGTCCCCTCGCGCGGCGCTCCGCTCTTCCGGTCCACCGCTCCCCTCGGGGCGCGCACTCTTCGGCCCTTGAACCTCGCTCTAGACGTGTTGGCGACGGAAGTGGCCGCCGCGCCGGGCCCAGGAACGCGTCCGCAACCGCCGGCAGCGCCGGATCGACGTCACCACCGCACCCGGCCAAGCCGAAAACAAGACCCGCCGCGAGAACCCAGGCAGCCGCACCCTACCTACCCGGGGGGCGCCCAAGGGGGTGCGCAGGGACAACCCCGTCCCCCACATCACGTCGCCGTTACTTGGCGAGTTTCCTCTGGAGCTTGCGCACCGTCTTCCCGAGTTCCGAGAGCTCGGCCTTCAGCGCATCGACGTCCATCTCGTCGGGCTCCTTGCTTCCGGAGTCCTCGCCGAAGTGTTCCTCGCGCGTCTTCAGGACGACGGCCTCGCGGTCGAAGTTCGAGTTGAAGATCGCGACCGCCTCGAAGTTCTCCTTGCCGGAATTGCACATGGCGTGGAACTGGCCGGCGGGGACCACCGCGACGGACCCCGGACAGAGATCGTAGGTCTCGTTCTCGATCTGGATCCGGCCCTCGCCCTTCTGGACGATGACGATCTCCTCGACGACCGTGTGGCTATGGCCGGCGTCCTCTTCTCCCGGCGCCATGCAGATCGGCGCGACGCCGAGTTCCTTCAGCGTGGCGGACTGGACGGCGCGCGCCCCGGCGAAGTCGTCGGCAGTCAGTACGGTACCCATGATGCGCCTCCCGGTGGCTCCCCTGTGGATGGCTGGGCGCGCAAAGATAGCACGCCGACCGCCCGGTCAGGGGTCATTTCACGGCCTGGTAGATCAGCGCCCGGACCTTCGCGAAGTCGTCGAGGCCGGGTGCGGGCAGGACCTGGGTCATGTAGACGACCGTGAGCTCCTCGACCGGGTCCACCCAGTACCGCGTGTGATACGCGCCGCCCCAGGAGTACTCGCCGACCGAGCCGGGCTCGCCCGCGGCGCCGAGATCGGATAGGACCGCGAAGCCGAGCCCGAAGCCGGAGCCTGGCAGGAGGCCCGCGAGGTCGCCCGGCAGGTGATTCACCGTCATCGATTCCACGGACTTGCGGCCCAGGACCGGTCCGCCGCGCCGCAGGGCCTCGAGGAAGCGCGTGTAGTCGGCCGTCGTGGACAGCAGCCCGGCGCCGCCGGAGAAACTGGCGCGCGGGCCCTCCATGTAGTGGCCCTGGCCGTGGAAGGGCGTGTCGGCGTCCGCCGGGACGAGGTCGCCGTCCTCGGTGCGCGAGTACACGGTCGCGAGGCGGTCCGCCTTGGCGGGCGGGAGGTAGAACGAAGTGTCCTCCATGCCGAGGGGGTCGAAGATCGCCGCCCGCAGGAACGCGTCGAGGGGCTGTCCGCTCGCGGCCTCGACGAGCGCCCCCAGGATGTCCGTGTTGTAGCCGTAGACGAACCGTTCGCCGGGCTGCGCGTCCATGGGCATGGCCGCCATGCGCCGCGCGGTCTCGCGGATGGGCTCGTCGCGATGGCCGAAGTACCAGTGCTGGAGCCCCGTCTCCCGCCACCGGTCCGCGGCGGGACCGTAGCCGTAGCCGATGCCGGCGGTGTGCGTGAGGAGATCGCGGATGGTGATCGGGCGCTCGGCGTCGACGATGTCGTACGCGCCGTCCTCTGCAGGGACCGCCACGGTCGTCTGCGCGTACTCGGGGAGGAAATCGCCCACCGGCTGGCCGATGACGAGCGTGCCCCGTTCCTGCAGCACCATCACCGCGGCGCTGACCACCGCCTTCGACATGGACGCGATGCGGAAGATCGTGTCGGGCTGCATGGGTGCGCCGGCTTCGATGTCCCGGTGCCCGGCGGCGCGGTGGTAGACCGCCTCGCCATCGTGCGTGACCTGCAGCACGGCGCCCGGGAGCTTGCCGTCGGCGACGTACGCTTCCAGGAAGGCATCGAGCCGGGTCAGCCGCTCGGCGGATACGTCCGCATGCACCGACAGCAACAGCAGGGGGACGGCCAGCAGCGCGGCGGCTGCGAGGGTGGTTCGCGTTGGCATGGAGGCGCCTCGGGGTCGAAGGAAACCGCCATGAAACCGCGACTGGACCGGGAATGCGACCACCGGCGCTGCTCGCTTGCCCGCCGGGGCGCGCATCGTTCAGACTCGCGGGCTTCCACGGATCGGCGGGGGAGCGGGGATGGCTGACAACGGCGGACTGAAGTACATCGGCACGCGCCCGGTGCGCCCGGACGGCGTCGACAAGGTGACCGGCCGCGCGGAGTTCGGGGCGGACTGGGCGATGCCCGGCATGGTAACCGGCAAGGTCGTACGCAGTCCGCACGCGCACGCGAGGATCCGCGGGATCGACACGTCGAAGGCGGAAGCGCTGCCCGGCGTGCTCGCCGTGATCGCCGCGGCGGACTTCCCGGACCGGAGCGGCTTCCGTGCCGGGCGCCGCGCGTTCACCGAGAACCTCATGGCGAGCGGCAAGGTGCTTTTCCACGGTCACCCGGTCGCCGCGGTGGCCGCCGTCTCCCCGCGCATCGCCGAGCTGGCGGTCGATCTGGTCGCGGTCGACTACGACGTGCTCGAGCCCGTCACGGACGTACTCGAGGCGATGGAACCGGACGCGCCCGTCCTTCACGAGGACATGTTCACGGAGGGGCTCGAAGAGACGCCGGCGACCCCGTCGAACGTCTCGAAGAAGTCGGTGATCTCGAAGGGCGACGCCGATGCGCGCTTCGCCGACGCGGACATGGTGGTGGAGCGGACGTTCGTGACGCCCATGGTCCACCAGGGCTACATCGAGCCCCACGCCTGCGTCGGCAACTACGGCGAGGACGGCACGGCCACGGTCTGGTGCTGCACGCAGGGGCACTTCGCGGTGCGGGAACTCACCGCGATGGTGCTTGGCATGGACTCCGGCGACATCCGCGTCATCCCGAGCGAGATCGGCGGCGGCTTCGGCGGCAAGACCACGGTCTACCTCGAGCCGCTCGCGGTGAAGCTCTCCGAGAAGTGCGGCCGCCCGGTGAAGATGGTGATGTCCCGCGAGGAAGTGTTCCGCGCGACCGGCCCGGCTTCCGGCACCGTGAACACCGTGAAGATCGGCTGCACGTCGGACGGCCGGATCGTCGCGATGTACGCGAAGCTCATCTACGAATCCGGCGCCTATCCCGGCAGCCCGCTCGGCGCGGGCTCGATGTGCATCTTCGCGCCCTACGACGTGGACGACGTCCTGATCGAGGGCTACGAAGTGGTGGTGAACCGCCCGCGCGTCGCCGCGTACCGCGCGCCGGGCGCTCCGCAGTCGATGTTCGCGGGCGAATCCGTGATCGACGAACTCGCCACGCGGATGGGCATGGACCCCATCGACTTCCGCATGAAGAACGCCGCGGCGGAGGGCACGCGCGCCGCCTACGGTCCCGTCTTCGGCGCAATCGGGCTGCGCGACTGCTTGGCCGCCGCGAAGCGGCACCCGAACTACGCGAAGCCCCTTGGCGAGAACGAGAGCCGCGGCGTCGCCGTCGGCTTCTGGTTCAACGGCGGCAACCAGTCGAGCGCCGAGGTCCACGTCACCGACCGCGGCATGGTGCAGGTGGTCGAAGGCAATCCCGACATCGGCGGCAGCCGCGCGTCGATGGCGCTGATGGCCGCCGAGACGCTCGGTATCCCGTACGAGCGCATCCGCGTGCGCGTCGCGGACACGGACAGCACCGGCTACTGCGCCACCACCGGCGGCAGCCGCACCACCTTCGCCACGGGCATGGCCGTGATTCGCGCCTGCGAGAGCGTGATCGCGGAACTCCGCGCCCGAGCGGCGGCCACGTGGGACATCGGCGTGGACCAGGTCGAGTGGGCCGACGGCGAGGCGCGGCCCGTGGAAGGCGTCAACCTGGAGGTGGAGCCACTCTCGCTCCGGGACCTGGCACGTAGCGCGCCGCGCACGGGCGGGCCTGTTTCCGGCCGCGCGTCGCTCAATGCCCAGGGGCCGGGTCCGTCCTTCTCGGTCAACCTGGCCGACGTTCACCTCGACCGCGAGACGGGACGGGCGACCGTCGTCGGGTTCACGGCGATCCAGGATGCCGGCAAGGCCGTCCACCCGGACTACGTGGAGGGCCAGATGCAGGGCGGCGCCGCCCAGGGCATCGGCTGGGCGTTGAACGAGGAGTACATCTACGACCACCGGGGCGTCCTGGACAATCCAGGCTTCCTGGACTACCGCGTTCCGGTGGCGTCCGACCTGCCGATGATCCACACCGAGATCGTCGAGGTGCCGAACGCGAACCATCCGTATGGCGTTCGGGGGGTGGGGGAGACGCCCATCGTTGCGCCGCTCGCGGCGGTGGGCAATGCGGTGAGTCGGGCGGTGGGGGTGCGGATGACGGAGTTGCCGCTGTCGCCGCCGCGGGTGCTGAAGGCGATCGATTTGGCACGTCCAACGGACGTGGGTGGTCAACCGGTGCAATGAAATCACAGACCCGCAGCTCGAGAATGAGCGGCTCATGAAGGTCTCAAGGCCAAGCTCGAGACGGGCTGAACGGACGCGGACGTAGCAAAGGTCACTCGAACAAGCGCTCCTCCAGCCCCGAGGCAGGCCCCGCCGCGTAGAACGAATGGTGACCTGCAGGGGTACGACCGCATACGGCGGATCTGAGGGTCAGGGACCGTCCGGTCGCTCCGTGGGGGCGCCGCGCAAGGCGGCCAGGAGGGTGCGGGCGACGGGTTCGCCGCGGGCGTGGCTGGCGACAAAGCCATACGGTCCGCCTAGCTGTTTCAACGTGGCGATGGCGTTGGGCAGCCGATCCGCCCGCACGTCGGGAAGGAAGCGGGATGCGGAGCGGGGGCGGGGGCCTCCCGCCGCTTGCAGGTCGTGGATGACGGGTGGCGCGCCCGCGCGAGGGGTCCCCAAGTCCCAGAGCTCGCCGACGCCGCTCTCCCGATAGATTCGGGCCTTCTCGGCCCTGTGTGATGTGTGCTCGACTTCGACGGCGATGTCCGGCGGCTTGCCCTCGATGTATGCGTCCGCGGCCTCCGTACCCCGTTCCGCCTCGACATCGCGATATCGGGCGGCGCGTTCGCCGACCAGAAACGACTCGTCGGGGTCGCCGCGGGCTGCGCCGTCCGGCGCTCGCACCGTGGTCGCGCCCATGTCCACGACGGCGATGTCCTGGGCGTGGCAAAACGCCATGATCACGTCACGGACATCCCGAGAAGTGAACTCGTGCGCCTGGCTCGGAGACATGAACTCCGCGAAGCCCTTGGCAAGATCGAAGCAGACCTTGTGGAATCCATCCCCAAAAGTCTCGACCTGTGCACGCAGGGCCTCCGGCTCATCGCCGGTTACGGTGAGAACCAGCGAACCGCGGCTACCCATGCCCAACAGGGGGCGAAGGCGTCCGGTCGATGCAAGAGGCTCGGCCATGCCGGTACTGTACCTCCCGGCCCGATCCTCGACAATGTCAGCTTGATCGCGGAAGTAGCGCGCACGGATACTGGCCGCGAGGTGGAGTCCATGAGCTTTCCCGACGTCGCTCGCCAATCGTCTCCGGAGCGCAAGATCGCGCTCTTTCGCTCGCTCTTCCGGGGCCGCGAGGACATCTATCCGCGAAGATTCGAGAGCCGCGCGTCGGGCCGGTCCGGTTACGCGCCTGCCTGCGCCAACGAATGGGTGCCCGGCGTCTGCGGCAAGCCGCGCATCAAGTGCGCGCAATGCTCCAATCGTGGCTTTCTGGCCGTTACGGAAAGGGAAACACGTTGGCACTTGTCCGGTGTCGACGACCGCGGCAAGCCGTTCGTGATGGGCGTCTACCCCATGTTGCCGGACGAGACCTGCCACTTGCTGGCGGCTGACTTCGACGGCCCCAGCTGGGCGCCCGACGCGCTGGCCTATCTCGAAGCGTGCGCGTCGAACGACGTCCCCGCGGCGCTGGAGCGTTCCCGTTCGGGGAACGGCGGCCACGTCTGGATCTTCTTTGGCCACGCCCTGCCCGCCGCCGTTGCGCGACGCCTGGGGGCGATGTTGCTCACCGAGGCGATGGATCAACGTCCCGACCTGGGATTCCGTTCGTATGACCGCTTCTTCCCGAGTCAGGACACTCTCCCGCGCGGTGGTTTCGGCAACCTGATCGCGTTGCCCCTGCAAGCGGGACCGCGGCGTAGCGGCAACAGCGTCTTTGTGGACTGCGACCTGAAGCCGATGCCGGATCAATGGGCGTTCCTCGCCGAGCTTCCGAGGATGTCGCCGGCGAGGGCGGAGTCGCTGGTGGGAGCGGCGGAGCGTACCGGTCGGGTTGTGGGTGTGCCGGCCGTCGCCGAGGAGGACGCCTTCGCGCTGGCGCCATGGTCGGCGCCGCCGTCGCGGCGGCAACCCGTTGTGCCCATCGTCGGCACGCTCCCCGCGCAAGTCGAACTGGTGCTTGGGGATCGCGTGTACGTCGCCAAGGCGGGCTTGCCGCCCGGACTGATCGCTCGCCTGATGCGCCTGGGCGCGTTCCAGAACCCCGACTTCCACCGTGCGCAAGCCATGCGCCTGTCCACTTACGGCAAGCCCAGAGTCGTCGACTGCGTCGAGGACGGCCCGAGCTACCTGGGCTTGCCGCGTGGCTGTCTCGAGGCGGTGGAGGCGTCGCTCGAGGCACTGGGCGTCGCGACTACGACGAGGGACCAGAGGTGTTCCGGGCGTCCCGTGGCGGCGGGCTTTCGGGGCAACCTGCGCCCGGATCAGGAGTCGGCAGCTCGCGCCCTCGCCGAGCACGACACGGGGGTGCTGGCGGCGGCCACGGCGTTCGGCAAGACCGTGGTCGCTGCCTGGCTGATCGCCCAACGGGGAGTCAACACGCTGGTCCTGGTGCATCGCGAGCAGTTGCTGCAGCAGTGGATCGAACGACTGTCGGAGTTCCTCGACGTGGGCAAGGACCGGCTCGGAAGCCTCAGTGGTCGGCGCAAGAGACTCTCGGGCGTCGTCGATGTCGCCCTGATACAGAGTCTCGTCAGAGAGGGCGAGGTGGATGACCGTGTCGCCGAGTACGGCTTCGTGATCGTCGACGAATGTCACCACGTGCCGGCGCGGAGTTTCGAGTTGGTGGTAAGTCGTGCAAAGGCGAAGTACCTCACTGGTCTGACCGCGACGGTCACGCGCAAGGATGGCCATCATCCCATCCTGTTTCTGCACTGCGGACCGATCCGCCACCGCGCGGAGCGCCCCGTTCAGGCGGTCGGGCGAGGGCCTTCCCGCCGCGTGATCGCGCGGCCCACCGGGTTTCTCCCGCGAGGCGACCCCGAGGCCGATCCGCGGATGGAGTTTCAGCGCTTGTGCGGGCAGTTGTTGGAGGACGACACGCGCAACACCGCCATCTGCCAGGACGTACTGGACGAGGTGCGCGACGGCCGGGCGCCGCTGGTGCTGACCGAACGAGTCGATCACCTGACCGAACTGGCCGACAGGCTTGCGGCAACCGAACTCGATGTTGTCGAGCTACGCGGGGGCATGACCCCGAGGGCGCTGTCGTCGGCGATTGCGCGAATCGGCGAGGATCGGGAGTCGCAGGTGGTACTCGCCACGGGCCGCTTCGTCGGCGAAGGGTTCGATCAGCCGCACCTCGACACACTCTTCCTCACCATGCCGGTTTCCTGGCACGGCACCGTCGCGCAGTACGTCGGGCGGTTGCACAGACTGCACGAAGGCAAGCACGAGTTGCGCGTCTTCGACTACGCGGACCTCGACGTTCTCATGCTCGGACGGATGTTCGAGAGACGCTGCCTTGCCTACGTGGCCCAGGATTACTCGGTAGAGCGGCCGGCGAGTGCGGTCCCGGGATGGCCTGCCGACGTGCGTCTGCCGGCTTACGACCTCTGGAAGCAGCGCTATCAGTCGAGCGTCGCGCGGCTCGCGCGCGATGGCGTCGATGCGCATGCGGCGAACCTGTTTCTGCAGCTCGCTGACGAGGCGGAAAGCGACGACGCGGACCCTGCTCGGGTACGTAGCGCCAGTGAGGCGTTCCTGCTGCGGCGCCTGGAGGACGATCCGGCCACCCGCGGTCGGTTTCGTCCGAACGCCCGGCTGCCGATTCCTTTCCGTGAACGGGGCGACATGGAAGTGGACTTCGTCGCCGCGGATGCGCGTATCGCAATCGAACTCGATGGTCCCCAACACCTGGATGCGGACGCGTACCGGCGTGACCGCCGCAAGGACGCGTTGCTGCAGGAAAACGGCTATCTCGTCCTGCGTTTCCTTGCCGAGGATCTTGGCGCGCGCCTGGACGACGTGCTCGACGAGATTGCGAGGGCGCTCGCGTATCGGACGGGTGCGACTTGAGGGGCGGCCAGACCGGCCGCCATCGCTTCGAGCGCTGCCGGGTTGGCTCTGACGTGCGATCGGCCCTCGGCCCCGCATTTGGGCTCATCGGGACGGTTGCGGCGCGGAGGCCGGCGACCCACAGGAAAGCCCGGCGCGTTCCCACAGAGAACGCAGTCCTCTCGCACAAGCCTTGGGGCGAACGGCCTACATGAATCTCGGGACGCTTCAGGCTCAATGAACGGACCCAAGTCCAGGCTGAAGTCCTCGAAAGTCTTGAAGCCGTCTATCTCGATGCGGGTGATCACTTGTTTCGAGCCAGGGCGAGGATGGTCACGACGCGGGATTGGATCCCTCCGCCAAGTGCGCGCGTTCGAAACTGTACGCCTTCGAGCCTTGGGGATAATGCTGCTGCAGTCAGGTCTTGATCGGTGGTGCGCCAAGTTACCCGTCTTCAGCGCCGCGGCTCGTCAGTGAATGACGCCCTTCAGCCGCGGGTCCAGCACGTCGCGCAGGGCGTCGCCGACGAAGTTGAACGCCAGCACCAGCAGGAAGATGGCGACGCCCGGGACGATCGACAGCAGCGGTTGGCGGTCGAGCATCGGGAACGCCTGCTGCAGCATGGAGCCCCACGTGGGCGTCGGCGGCTGCACGCCGACGCCGATGAAGCCGAGCGCCGCCTCGGTGAGGACCGCGTAACCCATGGAGAGCGTCGCCTGCACGATGACCGGGGCGATGCTGTTCGGGAGGATGTGCTTCCAGATGATGCGCACGTGGCTCATCCCGCCGGCCTCGGCGGCCGCGACGAAGTCGAGTTCCCGGATGGTGAGGCCCTGGCTGCGCACGATGCGCGCCATCCAGGGGACGTTGGCGATGCCGATGGCCACGATCACGGTGGCGAGCGAGCCGCCCATGGCCGCCGCGAGCCCGACCGCGATCAGCAGGCTCGGGAACACCACGAGGGCGTCCATCCCGCGCATGACGATGTCGTCGACCAGTCCCCGGAAGTAGACCGAGACGAGCCCCAGGGGGGCGCCGATCACGACCCCGAGGCCCACCGCGCCGACGCTCACCATGAGCGCCACCTGCGCGCCGTCGATGAGCCGGGCGAGGGTGTCGCGGCCGAGGCGGTCCGTGCCGAGCCAGTGCTCCGCCGTCATGCCGGAGAGCAGGTTCTCGAAGTCCATCTCCTGCGGGTCGACCGGGACGACCCACGGCGCGAACAGCGCGGCGAAGAGGGTCAGGACGATGACGACCGCGCCGAAGACGGCCTGGGGAATGCGCGCGAGCTTGAGGACGACGTCGACGGAGGGCCGGTGGTGCGCGGTCGCGGACTCGACCGGCGCCGGCGCGGCGGATGCCCTATCGGTCATCGTACTTGATCCGCGGGTCGAGCCACGCGTACGCGACGTCGGTGACGAGGTTGGCCACCAGCACCGCGAGCGCCATCAGCAGCACGGCGCCCTGGGCGGCCAGGAAGTCGCGCATGAAGATGGCCTGCACGAGGAACTGCCCCATGCCGGGTATGCCGAAGAGGGTCTCGATGACCACCGCCCCGGCGAAGATGCGTCCGGTCTGCAGGCCGAACACCGTGACCACGGGCAGCAGCGCGTTGCGCAGGGCGTGACGCCAGATGACCGCCCGCTCGCGCATCCCCTTGGCGCGGGCGGTGCGCACGTAGTCCTGCGCGAGCACCTCGAGCATGGCGGAGCGGCTCTGGCGCATGATGATCGCGCTGCTCGTGATGCCGAGGGCGAACGCCGGCAGGATCATGTAGCGGAGGCCCTCGAGGGGGTCCTCGAAGATGTCCACGTAGCCCTGCGTCGGCAGCCAGCCCAGGGTCACCCCGAACAGCAGGATCGCCATGATGCCGAGCCAGAAGTTGGGGATCGCGACCCCGCCGATGGACAGCACCGTCGCCACGTAGTCGATCGGGCGGCCCCGGTAGACGGCCGAGGCGATGCCGGCCGGCACTGCGATCAGCACGGCCATGATCCAGGCGACGACGCCGAACTGCAGGGTGACGGCCGCCCGGGTGCGGAGTTCCTCCACGACGGGCCGCTGGTTCTGCGTGGAGCGGCCGAGATCGCCCTGGACCGCCTTGCCGAGCCAGATGGCGTACTGCACCGGGATCGGCCGGTCGAGGTTGTGTTCCCTGCGGATGAGTTCGAGCTGCTCCTCGTCGAGGGACTCGCCGGGCCCGACCAGGGCGCGCGCCGGGTCCCCCGGGATGGCGTGCATGAGCCCGTGCACCAGGAACGTCACGATGAGCAGCACCGGCACCATCTGGAGCAGGCGTCGCAGGAGGTAGCGCCACATCGAAACGGTCCTTCTAGGCTGACCTTCCAGAGGCGGCGATCATGGTTCGCTGGCAGATGGGTCGGCGATCCAGATCTCGCGCAGGCTCATCTTGCCGTCCCACCCCATCAGGCGGTCGAGGTTCCGCACCCTGAGCGGCGCCGCGGCGTAGTTCACGCCATAGATGAGCGGGACGAACCACGCCTCGCGGAGCACGAGATCGTTGAGCTCGAGGTAGGTGCGCTTGCGCGCGGCGAGGTCATAGAAGGAGGCGCCCCGCTCGACGAGGGCGTCGATGTCCGGGCGCGGCAGGTTGGCCGCGTTGTAGTAGCCGTCGCTCTTGAAGGCGAGGGACGCCAGCCAGTCGGGCTCGGGATAGCGGCTCCACCCGGTCATGTAGAGCGGGTACTGGCGGCCGTGGAAGAAGCGCTCGGTGGCCACTCCCGCGTTCAGCACCTCGATGTCCATCGTGATGCCGACCCGGCGCAACATGGCGCGCACGATCTCCGCCGCGGGGATGTGCAGGGCGTTGTTGTTGGTGACGGCGGTGAACTCGAACCCGTCGGGCTTGCCGGCCTCGCGCAGGAGCTGGCGCGAGCGCTCGGGATCGTAGCCGGGGCGCGCGGCGCTCGGCTCGTGGGCCCAGGCGCCGACGGGCCACATGCCGGAGTCGGCCAGGATCGCGTTGTCGAAGTAGATGGCCGTGTTGATGGCGCGGGGGTCGATGGCGTGCATCACCGCCCGCCGCAGGCGCGGGTCGTCGAGGGGCGCCATGGCCACGTTGAAGGCGAAGACGTGGGCGATGCCGCCGCCGGGCATGGTCTCGATCCGGAAACGGCGGTCGCGGCGGAACGTCGATACGTCCTTGTAGGGGAGGTAGGCCACGTCGATCTCGCCGGTGCGGAGCGCGGACACCAGCACCGTCTCGTCGCGGATCACCCGGATCGTCACCTCGTCCAGGTACGGCAGGCGGTTGCCGGCCTCGTCGACGCCCCAGTAGTCGTCGTTGCGCACGAGGTGGACGGCGGTGCCGGTGACGACGCCGGCGACGCGGAACGGACCCGTCCCGGACGGGTTCCAGCCGTAGTCCCTGCCGAGCCGCCGCACGGCTGTCGGGGAGTTCATGACCCCGCCCCGGTCGGCGAGCATGTTGAGCCCGGCGCCCCAGGGACGCTTCAGGTTGAGGCGGACGCGGTGCTCGCCCAGCACGTCCACCGAGTCGATCACGGTCATGGAGGCGCGCGGGGTGGCCATCGTCGCGGGATCGAGAATCCGCTCGACGTTGAACTTCACGGCGTCGGCGTTGAACGGCGTGCCGTCGTGGAAGCGTACGCCCCGGCGCAGTTCGAACTTGATCGCGTGGGGCGCTTCGGTGATCTCCCAGGAGGTTGCGAGGGAGGTCGAGGGCCTCGGCGCGAGCTCGGGATCGGCGTCGACGAGCTGGTCGAAGATCTGCCGCCAGTAGTAGGCGTCGCCGCCGGAACGGCCGAGCACGGCGTCGAGGGACATGGGTTCGTTGGTGTAGCCGATGCGCAGGTGGCCGCCGTATTGGGGCTGTTCCCCGACTGCGGCCGTGGCAAGCACCGCGATGCAGACCCCCGCCACGCGGCGTCGGATCCCGCCCATCACGTCCATCGATTCGCCATCGCCGCGGCCCGCCCCTCGCCCGTTCGCCCCACGAAAGTGTAAACGCCGCCGGTGGCCGGCGGATTTGACCCACTGCGTCACTATCCGACAAGCTCTCCGGGACTCCTTGAGCTGACGGACGGGGATGGACCAGGCTGGGACTGCGGACACGTCCGGTTTCGGGGACGTGGTCCTCGAAGTCGACGATCTCGTGACCACCTTCCGCACGCCGGACGGCGTGGCGCCTGCGGTGGACGGGGTCTCCTTCGAGGTCCGTGCCGGAGAGACGCTCGGCGTGGTCGGCGAGTCGGGCTGCGGCAAGAGCGTCACCGCGCTCTCGATCCTGGGGCTCGTTCCAAGTCCCCCGGGTTGCGTCGAGCGCGGCACGGCGCTGCTCGGAGACCGCGACCTGCTCGCGCTGCCGGAGCGGACCCTCGCGGACGTGCGCGGCAACGAGATCGCGATGATCTTCCAGGAGCCGATGACCTCGCTGAATCCCGTGCTCACCGTCGGCTACCAGATCGCGGAGACGGTGCGGCGTCACGACGGCGGCACGCGGCCGGGGGCGATGCGGCGCGCCGTCGAGATGCTGGACCTGGTGGGCATCCCCGAAGCGGCGCGGCGGGCGCGCGAGTATCCGCACCAGTTGTCGGGCGGCATGCGGCAGCGCGCGATGATCGCGATGGCGCTGTCCTGCGAACCGAAGGTGCTCATCGCGGACGAACCGACCACGGCCCTCGACGTGACGATCCAGGCGCAGGTGCTGGACCTCATCCGGGAGCTGCAGGGCCGGCTCGGCACGGCCGTCATCCTGATCACCCACGACCTCGGGGTGATCGCGGAGACCGCGCACCGGGTGGTCGTGATGTACGCGGGCCGCAAGGTGGAGGAGGCCGACGTCACGACGCTCTTCGACGCCCCGCGGCATCCCTACACGCGCGGCCTGCTCGCCTCCGTCCCGACGCTCGATGCGTTGCGCGACGGCGCGGCCGGCGAGCGGCGGCTGGCGGAGATCCCCGGTGTCGTGCCGAAGCTCGCGGGACTCCCCGACGGGTGCGCCTTCGCGCCGCGCTGCCCGCTCGCCGACGGGCGCTGCGCGAGTCCCCGGCCGGCGTTCGAAGAGCAGCGGCCGGGTCACTCGGCCGCGTGCTGGCACGCCCATACGGCGCGGGAGGCGGCGCGGGAGGCCGGCCAGTGACGGGCGCGGCTTCCCCGGCGGGTGCGGGTCCCGTCCTCGAGGTGGACGGGCTCCGGAAGTACTTCGTGTCGCCGCGCCGGCTGCTCGGTCCGCAGGCCGGCGTCGTGCATGCGGTGGATGGCGTCAGCTTCACCATCGAGGCGCGGGAGACCCTCGGGCTCGTCGGGGAAAGCGGCTGCGGGAAGTCCACGGTCGGACGCACCGTGCTGCGCCTGCTGAAGCCCACCGACGGCACGATCCGCCTCCTCGGGGACGACATCACCCGCCTCGAGAGCCGCGCCCTGCGGCCGTACCGCCGCCGCATGCAGATCATCTTCCAGGACCCTTACTCGTCGCTCGATCCGCGCATGACGGCCGGGGACATCGCCGGGGAACTGCTCGGCGTGCACGGCGTGTCCAGCCGGGCCGAGCGCCACGAACGCGTGGCGGAGCTCTTCTCGCGGGTCGGGCTCCGGCGCGACCAGATCGGGAACTATCCCCACGAGTTCTCGGGCGGCCAGCGGCAGCGTCTCGGCATCGCCCGGGCCCTCTCCCTGCAGCCGAGCCTGATCGTCTGCGACGAGCCCGTGTCGGCCCTCGACGTCTCGATCCAGGCCCAGGTCATCAACCTGCTCATGGACCTGCAGGCGGAGTACGGGCTCTCCTATCTCTTCATCGCCCACGACCTCGCGGTCGTCGAGCACATCAGTCACCGGGTGGCGGTGATGTACCTCGGCCGCATCGTCGAGTTCGCCGACAAGCGCGAGCTGTTCGCGAACCCGTTGCACCCCTACACGGAGAGCCTGCTCGACGCGGTGCCGGTGCCCGATCCGCGACGGGTGCGCCGCCGCCGCATCGTCCGCGGCGACGTCCCGAGCCCCATCGACCGGCCCTCCGGCTGCCACTTCCACACGCGGTGCCCGTACGCGGTGGAGCGGTGCCGGCACGAGGACCCGGCGCTGCGGGAAATCGCGCCCGGGCACCGGGTGGCGTGTCACCTGCGGTGAGTCGGGTCGAAGTCTGGCCAATGTCGCACGCGTTGCATGGCCGATGGCTGATAGGCGGGACCGGGCGCCGGGCTATACTCGCCCTTCAAGGATTTCACGGGGATCCGTTGACGTGAAAACGGCCCAGCGGCCGAATGTCGCGTGCCGCGCCTCGCAGGACGCGCTGGACGCGCTCGTCTGCGATGCGTTGCCACGCCAGGGATGCTGGACCGAGGCGGACTACCTGTGGTTGACGGACCGCGCCGAAGGCCGGATCGAGTTCACGGACGGACACATCGAGTTGTTGCCAATGCCGACGGTAGCGCACCAGGTCATCCTCGCGGCTCTCTACAAGGCGTTCGACGCTTGGGTGGATGTGCGCGGGGGACTAGTGGTTTTCGCGGGCCTGCGCCTGCGAGTGCGCGAGAGCAAGTTCCGCGAGCCGGATCTGCTGCTCCTGCGTGACCGGCACGAGGCCCGGAACAGGAACCGCTTCTGGCTCGGCGCGGACCTGGTGCTTGAGGTCGTCAGCCCGGACGGCGAGGAAAGGGACTGGGTTGCGAAGCGCGCCGACTACGCGGAAGGCGGCATTCCCGAGTACTGGATCGTCGATCCGCCGGAGGAGACCATCACCGTACTGACACTCGACGGTGACGCCTATGCCGAGCACCGCGTGTTCGGCGACGGCGAGCGGGCAACGTCGTTGCTGCTACCGGGCTTCTCCGTAGACGTGAAGGCGGTCTTCGACGCCGTCAGGGAGTCCGGCGCGCAACGCTGACCCGGGGACGGTCGCGCCCGCCGCCCCGCTATAATCGCCCCGTGAACCGTTCCGCCACCATTTCGCGCGACACGCTCGAGACGAAGATCCACCTGGAGATCGATCTCGACGGGTCCGGCGCGTCGCAATGCGACACCGGGCTGCCCTTCCTCGAGCACATGCTCGACCAGGTGGCGCGCCACGGCCTGGTGGACCTCAAGGTCGAGGCCGAGGGGGACCTGCACGTCGACGCGCACCACACGGTGGAAGACCTCGGCATCGCGCTGGGCCAGGCGACGGCGCAGGCGATCGGGGACAAGAAGGGCATCACCCGCTACGGCCACGCCTACGTCCCCCTCGACGAAGCGCTGTCGCGGGTCGTGCTCGATTTCTCCGGCCGGCCCGGGCTGACCTGGGCGGTGGACTTCGTGCGTCCCCGCGTGGGCGAGTTCGACGTGGACCTGCTGCACGAGTTCTTCCAGGGGTTCGTGAACCACGCGCAGGTCACGCTGCACGTCGACAACCTGAAGGGGGCCAACGCGCACCACCAGGCGGAGACCGTGTTCAAGGCCTTCGGACGCGCCCTGCGCATGGCCGTGACGCGCGACTCCCGCAGCGAGGCGTTGCCGAGCACCAAGGGCACGCTTTGATCGTCATCCCGGCGATCGACATCCAGGACGGTCGCTGCGTCCAGCTCAAGCAGGGGGTCAAGGACTCGGCATCCGTGTACGGGGACGACCCGGTCGCGATGGTCGAGCGGTGGACGAGCCGGGGCGCCCGGCGCATCCATGTCGTCGACCTTGACGGGGCTTTTGCCGGGGCGCGCGTGCACGGGCACGTGGTCGAAGGCATCGCGGCCGCCGCGGGGGAGGTCCCGGTACAGGTCGGCGGCGGCGTGCGGACCGCCGAGTCGATCGAACGCTACCTGGACGCCGGCGTCAGCCAGGTGATCGTGGGGACCCGCGCCATCGAGGATCCCCCGTTCCTGGCCGCCATGGCGGAGCGTTTCCCGGGACGCGTGATCCTCGGCCTGGACGCCCGGGCGGGACGTGCGGCGACGGCCGGCTGGGACGAGACGAGCGAGACCGGCGCGGTGGAGTTCGCCGCCAGCGTCGCGGACCTGCCGCTCTTCGCCATCGTGTTCACGGACGTCGAGCGAGACGGCATGCTCACCGGGGTGAACGCCGAGGCGACCGCCGCCGTGGCGGCCGCGGGCGGCGTGCCCGTCATCGCGTCCGGCGGCGTCCGCGACCTCGACGATATCCGCCGCCTGAAAGGCCTCGGGCTCGCAGAGCGGGAACTCATGGGCGTGATCGCCGGTTCGTCCCTCTACGAGGGGACGCTGGATCTCGAGGCGGCGCAGGCGCTGATGGATTTGTAGGGGAGGGCTTGTCCCGTCCCGTCTTGAATTCATGCAGGCTGTCGAGACGGGCGACCGCGAGGGTCGCCCCTACGAGCGGCGCGGGGAAGAACCCCGCCGGCTGCCAGGGGGGAGGGGGTGCAGCCGGCGGGGGAAGGTCCTCAGTGGACCTTGACCTCGATCTCGCGCGGCTTCGCCTTCTCGCGCTTGCCGACGGTGATCGAGAACACGCCGCGGTTGGCGCTCGCCTCGATCGCTTCGTCGTCGGCGTCTTCCGGCAGGCGGAAGTTGCGCGTGAACTTGCCGAAGCGGCGTTCCGTGCGATGGACCTTCTCGGACTCGTGCGTACGCTCGTACCTGCGCTCGCCCGTGACGGTCAGGACGCCGTCCTTGAACGTCACGCTCACGTCCTCCGGCGACATCGCCGGCAGTTCCACGTCGACGCGGTAGGAGTCGTCGAACTCGCGGACGTCGACGGGCGGCAGCCAGTCGTTGTAGCTCTCGCCGAGGAAGCCTCGCGCGAAGAGGTCATCGAACTCCCGGATGGGATTCCAGCGCATCAGGGTCATCTCAGTGCTCCGTTGCAGTCTTCGATGACCCCTACGTGAGGGCGCCCGGAACGTTTCAAAGGCCTTGAAATCGCGGGAGATATCCCCAAGCGGGCTGCCTTTCTCTCGTTACGGCGGGTCCTCGTTGAACATCGAGGTGCGTCCGCCGTCCACGACCAGGTCGTGACAGTTGACGAAGCGCCCCTCGTCGCTCGCGAGGTACAGGGCCGCCGTCGCGATGTCGCGGTCGAGGCCCGACACCTTGAGCGGAGTCGCCTTCGCCAGGTTGCGCTGCAGCTTGGCGAGCTTGCGGGCGTTCTCCTCGTCGGGGAGTACGTTCGCCCGCGCGGAGCCACCCCAGAAGATGGGCGTGGCGATGGCGCCGGGGGAGATCACGTTGACGCGGATGCCCTGGGGCCCGAGCTGGACGCCCGCGAGCTTCGAGTAGTGCGTCAGCGCCGCCTTCACGGCGGAGTAGAGGATGTTGCCCTGCAGGTGACGTATCGCCGCGACGCTCGAATTGTTGATGATGCAGCCGCCGCCGCTCGCCAGCATGTGGGGAATCGCGAAACGCATGCCGAGCACGCAGCTCGTGAAGAGCAGTCGGAAGCCGTAGTCGACGTTCTCGCCGGTGATGTCCCCGACGTTGCCCGCGGTGGGTCCGCCGGCGTTGTTGAACAGGACGTCGAGGCGGCCGAAGCGCTCCGCGGTGTCGTCGATGACGCGGCGGATGTCCTCCTCGACGAGGATGTCCTGGCGCTGGTAGGTGACCCGCTCGCCCAGTCGGTCGGCCAGTGCCTGGCCCTTCTCTTCGGAGCGGCCGGCGATGACGACGGTGGCCCCTTCGTCCGCGAACAGCTCCGCGGTGGCCGCGCCGATCCCGCTCGTTCCCCCGGTGATGATGGCGACCTTGTCCTGCAGGCGGTTCCCCATGAGTGCTCCTCGTGCGCAGTGCGATCCGTCGGACTATAGCCCGTGCCCGTGGTTCCTGGACGGCGGCTCAGAGGCCGACCGCGCGTCCCGCCCCGCGCGGGTCGGACACCCCGAGCAACTCGCCGTCCCGGCGCATCACAGAGTTGGCGTCGCCGATGCCGCGGCCCCAGCGGATCGTGTCGATGCCTTCGTGGCCCAACGCCTCGAGGGCGGCCACGGTGTCGGGCGAGAAGCCGAAGGGCTCCACCATCACGCGGTCCGGCCGCCACTGGTGGTGGAAGCGGGGCTTGCCGACGGCGTCGGAGAGTTCCATCCCGTGGTCGATGACGTTCATCACGACCTGCAGGACGGTGGTGATGATCGTGCTGCCCCCGGGAGAGCCGGTGACCAGCAGCGGTTCGCCGTCGCGCAGGACGATGGTGGGGGTCATCGAGCTCAGCATGCGCTTGCCGGGGGCGATGGCGTTCGCCTCGTCGCCGAGCAGTCCGTAGGCGTTGGGCGTGTTCGGCTTGATGGAGAAGTCGTCCATCTCGTTGTTGAGCAGGAAGCCGGCGCCCGGAACGACGATCTTGGAGCCGTAACTGAGGTTGAGCGTGGTCGTGTACGCGACGGCGTTGCCGTCCCCGTCCATGATTGAGACGTGGGTGGTGTCGGGCGACTCGTTGGGGATCGTGCCGTGGCCGATGTCCTCCGAGCGCGACGCACGCGCCGGGTCGAAGTCGGCGAAGCGTTGCGCGGCGTACGCCTTGTCGACGAGCGTCGCGATGGGCGTCGGATAGAAGTCCGTGTCGCCGAGGTGGTGGGCGCGGTCTGCGTACGCGCGGCGTTCCACCTCGATGATGCGGTGCATGGCGGCGGCGCTGCCGTAACCGAAGCCCCCGATGTCGTGGGGCTCGAGCATGTTGAGCATCTGTACCAGCAAGACTCCGCCGGAGGAAGGGGGCGGCATGGAGACGATCTCGTGGCCGCGATAGGTGCCGCGTATCGGGTCGCGCCAGACCGACTCGTAGGAGGCGAGGTCCTCCAGCGTGATCAGCCCGTCGCCGCGCTCCATCTCCGCCACCAGGAGCTCCGCGGTCGGTCCGCGATAGAAGCCGTCGTGACCGTGTTCCAGGACGCGTCCGAGGGTGGCGGCGAGATCGCTCTGCACGAGACGGTCCCCGGCTGCGAGCGGAGCCCCGTCCGGCCCGGTGAACACGGCGCGGCTCGCGGGGTATCGTTCCAGTCGCGGCATGTGGCGGCGGAACTGGCCCGCCAGGTCGTCATCGACGACGAAGCCGTCGCGGGCCAGGGCGATGGCCGGGTCGATGACCGCGGAACGTTCGAGCCGTCCGTAGCGCTCGTGGACATCGAGCAGCCCGGCGACCGTGCCCGGCACCCCGACGGCCAGGTGCGAGTGCGTCGACAGGCCCTGGATCGCGTCGCCGTCGTCGTCGAGGAACATGTCTTGGTCGGCGGCCGCAGGCGCCCGCTCGCGATGGTCGTTGGTGACCACGGAGCCGTCCGCGAGCCGAATGACCATGAAGCCGCCGCCGCCGATGTTGCCGGCGGAGGGATACGTCACGGCGAGGGCGAAACCCGTTGCCACGGCCGCGTCGATCGCGTTGCCGCCGCGCCGCAGCACGTCCGCGCCGACTTCGGAGGCGAGGGCGGAGCGGGAGGCGACCATGCCGGCCTTGCCCCGGACTTCGGCGGGGCTGGCGGCATGCACTGCCTGGGCGGCCAACGCGGCTGCCACGAGGAGGCGTTTCGGGCAGCGCTTCCAGACATCGTGGACGACCGTGAGGAGCGTTGACCGAATGCGTGCGGCGTGCACTGCTCCCGTACGCACACGGAACATCATTCGACGACAACCGGAGGGACCAAAGCCCGAGCGGTTACGTGCGGTTGTTCGACCCGGCCCGGCTTCTCGTTCGCTGGCTCTCGGGTCGTCACGCCTGCTCTTGGTCGAGGTCAATGCTGGCACCCAAAGTGGAGACGGCGGCTCGGATAAGCGTGCCGAGGTCGGCATCGCTGCCGTAGTCGGGCGAGTGGAGACTGTCTACACGACGTTCCTGAAGCAGGTCCTGGAACGTCTGCTTGGCGCTCTTGCTTCTGGCCAGTACCCCGAACGTACGTCCCCCTCCGTTCCGGACGAGCGAGAAACAAGGTATGTCGGTCAGGCCGTCTCCGATATAGATCATGTGCTCGAACGGGACGCGACGGACTTCCACCTTGTTATTCACCGAGTGCGGCTTGCGGCGAGAGTCGGTCACGCGGATGCCCTTGTCGATCTCGTACAGGTACCGGGTTTTCTCTGTGAACGTCACGCAACGCTTAACGTACCGATAACCCCGTCATCCCCCTCGCCTAGCTGGCAGCCGTAGAAGCCGTCGAAGTGCTCTTGGACGATGCGGCTGCCGGCGATTATCTCTTGAAGGCCGCCGCTCACTATGTAGAACTCAACAGTGACGTCCCGGAACTCGTCTACGAGCGTGCGCAATCGTCCAGCATCTGGGGCATGCCTGGGAAGTACGCCGCGTCCAACCCACTGCCGAACTGGCGGAGGTCCTCGTTCGATAGTTCGCCTAGCGGTCGGCCCGCACCGATCCGATCCAGAAGCAGCCGAAGATAGGCGAGCGGCGGATCATATCCGTCGTCGACCAATGGAGGCGCCAGATCCGACCAGAACTCCTGGGCATCGATTCCGCGGCTCTCCAGCAGCGCGGTGGTTGAGTCCGGAACGAGCGTGTCGTCAAAGTCGAAGACGACTGCGATGACGGCCAACGGGGAACGTCAGTTCTTGTGATTCGCGATGGTCTGTCGTGGCGTGGTGGCTGTCGACTCCCCGCGCTCCCTGCGCGCCTTTCTTGCCTGTGCCATCGCGGATTGTACGGTGTGTCTGACGTGCGTGAAGTGGATGGCCCGTTGGGACCGCCGCTCTGTTGCCAAGATGCCTCTCCTCGATCCATGACGAAAAAGCGCGCCTAACTGTACCGTAAAAGTGCCGCCCGGTGTTGACTCCTCGGGCAACCAAACGGGACGCAGCGGCGGAATGGCGCCGGTGGTCTTGTCTGCGGCGGGGCGCGTGCGACTATGGGCGCGCCCGGTCCCGACGGTTTCCCCGGCTGGTCGCGCCGTCACGTTCCGGTGCCACGGCCGACGTGTTACGGTCCCGGCGGTGCTTGAGCCTTGGCAGAGGATCGGGACTATGGGAGGGCACGTCGAGCCGCCTCGAGAGCGAAGACGCGCACGGCGTCAGGGCGTGGCGACGGACTGTCCAGATGCGTACCTTGGGATGGTGCTTGCTGCTCGCCGTCTCGGGCGGGTATGCGCAGGAAATCGACCGGGAAACGGCTGGCCAGTTCGCCGAACTCCAGGAACGGGCAAGGGCCATCGACGGCGTGGACCCCGAACGCCTGAGCCTGGACCTCTATCTGCCGGGCCCGGACCACACGCCGGCGGCCGGCGCGCTCATCGTGCTCTACCCGCACGGCGGCGGGTGGATGGCCGGCAGCAAGATGCAGTCGTTCCTGCAGCCGCTGGTGTTCGTGCCGGCGGGGTTCGCGTTCGCTTCCGCGAACTACCGTTTCCGGCCGGAAGCAACCGTTGGCCGCGACCACGGCCAGTTGAACAACCTGCTGGGCACCGACGGGGACGTGCCCACGGCGCAGATCCAGGACTTTGTCGCGCGCCGCGCGGTCGCGTCGGATCCCGCCGGATAGCCGCGGTCTCGTGGCCATGAGCGCTCGACCTCCGGGCCCGGCGGCCCTGCGGCGCATCGCCCTGTCG
Organism: Pseudomonadales bacterium; assembly: GCA_022825925.1. GTDB lineage: Bacteria > Pseudomonadota > Gammaproteobacteria > Pseudomonadales > Azotimanducaceae > VXNE01. The sequence goes on along the minus strand of JAJDVW010000114.1, from coordinate 19,583 downwards.
CACCAGGGTCTTCTGGGCGCGCGGCGGCTGGGCCGCGGCCCGGCGGGGATGCGCAAGACGCTCGACCGGCTGGGATACGTGCAGATCGACACGATCTCGGTCGTCGCCCGCGCGCACCACCACACGTTCTGGTCCCGGGTATCCGGATACCGCGACGAGCAGATCAACCGCCTCATCCGCCGCGGCGAGGCGTTCGAGTACTGGGCGCACGCGGCGGCCTTCCTCCCGATGCGCCACTATCGGTTCGCCCTGCCGGTCATGAACGCGTATCGCCGGGGCGAGGAAAAGTGGGTCCGGTCGCGCGATCCGAAGCTCATGCGCGCGGTGCTCGACCGGGTCCGCGAGGAAGGGCCGCTCCGGGTACGTGACTTCGAGACGCCGAAGCGCCACGGGACGCAGGCCTGGTGGAACTGGAAGCCAGCCAAGGGCGCGCTCGAGCAGCTCTTCATGCAGGGCGACCTGATGAGCGTCGGGCGCGATGGCCTGGAGAAGATCTACGATCTCCCGGAGCGGGTGCTGCCGCGGGAGGTCGCGACGGTCGAGCCGTCGACCAAGGAGCTTGCGGCGCATCTGGTCGACCTGACGCTGCGCGCTCACGGCTTCGCGGTGGCGCGCACGTTCACCTACGGGATCCGCTACGGGGGCGCCCGCAGCAAGGAAACCCGGGCGGCGGTCAGGGACGTCCTCGATGCCGGCGTGCGCAGCGGCGAACTCACGAGCTTCGAGGGCCGGGGCGGAGAGCGGTTCTTCGGCCGCGCAGAGGAACTCGCCCGGCGCCCGGGCAAGCCGCCGGACGTCGTCCGCATCCTCTCCCCGTTCGACAACAGCGTCATCCACCGGGACCGCGTGCGGGGCATCTTCGACTTCGACTTCGTGTTCGAGTGCTACGTCACCGAGGCGAAGCGGCGTTTCGGTTACTACTGCCTGCCGATCCTGTTCGGCGACACGTTCGTGGGACGCATGGACTGCAAGGCGCACCGGGCCAGGGGCCTGTTCGAGATCAAGCACCTGTACGTCGAGCGCCCGCTGCCGGAGTCCTTCGACGCCGCGTTCGGCAGCGCCGTGTGGGATTATGCGCGCCTCACGGGCTGTGACGACGTGCACGTATCGGACGTCACGCCCGCCCGCGACAAACCGAGGATCGAACGATGTCTCATGCACACCCCGAGTACCTGATCGAACCGTCCGAACTGGCGGGCGATCTGGACAACGCCAACCGCCGGATCCTGGATGCGACCGTGTTCCTCGGCCGGTCTCCGAGCGGCGGCTACCAGGCCGAGTCCGGACTCGCGAAGTTCGAGGCGGGCCACATCCCGGGCGCGCAGTTCCTCGACCTGATCGAGGCCGCCTCCGACACGTCCACGGGTCTCGGCTTCACCCTGCCCCCGGCCACGCAACTCGAGACGCTGTTCCGTGGTCTCGGCGTCTCCGACGACAGCGAGGTCGTCCTCTACAGCACGGGCCACATGATGTGGGCGACGCGCGCGTGGTGGCTCTTCCACTACTGCGGCCATCGCCGCGCGCGGGTCCTGAACGGGAGCTTCCGGGCGTGGCGGGACGGCGGGTTCCCCGTCTCCACGGATACCGCGAAGCCTTCCGAAGGCAATTTTGTCGCACGCCCGGGGCCCGAACTGTTTGCCGACAGGGACGCGGTCCTGGCGGCGATCGGCGACGAGGGCGTGTGCACGGTCAACGCGCTCTCCCCCGAGGTGCACTCCGGAGAGTCGGACCTCTCGTACGGCCGCAAGGGACACATCGCCGGGAGCGTCAACGTTTTCTACGACGAACTCCTCGAGGACGGGCGCTTCAAGGACGTGGACGGCCTGCGCAACGCCCTCGGGGCCAAGGGGCTGCTCTCGGCCCCGCGCGTGATCTCCTACTGCGGGGGCGGTATCTCGGCGACCATCGACGCCTTCGCGTGCCTGCTGGCCGGCCAGGAGCAGGTGGCCGTCTACGACGGCTCGATGTCGGAATGGGTCAGGGACGAGTCGCTGCCGATGGAGACGGGGGCGTAACGCGCCACGCCGTCCTCGGCTTCTCACACGGGGAATGGCCGATCTCGCCTGTCCTGGAGGGAAGGAGTCGCACGCGGCAGGAAGCGGATCTCCCCTTCAGCACCGCGGTTGGCCGAGGCACAGTACCCCGAGGGCATCGGGGGGCGAGAGCGGCGGCCAGTGCAGGACAAGGAACGGTGGGCGTGCGAGGAATTGCGCAAGCTGAGGGCCGAGGGCGACAAGCTCGAGGCCGAGATGCGTCGCATCCGGTTGATGAACGGCCTCGACGTACTTAAGCTGATCGTGATGAGTTTCGGCGCGGCCGTCGCGGGGCTGACGGCAGCCAGTTCGCTGGGCTGGATGTAGGAGCGAGACGATGATCAAGAGGCACGAAGTGCTCTCGAGCGGCATCAAGGTGGATCGGTATTGGTGGTTGGGCACCAAGCTGGGCGCGGCCATGGTCGTCACGGTTGTAGCGGCGTATTTCACGGCCATGGCCCTGTGACGTCGGGGGGGGGGCGTAGCGACGAGTAGGCGCAACGGGGCAGGCTCCTTCGAATCCCGCCCGCCAGCGCCCCGCAACCGTCGCCTGCGGCTCCGCTCGCGGCCCAGCCCTACCGACCTACGCGCCCGCGCCGTTCTGCGGCGCGGGCTCCCAAGTATCCCGCAAGTTTCCAGTACTTCAGAGTTTGGCGGCTCGCCGTAGATTCGCGCGCGGACGGTGGGTGGGGTGGCGGTAGCCCCAACGGTCGCGCCAAATCCCTGAGGAAAGAGGCCCGTATCTGATCGAAGCCTGCCCGGGTCTTTCCCAGGCAAGTTGGCGAGCGCTGTCGTGGCGGGTCGAGGTCGCCGACGTGCCCGCTGGGCCGGTACCGAACCTCGAACACTGTGGAGGCCTGCCATCGCGACGACCTCGCGGCGGTCTGCAATGCCACCCACGCCGGCCTGACCGGTACCGCGCGGCGACCGACTTACCGCCGCAACAAGCATCCCGGCCTGTTCAGGACGTTGTGCTGGGGCGGCGTCCCGGCGTCCGGCCATGTGAGCGTCGACCTGGAAGGCGCCGACTGCTGCCTGTGGGTGGACGAGGTCGCCGGAGATGCGGGTACGTGCCTGGCCGTGCTCCGCTCGCTGGCGGAGACGCGGGAGTGCAACGAGTTGTTCTTCGATCGCCTGCATTACAAGAGCGCCGTGGGCGTCCGCCTGCGACAGCTCGCGTCGTGCCGTCTGGCGACGGGCACCCGGCGCGGCAAGCCGCGGTGGTATGTCGTCAGGATCGTGAACTTCGAATCCGTGATGACGAAGCTCGCCCCGGTGCTTCGCGAGCGAACCAGGCCCTGTAGCAGCCGTGGGGAGAGGGCTCTTCGCGACGCCGGACATGCGACCGTAGGTGTTTTCCCGGCCTTCTTCGGGACGATGTCGCACACCGATGCCGGCCTGAGCCCCTTCCGGCGTCCGGGATGAGGCAGGCAAGCTCGCTCAGCTCGCTCGGGAGCAATTGAGCGTGCGAGCGACGCCATGCTACCGTTGCCAGCCCGGTGCCGACGGACTGGGCAAGCTGCCAAAGGGCATGCCGATGACGCAGTCACCCTACATCGCGGAAGACCCCCTCTATCCGAGTTCGGACGGCCAGCCGTTGGCTGAGAACGACTGGCAGTTGTGGGCGATCCTGGACGCGATCGCCGTCCTCGACGAGCGTTTCTCGGACCGCCCCGATGTCTATGTTTCGGGCGACCTGCTGATCTACTACGAAGAGGGGAATCCTCGGAAGCGCGTCGCGCCGGACGTCTTCGTCGTGTTCGGTGCGGCCAAGCACCACCGGATGATCTACAAGCTCTGGGCCGAGCCGAAGGCGCCGGACTTCGTGCTCGAGGTGGCGTCGGAGAACACCTGGAAGCAGGACGAGGGGCCGAAGCGTGCGCTGTATGCGGAGCTCGGGATTCGGGAGTACTGGATGTTCGATCCCCGGGACGAGTACTTCGATCCGCCGCTCCGGGGCTTCACGTTGGAGGACGGCGGCTACCGGCTCCTGCCGGCTCGGGTGGAGAGCGGCCAGCGCGTGTTCCGCAGCGAGGCGCTCGAGCTGGATCTGAGAATGCAGGGCGGGCGGCTCTGGTTCCGGGACCCGGCGACGGGACAGGACCTGCGGACGCTGCGGGACGTGAGTGCAGCGCTCCGCGACGAGAGGACAGCGCTCCGCGACGAAAGGGCCGCGCACCGGGAATCGCGGGCGCGCATGGCCGAGCTGGAAGCTCGCCTGCGGGCGCTGGAGTCCGGCGAGCCAGGTTGAAGCAGGCGGCGAGGACTCGCTCGCCGCGTCAGGCGCCCACTTCCCGCTCCGGGCCCACCTGCGCGCGCATGAGTAGCCGCCCGTCGCGCCGATACACGGCCAGTGCGTCGAGGAACTCCACCGTCCCGTACTCCTCCGATGCTCCCAGCAGCCGGTCGCGCACCATGTGCACGGTCAGGTCGTGGGTGACGCAGAGGTCGATCTGCCGCTCCGCCACCGGGTGGTCGAGCTTGGCCGCGACGATGTCGAGCACGAGCCGCGCCGCCTGGTCGGCGGGGATCATGGCGTCGCGCGGCAGTTCGCCTCCCACCCACCGCTCGATGAAACCGTCCATCCCTGCCGCGCCCTGCAGGGCGCGGAACATCTTCATCTGGTCGAGGACATAGAAGACGCCGAGGCCCTCCACGGGCCGCACGCGGGTCGCTTCTCCACCCTTCGAAGCATGGCCGAGCAGTGCGAGCTGCGCGGTCTCGATGCACCGTTCCGGGGGCGACGCATAGCCGCGCAGCGTGTGGGACTTCGGCAACTCCTCGCCGAGACGGCGCGACAGGTCGCGGCCCTCGTCCGTCAGCGGGTTCACGAGATCGTGGACGTTGGGATTGAACTCGCGCGCCGAATGGCGCATCAGGAGCGCCACGTGGTCCACGCCGCTTGCGGCCAGGTCGCGGACGGTCTGTATGGTGGCGTCGCCGAACATTCCCCTTTAGTATCCCACGGCTTTGCGCAGCGGACGCCCATCGGCGCAGTCGCCGAAACCCCGGGCGTCGTACCCGAAGGAGGATCGCATGGGACGTTTGGACGGCAAGATCGCCGTGGTGACCGGCGCGGGCCGGGGGATCGGGCGCGAGATCGCGCTGCTCATGGCGTCGGAAGGCGCGAAGGTCGTGGTGAACGACCTCGGTGGCGCGACCGACGGCACCGGGGGCGGAACGATCGCCCAGGAAGTCGCCGACGAGATCAGCGCGGCCGGGGGCGAGGCGGCGGCGAACACGCAGTCCGTCGCGACGGTCGAAGGCGGTGCGTCCCTGCTGGCGACGGCCGTCGAGAGCTTCGGCGGCATGGACATCCTGGTGAACAACGCCGGCATCCTGCGGGACAAGTCGATCTTCAACATGGAAGAGTCCGACTGGGACGCGGTGCTGGCCGTCCACCTGAAGGGCCACTACTGCTGCTCGCGCCCGTTCGCGAAGTACCTGCGCGAGACGGGGCGGACCGGGTGCCGCATCATCAACTTCTCGAGCGTCTCGGGGCTCTTCGGCAACTTCGGACAGGCCAACTACGGCGCCGCGAAGGCCGGCATCGCCGGGTTCTCGCGGGTGCTCTCCATCGAACTCGCGAAGTACGGCTGCACGGTCAACACGATCTCGCCGGGCGCCCTGACGCGCATGACCATTCCGCTGCGCGACGCACGAGGAGAAGAGACGACCCAGCAGGATCTCGATACCGGCGGACCGCAGCACATCGCGCCGGTGGTGGCGTGGCTCTGCACGGACGAGGCGGCGGGCATCTCCAACCAGATCATCCATTGCGCCAGCGGGCTCGTCGGCATCATGCAGCAGCCGGCCATCATCAAGAGCTTCCGCAAGCCGGACCAGGGCCTCTGGACCCTGGACGACCTCGACGACTACATGCCGCAACTCGTGGAGGCGCGCCAGGCCAATGTCGATGCGGCCCAGCAGTCGAGCGCGGCCGTGGAAGTCGCCTGAGACGGGAGCGGGACGATGCGCAACGCCGGTGACTACGAGCGGGTACGGACGAACGGCGTGACGCTGGCGGTCCACGAGCACGGCTCGGGGAAGCCGGTCGTCCTCTGCCACGGCTGGCCGGAGATGGGCTGGTCCTGGCGCCACCAGGTCGGTCCGCTGGCCGGGGCGGGCTATCGGGCGATCGTGCCCAACCAGCGGGGATACTGGCTCTCGGATCGCCCCGAGGCGGTCGAGGACTACGACATCAACGCGCTGACCGGCGATCTCGTCGGCCTGCTCGATCACTACGGGGAGGAGCAGGCGGTCTTCGTCGGCCACGACTGGGGCGCCATCGTCGTCTGGGCCATGGCCCAGTTGCATCCCGACCGGGTGGCGGGGGCCATCAACCTCAGCGTCCCGTTCATGGAGCGCGGACCCACCGAGTGGGTCGGCTTCTGGGAGTCGCAGCTCGGCGGCGATTTCTACATCGTGCACTTCAACCGGCAGCCCGGCGTCGCGGACGGGGCGTTCGAGGAGAACACGCACCGGTTCCTGCGCAACATCTACCGTGCGGAGCAGTGGAAGGAGCCGGCGCCGGCGCCGCAACCGGGCATGCCGCTGATCAACCTGGCGCGACAGGCGGAGCCCCGCGGCAAGGCCTTCATGGACGACGGGGAACTCGACGTGTTCGTCCAGGGGTTCGAGGAGAGCGGCTTCACCGGCGGCATCAACTGGTACCGCAACTTCACGCGCAACTGGCACATCCTGGGGGACGCGCCGCAGGTCGTCGACGCGCCCACGCTGATGATCTACGGCCAGTACGACATGGTCCCGAAGTCGGCGAGCCTCGAGCGGCACGTCCCGAACGTCGAGGTCCACACGCTCGAGTGCGGGCACTGGATCCAGCAGGAGAAGCGCGCGGAGACCAACGCGTTGATGCTGGACTGGCTGGGGCGGCATTACCCGGCGTAGAGGGGCGCTCCCGCGAGTCGCCATGAACCGAGCGACGTCGGTGCGGAAGACCGGCGGAGTTCGCGAGACTTGGGGACGGTCATCCGCTGATCGGGCCGCCTTGCGCCACGCCCGTCCCCGTCCGGCTGACCTCTGTGTCGAGCAGCGGGGGTGTGTATATAATTGCGCATGCTTCGCAACAGCCGCGACATCGTCAAGCGTCTGGAGGCCGAGGGCTTTGATCTGGTGAGCATCAGAGGATCACACCACAAGTTCAGGAAGGGCGTGACCACCGTGGTGGTCCCCCACCCGAAGAAGGATCTCCCGCTCGGCACGGCCCGGAGCATCGCCAGGCAGGTCGGCTGGATCTGAGGAGAACCATGTACTACGTTGCCGTCATCGACAAGGACACCGACAGCGCCTACGGGGTTCGATTTCCCGAGGTTGCCGGGTGTTTTTCGGCCGCGGACACCTTCGGGGAGATCGTCCCCAACTCGATCGAGGCTTTGAGCCTGTTCTTCGAGGACACCGAGCCCGCGCCCGCGCGGGGTTTCGAGTCCGTGCGGGAACAGGTTGCGGAGGACATTGCCGGTGGCGCCGTCCTCATGATGATCCCCTATGTCCGGGACCGGAAAAGGACGGTACGGGTCAACCTGAGCCTGGAGAAGGGCTTCCTCGACACGCTCGACGAGGCCGCGCGCATGCGCGGCATGACTCGTTCCGCGTTCGTCGAAAAGGCCGCGACGCGCGAGATTCTCGATCCGGCCTGAGGCGACGGACAACCGGTAGCCGACGCTGCTCCTCGACGGCGTGGTCGGCGTCCTGGGCCGGCGGCCCCTACCGAAAGTACACGAACTGCAGGAACGCCTGGGTCCCGCCGCCGCTGGTGACGCCCTCCACCACGGGCACGCCCCCGAACTCCTCGCCCTCGTCGCCGAGCACCGTCGTGATGCCCATCTGCATGCGCGTGTAGTCGGACGGTTCGTAGACCAGCGCGGTCTGCAGGAGACTCGAGCGATCGTCGAGGTTGACGATGGCGGTCAGGCTCTGGGTCCACAGGGCGCTCCACTGGTAGGTGGCGCCGACGGCCAGGTAGTCGCGCATCATGTTGAACAGCTCGCCTCGGGCGAGCCGGGTGACCAGCGGATGGGGCAGGTCCGAGCGGCGGTCGGGCAGTTCGCGCACGCCGAAATCGTTGTGGAAGTACTCGACGAAGCCGAACGCCGCGCGCTGGAAGAGGTCGAAGGCCCAGTCGATGTTGAGGATCCCGGAAAAGTACCAGTCGTCGTTCTCCTCGAGGCGCGTACCGGTCACGTCGGTGCGCAGGATCGCGCCCCCGATGGGGACGCGCACGGTCAGCCCGAGCACGTCGTCGAGGTAGTGGCGGGCGCCGAGCACCTCGATCTCGCTGCCGCCGAGAAAACCATGCCACTTGATCGCCCGGCTGGCGCTGTCGGTCCCGACCTTGCCATGCTCGTCGCGCCGCGCGACGTAGAGGAACTGCAGGTCACTGCCGCCGAAGGCCTGCTCGACGAGGACCACGTCGTCGCCCGGCTTGTACTCGCGGTCCACCGTCGTCGGGGCGAAGGGGTTGAACAGGTCCATGGGCTGAAAGACCCGCCCGCTCCCCCAGCTCACCGCCTGGCGGCCCACGGTCACGGAAAGGTTGCGGCGCCGGTATTCGAGGGCGAAGCGGTCGAAGCGGTGCACCGCGCGGTGGCGGCGGCCGTCGTCGATCTCCCAGGTCAGGCGCATCAGCCGCCGCGCATCTTCCGTGGGCGTCTGGTCGAGGGTCTGCTGTGCGGCGCCGCTCGCGAGCGCGAACGAGTCGCCGTTCAGCCAGGAGAGGGAGTAGTCCGCGATGAACCGCAGGCTGCTGTCCCGGTCGCTGCCCCGGCCGGCTGCGTCGGCGCGCACGAGCACGCGGAGGCTGCCGGTGTGGTCGACTGCGGGAGTGCCTTGCGTCTGGCGCTGGAAGTCCTCGTCGGGGAGCATGGCGCCGGCGGTGAACCACTTGAGCCGCCCCTTGATCTCTGAGTCCTGGGCCTGCGCCGGGGTCACCGTGGCGAGGCCCAGCGTGGCGAGCAGAATGGCGGAGCGCACCGGCCGCGACCACCGGCCGTGGATGATCGGTGTGGGGTTCGCGTCGACGGTCAAGCGTCCGACGACGTGTCCGTCGTCGACCCGTCGCTCTCGATGGCGCCGTCCCGCAGGTTCACCGGCCGCTTCGCGTAGCCCATCACCATGGGGTCGTGGGTCGCGGTGACGATCGTGACGCCGTGGTTCTCGTTGATGTTGCGCAGCAGTTCGAGCAGCTCTTTCGTCGTCGCGGTGTCGAGGTTGGCGCTCGGCTCGTCGGCGAGCAGGAGCACCGGGTCCGTCACCACCGCGCGGGCGACCGCCACGCGCTGCTGCTGCCCGCCGGACAGTTCCCCCGGCCGCCGGTCCCCGATGTCGTCGAGGCCGAGCCGGTCCAGGATCTCGAGTGCGCGGTCGCGGCGTTCGCTCGCGCCGACCCCCTGGAGCTGCATGATGAACTCGACGTTCTCGACCGCGGTCAGGACCGGGATGAGGTTGTAGGCCTGGAAGACGAAGCCGATCTTGCGCAGCCGCAGGTCCGAAAGCTGGGCCTCCGAGAGGGGACCCAGGTCCTCCCCGTCCACGGAGACGGACCCGTCGTTCGGCCGGTCGAGCCCGCCGATGATGTGCAGGAGCGTGGACTTGCCCGAGCCCGACGGTCCGGCCAGGCTGACCCAGTCGCCCTTGTGGACGGCGAAGTCGACGCCCCGCAGGGCGTGTACCGGAACGGCGTCGTCGGCGTAGACGCGCGTCACGCCCTGACACTGCACAACTTCTTCAGACATCCCTTTCCTCCTGTGGACTGGATTAGCGGCGCATGGCCTCGAGCGGACCCATCTTCATGCAACGCACCGCCGGAGAGGCGCTCGCAACGAATCCCAGGATCAGGCTCAGGACCACGACCAGGATGACGTCCTGGGCGATGAGCTGCGGGACGAGCACGTTGCTGAGCCCGAACGTGGAGAGCGCTTCGTCGAAGGCCGCGAGGTCGACGCCATCGGCGATGGGCAGGTAGACCAGCACGCCGAGCAGGACCCCGCCGGCGATGCCGGCGCCCATGATGAGCGTCGATTCCAGCACCACCTGCAGCAGGACGGACCGTGGCCGCATCCCGATGGCCCGCATCATGCCCATCTCGCGCGTGCGCTCCATGACTGCCGTCACCAGGGAGTTGACCAGCCCGAAGGACAGCGCCCCCATCATGATGAAGAAGTAGACCAGGATGGCGACGTCGATGATCGCGGTCATCGCCGCGGCCGTCGGGTCGAGTTCCTGCCAGGTCATCACGTCGAGGCCCGAGAACACGTTCGCGAGACGCTGCAGGAGCGGGGGACCGAAGCGTTCTTCGGTGACCCTGACCGAGAGTTCCGTCACCACGTTGGTCTCGAGCAGGTTCTGTACGGTGTCGCGACCGGTGAAGACGAAGATCTTCTCGAGCGAAGACGAATCGGTGCGGTAGATGCCGGCCACCCGGTAGCCCGCTTCGCGGTTGCGGCCGTCGGCGCCCTGCGTGATGAGGACGATCCGCCGGCCGACCAGGGTCTCGATCTGCTCGGCCAGTCCGGCGCCCACGATCACGCGCCGGTCGGCGGCGTCCGCGAGCCCTTCACCCTCGACCGCGAGCTTGCCGACGAAGGAGATGTTCTCGCTGGCGGGATCGATCCCCACGAGCTGAATGCCCCGGGTCTCGCGCTCGCTCATGATGACCGCCGGCACCCGCACGCGGGAGGCCCAACCGGCGACCATGTCCGGCGTGATGCCGTCGAGCGCATCCGGCTGCCAGTCCTGCGCGACTTCGAAACTCTGGGCGATGCCCGGGTCGTCCAGGTAGCCGGGTGCGAGGATCTTGACGTGCCCGTTCATGAGGTCGACGGCGTTGTCGGCCATCTGCACCTGCATGCCCCGGATGAAGGAGTTCGCGAGGACCACGGAGGCCACGGCGAAAGTGATGCCGCCGAGCAGGATCCCGTTGCGCCGCTTGTGGCGCCAAAGGTTGCGCCAGCCCAGTTGTACGAGGAGGCGGAGCTTCATGGGATCACCCTTTGCATGGGGAGGGGACGGGACGGGTTGCGGGACGTTTGCTCACTCTTCGGCGCTCACTCTTCAGCTCGGAGCGCTTCGATGGCGTTGAGGCGCCAGATGCGCCGCGCCGGGATGGCGGCGGCGACCTGCACCGCGACCAGCATGATCGCCGTCATGACCAGGGCTCCCGCGAGGTCGAACACCGGGGTCAGCACATCCGGCATGAAAAACCTGGCCAGCATGTCATCGAAGTCCCCGAACGCGGACATGGGAATGCCCTCGATGGCGAGGGCGGCCATGATCGCCAGAGACAACAGGAGGCCGAGCGCCACGCCCAGCAGGCTCATCCAGAGCGCCTCGAGCTGCACCATGCGGAAGATCGCGGCCGGCGCCATGCCGATGGCCTTCAGCATGCCGAACTCGGCTGTGCGTTCGAAGACCGTCATGACGAACGTATTGACGACCACGAAGGTCACGATCACGACCAGGAAGACGGCGAAGAGCGCGGAGCCGCCGATCTCCGCGACGACCGTCTGCTCGAGTTCCGGCAGCAGCTCCTGCCACGGACGTACGGCGGCGTTCCCGCCCGGCGCAGCGACCATGGTCCCGATGTCGGCCGCGAACTCGCGGGCGCCCCGCGGGTCCCGGGTCAGCACGGCGATGGCGTGGGCCTCGTCCGTCAGGCCGAACGCCTCGGCGAAGTCGTCGAAGTGGACCATCAGGAAGCCGCGGTCGAGGTCGGGGTTTCCCGACTCGACGAGCCCGACGAGGGTGAGGACCATCGCGGCGACGCCGCCCTCCTTCCCGGTGCCGAGGACGATGAAGTCGCCGCCCACCGGCACGCCGAGGTTGCGCGCCAGGATGCTGCCCATGACGCCTTCGCCGGCACGCTCCACCGGCCGCCCGCCGGGCAGCGCCCGCCCGCCCAGCGTCGCGAACTCGACCGCGGGGTCGATGCCCGCGACCTGGCCGCCGAAGCTCCGCTCGCCCGAACCCGTGGACACGAGGGCGAAGGCCATGCCACGCGGCGCCACCGCTCGCACGCCCGGATGGCCGGCCAGCGTCTCGGTCACCGCCGCCAGTCCCTCGACCGTGTTCCGCATCCGCGGATCGTCGAGGTAGTCGGGATGCTGCACCTGCGCGTGGCCGGTCAGTTGCTCGGTCCCCACTTCCACCATCGTGTCCAGGGCGCCGATCTGATACGAGCGCATGAACACGACGAGGAGCACGGCGAACGCCACGCCACCGGCCGTCAGCCAGGTGCGGCGGGGGACACGCCAGAGGTTGCGCCAGGCCAATACATGCGAGGGGCAAGCCCCTCGCGCTCCCCGGCTGAAGGCTCTGCTGACGAGCGCTCCGCCGGCGGCCTGGCGCGCCGGGCGCGACACGGTGGGCGAGAGCGTCAGTCCGGACATCTCACTCTTCGTCCCGCAGCGCCTCGACCGCGTTCAGGCGCCAGATGCGCGGGGCCGGGACGAGCACGGCGAGCTGTACGGCGACGACCATCGTCGCCGTCGCGACCAGCGCGGCCACCGGGTCGAACACGGGCACCAGCGCGTCCGGCAGACTGAGCCTGCCGAGCATGTCCTCCATGCCCTCCAGCATCGCGGCCAGCGGGATACCCTGGACGGAGAGGGCGGCCACGACCGCCGCGGCGACGGCCAGGCCCAACGCCGCGCCGAGGACGCTCATCCAGAGTCCCTCGAACTGCACCATGCGGAAGATCGCGCCGGGGGGCATGCCGATGGCTTTCAGCATGCCGAACTCGGCAGTGCGTTCGTACACGGTCATGACGCAGGTGTTCACCACCATGAAGGCCAGGATGACGACGAGGATGACGTAGATGACGTATGCCCCGCCGAGCTTCATGACGACGAACTGCTCGAGTTCCGGCTGCACCTCCTGCCACGGATGTACGCGCGGGGTGCCGGCGGTCGCGGCGTTCTCGAGGGAGGGGGCGACCTCCGCGGCGAAATCGCGCGCGGCGCCGGCGTCCCGCGTCAGGACGGCGATGGTGTGGGCTTCGTCATGGAGACCGAACGCCTCCGAGAAGTCGTCGAAGTGGACCATCATCAGGCTGCGGTCGAGTTCGGGGTTGCCGGAACTGAAAAGCCCGACGAGCGTCACCGCCGTCGCGGCAACGCCTCCCTCCTTCTCGGTCCCGAGCACGACGATGTCGCCCCCCACCTCCGCGCCGAGGTTGCGGGCGAGGACACTGCCCAGCAGACCCTCGCCGGTCCGTTCGAGCGGCCGCCCGCCCGGCAGGACCTCCTTCCCGAGCGTGGCGAACTCGACCGCGGGGTCGATGCCCATGACCTGGGCGCCGAAGCTCGTCTCCCCCGCTTCCGCATCCGCCGACACCAGCGCGAAGCCCATGCCCCGGGGCGCCACGGCCACGACCGCCGGGTGGCGCGTGAGTGTCTCGGTCACTGCTGCAAGCCCCCCGACCGTATAGCGGATTCTGGGGTCTTCGAGGTACTCGGCATGCTGTACCTGCGCGTGGCCGCTGAGCTGCTCGGTCGCCAGCTCTATCATCATGTCGAAAGCGCCCGCGGCGACCGAGCGATGGAGCACGATGAAGAACACCGCGAAGCCCACGCCGCTGGCGGTGAGCCAGGTGCGCCGGCGCACCCGCCACAGGTTGCGCCAGGCCATGGTGACGAGCGTGCCGCCGACGGCGGGACGGGCCTGGTTGGACACGGGAGGGGCGGCGGTCAGTTCGGACATCTCACTCCACCTTCACTCCACCTCGCGCAGGGCCGCCACGGGGCGGATCCGGCGCAGTCTCAGGGAAACCAGGAACGCCGCTGCCGACGTGAGGCCGCCGAGCACTGCCGGGGCCAGCGTCAACGCAGGTGCATCCAGGACCATGTGGAACCGCTCGGGGACGAGGAACGTATTGCCGAGCATCTCCCCCGCTTCCTGCGGGATCCCGATCCCGTAGGTGCCGACGGTCGAAACGACGAGGACGGCGAGGCAGAGCCCGATGGCCGTCCCGAGGGCCCACATGCACAGCGCTTCCACCTGCAGCATGGCCATGATGGAACCCGGCCGCATGCCGACGGCGAGCAGCATGCCGAACTCCCGTGTCCGTTCGAGCACGGTCATGACGAGCGCGTTCACGACCGCGAAGGCCACGACGATCACGAGCGTCCAGAGCAGGATGACGCCCCCGGTGGCGTCGAGCTGGATGCTCTCCTCGACCTCCGGCATGAGTTCGGCCCACGGCCGCACGCGTGCGGCGTCCGCCGCCCCGGCGCTCGCCAGCGCACCGCGCACCTCTTCGACCATGGCGTCGATGGCGGGGATCGAATCGGTGAACAGGACGATGCGGTGGGCGTCGTCGCCGAGCTCGAAGGCTTCCTGCAGCGCGGGCAGGCGCACCTGCAGCAGCATCCGGTCCAGGTCCGTGAGACCCGACCGGAACAGGCCTCCGACACGGACGGCCAGTGCGGCGACGCCGCCTTCCCGGGTCGAGCCGAGCACCACGAGTTCGTCCCCCACGGAGATGCCGAGGGTGCGGGCCAGCCTGGCCCCGACGAACGCATCGTCGGAACCGGTGAGGTAGGAGCCGTCGGCCAGGCTGCCAGGGAGCAGGGATACGTCCTGCTCACCCCCCGGGTCGACGCCGACGACGATGGCGCCGAAGCTCCGTTCCTCGCCGTCTCCCTGGTCGGCCGACACCAGGGCGAAGGATTCGGCCCGCGGCGTGGCGGCGACCACGCCCGGAAGTTCCGCGAGCCGTCGCGTCAGTTCCGTAACGCCCTGCACCGTGTAACGCAGTCGCGCGTCGTCGAGGTACAGGGGGTGCTGGACCTGGGCGTGCCCGCTGCCCATGCGGGCGGAGAGGTCGCGGAGGTCGTTGTACATGCCCGCCTGGATCGACATGAACAGCACGATGAGCCACATGGAGAAAGCCATGCCGCCGGCCGTCAGCCAGGTGCGGCGCGGGTTGCGCCAGAGGTTGCGCCACGCGACCAGGAGAAAGAGTCCGCGCCCCGGGCTCCGTCGGGCAGCCGCTGGAGCGAGCGCGGCGTCGGCCATCAGCTCGCGCCGGCTTTGAGGGCGAACACCGTGAACGTGCGGTCGGGCAACTCGATGTCGAACTCGGCCGACGTGATGACGATCTCCGTCCAGTGGTCCGGCTCGTCGAGCTTCTCCATGCGCATGCGCGTCGGTACGACGCGGTCGCCGATCTCCCGGACCTCAAGCGTCCGCATGCGCTTGAGCTGCTCCATGCCCTGGTCGTAGAACGCCTGCTCGAGCATCACGTAGTCGTCGCGGATCACCCAGATTTCCTTGCCCCAGACCACGGGGGCGTCGTCGTGGGGGACGGCCTCGACGGTGTAGACGACGTGGCCGTCCTCCTCGCGCGTCTCGGCGATGCGCAGGTCGTAGTGCTGCAGCAGGTTGTCCGCGCGGGACAGGTCGTCGTAGGAGAAGTCGGAACCGGCCCAGCTCTGCGACCGCATGCTGTAGGGCAGCCGGATCGTGCGGTTCAGCTTCGGCGTGTACGTCCACATCTTCTCGCCCTGCTTGAGCAGGGCGTTGCCGGCGTCCTTGGGCGGCGCCGTGAAACGCATGAGCGCGTCTTCCCTCCCCCGGCTCCACGAGATCATCGACGAGGACCGCTCCCAGTCGGGGCGGTGCACGAGCATGGTCATCTCCTGGTACGAGGACTCGTCGCCCCGGACCAGGTCGAGGGCGCCGGCGACGAGCGCATGGGCGTCCATCTCTTGCGCGTGTTCCTGGGCGTGCGGGACGGTGGCGGCGCTTGCCATCAGACCGCCCGCGAACAGCCGCCACGCCAGCCGCCGGAGGTTCCCTTGTCGCGTCTTCACGAGAGGCATTAGACACCTTCGGCGGAAGTCCGTAAACCGGAGGGATAGCGCGGTAACGCCACGGCAGCGCGGGCGGCGCTGGCCTACAATGAAGCGGCGTTGGCCACGGGAGATCGGCAATGGGCAGAATCTCGGTTCAGGCGACCATCGGCACTCGCGACTCCGGGGATCCGCTGATCGCGTGCGAGGCCCTGGTCGACACGGGCGCGGCCTACCTGACGCTGCCGTCCGCCTGGCGGTCGCGGCTGGGGCAGCTCGCGACCCCGGATACCGTGACCATCGAGACGGCTGATCAGTCCATGATCGCCGGGGAGATCCGCGGTCCCGTGCTGCTTCGCTTCGGCGGCTTTCGGCCGGTGTGGACGGAGGCGCTGTTCATTGACATGGAACCTGCCCACGGACGGTACGAGCCGCTGATCGGCTACATTCCCCTGGAGCAGGCGCAGGCCGTCGTCGATCTCGCTGGCCACCGCCTTGCCAAGGTCGACCATGTGGACCTCAAGCGCTATTCCCGGTCTTGACCGCCATGGACATCGACACCTACTACACCGACCACTGGAAACACATCGAGGAGGAGCGGATCGCCCGCTACGAGCGCATGTTCGAGTGGCGCGACGGCCAGGCGGCGCTGTTGGCGCCGGCGGCCATCGGCCCGGGGCATCGCGTGCTCGACTTCGGTTCGGGGCCGGGGTTCATGGCGCTCGCGATCGCGGACATGGTGGGCGAGTCGGGCCATGTGCACGGCGTTGACATCAACGCGCGCTTCGTCGCGGACGCGACGCAACGGGCGGCGGGACGCGGCCACGTGTCCTTCCACCACGTCGCCGACGGCCGGATCCCGCTCCCGGACGGCGCCGTGGACCGCGTCCTCTGCAAGAACGTCCTCGAGTACGTCCCCGACGTGGGCGCGACCCTGGCCGAACTGCGCCGCGTCCTGGCCCCGGGGGGACGCATCCACGTCATGGACAGCGACTGGGGTTTCGTGGTGGTCGAGCCGTGGGGCAAGGCCGACGTCGACCGGTACTTCGCCGCGGCCTCGGTCGCCTTCCGGGAGCCGCATATCGGCCGCAAGGCCCAGGGGCTGCTCCGCCGACACGGCTTCGCGGACATCGAGGTACGCATACAGGCATTCGCCGACACGGCGGGGCGTTCGCTGCCCGTGATCCGCAACATGCGTTCCTACATCGACGCGGCCATCGAAGCGGCCGGGAGGACCGGCGCCGCGCCCGCCCTGTCGGCGGAAGAAGCCGACGCGCTGCTCGCGGACGCGGAACGGGCGGTGGACGCGGGGACGTTCCTCTTCGCGCTGCCGCAGTTTCTCGTCAGCGGGAACAAGCCGTCGGGTTGACGCCGCGCAAATCGAGGCCTGCGTCGCGACGCAGGCAGGCGACGCTCGTCCGGGAACTTGCGCCGTAGCGTTGGCGCCAGCGAAACGCCGCCCGTCCACTCCGACTCCGACGCTTCGCCGACGCGCCGACGACCGCAGGTGGCAAATCCGCCGCAGGGTGTATACTGGCCGGCCGAGAGACACGAGCTCCTTGCGATGGAGACGTGGCGAGTTGGCGTCTTTCGTCCCCCGCCTCGTTCCGCGGGGGGCGTCCTTTCGCACGCGGCGGTTCGCGTGGCGCGGCGGTGGGCTTGCAGCATATTGGGCTGGTGGCCGGGCGCCAGCCGCCTCCGGGCTCGGTTGTTCGGTCGATGTCGGGAAGCCCGCGAACGCGCCATTGACGGCGATCGTGAGTGCGTAAACGCCCAGTCGTCGGGCGTGTGGCAGATTCGCGCCCCACCGGGCCGGCCTCCGCGTTCCGCTACCTCGCGGCCACGATCCGCCGGACGGCGAAGCGCGTGGTCATGGCTCCTCTCGTGTCCGCTACTGCTCCTCCTCGCCCTCCCGACTCCCGCGGCAGCCCAGACCGCCACGCCGTCCCTGGAAATCAGCGTCACCGAACTCAGCGCCGATGGCGGCACCATCCGTCTGACGACCAAGAATTCGGCTTTCATCGGCGCAGACATAGCCAACATTACCCATGCGGGCGCGACCTATCGCGGCTACTTCGATACCAGCGGAGCGCCGACCGACACCTTCCGCGACAAGATCTTCCTGTCCGGTGGCCCGGCGGGGATGGAGGTGTCGAGCATCACCATGTACCCGCGCACGCAGAACACGAACGGCGTCGGCCCCAACAACCACCACGTCCTGGTGGACGTGACGTTCTCGGCCTCCACCGCGCCCCTGACCAGCGACGTGCCGGTCACCCTCACCGTACACCGCGACCTGATCCTGTTCCTCAATAGCGACGGCACCATGTCGGGGCCATTGCTCAACGGCGAGCGGGCCGGGTGGATCAATCTGACGGCGCCGCTGACCGTCGCCCGCGGCGTAAGCGACGCTCCGCTGGAGTTTGCCGACATACCGGTCCGCCTCACCGAAGACGGCGCCGCCGCCACCTACCGCACCGCCTTGCGCCAGGATCCGGGCAACGGCAACACGGTGACGGTCACCGTCAGTCCCACCGATACGGGCGCCGTCACCGTCTCGCCGAAGACCCTGACCTTCACGGGCGGCAACATGGGCAGTTGGCAAACGCCGCGGCGCATTACCGTCGCGCCGGTCGTCGATGCCAACGGCGCCGACGAGGTTCTGTACATCGAGCACGGCCTGAGCGGCCTCGGCAGCGTCACCAAGGGGGGCTCGGTGCGCGTCACCGTGACCGACGGCAACGGCATCGGCGTGCTGGTCAGCAGGCGCAACCTGACCTACTACAGCAACCACGCCAGAGGCGCCGAGCGCAGCTACGACTTGCGTCTCGCCACTCCGCCGAGCAGCCCGGTCAACATCACCGTCGCCAGCGACAACACCAGCCGGGTCAGCATCGCGAAAATCGACGGCCAGACGCCCGGATCGGTCAGCCCGGTCCTCAGCTTCGACCAGGACAACTGGAACCGGCCGCGGACGGTAACCCTGGCGCTGGGCAACTCCTTCCAGGGCAGCACCGTCACCATCTCCCATACGATATCGACCCAGGATACCGGCTACGGCGCCATCAGCGCGCCATCGGTCACCGTGGCCTACCGCAGCGCCGGCGCGGCCACCGACCCCATCGTGTTCGTTGACCCGCGCCTGTCGATCGCGGAATCCGGCCGCGGGCGGTACACCCTGGCCCTGCGCAACGACCCCGGCAGCGGCCGCACGGTTACCGTGGACGCCAGTGTGGACCGGGAGCCTCAGACGTTGCCCGGCGCCACCGTCTCGCCGACGCGCTTCACCTTCACCGGCGGCGGCAACGGCACCTGGAGCACACCGCAGACCGCAACGGTGATGCCGGTGGGAGACAACGACGCCGATGACGAAACCGTCACCATCAGCCATGCCATCGGCGGCTTGCCCAATGTGACCAATGGCGGCGAGGTGACGGTCAGCATCCGCGACGACGTTGCCGCGGGGCTGGTGTTCGATCCTACCTTCGTCACCGTGCCCCAGAGCGGGACCACCCGCTACAGCGTGCGCCTGAAAACCCGGCCGGTGGCGATTCGCCGAACCTTCGGACTCCATCTTTTTGAAGAGCGCTACACGGAGGTGGGAGTCGAAGCCCGCATTAGTGAGGTCACGAAGGTCAGGTTCGCCAACGGTCGCGGCAGCCAGAAACTCACCTTCACTTCGAACAACTGGAATCAACCGCAGTTTCTGGAGGTCGTTCACTCGGGTGGAGTTGGCGCCGCC
>JAJDVW010000126.1 GCA_022825925.1 Pseudomonadales bacterium | reverse complement strand
GCGCATTGCACCTCCGGCGTGTTCGGCTCGTTTTGTTGGTTTGCAGCGGCAAGCGTAGCCGAAACGCCGGTTCAAAGCACCCCAACACGCCCTTTTCCAAAGCCATTTCAGACGGTTAGGAATTTCTGGACAGGAACTAGTCTAGAGCCGCCGGTCAGTACACCTGCGGCAGCGCCCTGAGCCGGTGCCGCGCGCCCAGCAGGAACGCCAGCCCCAGCGAGACCGTGACCATCGGCACCAGCGCGAGCGAGTAACGCAGGTCCGCCGGATCGCCGAAGACGTTGTCCGTGATGAGCGCGATCGACAGCGGCCCGAAGCCCATGCCGACCAGCGTCGAGGTGAACAGGAACACGGCGTAGATCTGCCCCCGCATGCGCGGCGGCGTGATCTCCTGCACGATCGCGGCGCCCATGGGGGTCGTCGCGGCGGCGAAGAGGTAGTACACGGCGACCAGGACGAGGGCGGCCACGCCGTTCGCCACGAGCGGATAGGCCACGATCGGAATGAGCGTGAGCAGGTTCGCGAGGATCGCGATCTGGATCTTCGCGTCGCCCACGCCGCGGCGCGCGAGCCAGTCGGACAGGCGGCCGCCGAGGATCGCGCCGATCGTGGCGGTGATGGCGAGCGTCAGCCCGAAGTAGATCCCCGCCTCGCCCACGGACCAGCCGTGGGTCCGCACGAAGAAGGTCGGAACCCAGGCGGCGATGCCGTAGGACTTGATGGCGAGGATGCTGAAGCCGACGAGGGTGCACGTGATCAGCACGCGGTGCTCGCGTACATGCGCCCAGACCTCGCGCAGCGGAATGCCCCCGGGGCCCCGGTCGTCGCCCCGGGCGGGTTCCCGCATCGCCATCGCGAGCAGCGCGACCAGCAGTCCCGGCAGGCCGACGACGAAGAAGACCACCTGCCAGGGCCGCACCGTGCCGACGAGCGGCAGGGCGATCTCCGCGAAGTCCTCCAGCACGTCGAACACCGTCGCCGCGAGCACGGTGGCGAACCCCGAGCCGATGGC
The DNA here is from genome assembly GCA_022825925.1 of Pseudomonadales bacterium. Lineage (GTDB taxonomy): Bacteria > Pseudomonadota > Gammaproteobacteria > Pseudomonadales > Azotimanducaceae > VXNE01. Next base: position 96,305 of record JAJDVW010000126.1, on the reverse strand, counting down.
GGCGCCGGTGATGAACACGGCGATGGCGGTGCCCCGGCGCTCCGGCGGGAACAGGTCGGAGATCATCGACATGGCGGCCGGGCCCAGCGTCGCCTCCCCGGCGCCGACGCCGAAGCGGCCGAGGAACAGCATCCAGAACGACCGCGCGAGACCGCAGGCCGCCGTCGCCAGGCTCCACACCGCGATGCCTATGGCGATGATCAGCCGCCGGGAGCGCGCGTCGACCAGGCGGCCGATGGGGATGCCGAACAGCGAGTAGAAGATCGCGAACGCGAACCCGATCAGGATGCTGATCTGCGTGTCCGTGAGCCCGAGGTCCGCGCGAATGGGCTCGATCAGGAGACCGAGCACCTGGCGGTCGAGGAACGCGAAGGAGTTCGCGGCAGTGAGGACCCCGACCGTGAACCAGGGACCACGCCCCAGGTAGTCGCGCACCGTCCGCCGGGCGCCTCCGGCCTGCGCGCGGCCGGCTTCCGTGCCTTCCTGCATGGCACGGCATCATACGCGCACAATTGCAGTGGCCGGGGGGAGCGCTTAGTGTGTCGCCCCCACGGGCGGCGGCCACGGGATCGACGGATGGGAGACTTCCAGGGGTTCGGGACGGAGACCTTCCGGTTTCTCGAGGAACTCGAACAGAACAACGAACGGCCCTGGTTCAACGAGAACAAGCACCGTTACGAGGCGTCGGTGCTCGAACCGGCGCTGGACTTCATCGCCGCCATGAACGCCCGGCTGCCGGCGATCTCGGACCACTTCCTGGCGATTCCGAAGCGGACCGGCGGGTCGCTGATGCGCGTCTACCGCGACACGCGTTTCTCGAAGGACAAGACCCCCTACAAGACCAACATCGGCATGCAGTTCCGCCACGAGCGGGGCAAGGACGTGCACGCGCCGGGCTTCTACGTGCACATCCAGGGCGAGACGTGCTTTCTCGCGGCCGGCATGTGGCATCCGGCGCGGGACGCGCTCGAAGCGATTCGCACCACGATCTTCGAGCAGCCCGCGAAATGGAAGCGGGTGCGGGACAACCGGCGCTTCCGCGGCGTCTTCGAGCTCGGCGGCTCCAGCCTCAAGCGCCCGCCACGGGGTTACCCGCCGGACCACGCGTACCTCGAGGACCTGAAGCGCAAGGACCACATCGCGGTCTGCAACATCGACCGAACCGAGGCCGGCAGTCCGGCCTTCGCCGATGCCGTCGGCGAACGCTTCGCGGCCAGCAAGGGCTACATGGGTTTCCTCTGCGACGCGCTCGGCCTCGACCACTAGCGTTCGAATCCCGAATGGCCCTGGTCGAGATCGCGAACGGCGTCGAGGTTCCGGAGGAGGCCCTCGCGTGGAAGTTCGTGCGCGCGTCGGGACCTGGGGGCCAGCACGTCAACAAGGTCTCGACCGCGGTGGAGCTGCGCTTCGACGTGGAGCGCTCCGGGCTCCCGGACGGGTGGGCCCGGCGGCTCAGGGCGGCGGCGGGGCACCGTCTTGCGGCGTCCGGCGAGATCGTCATCTTCGCCCAGACGCATCGCAGCCAGGCGCGCAACCGGGAAGACGCTCTGGATCGCCTTGGCGCGTTGCTGGAGGCGGCCCGCAAGGCGCCGGCGAAGCGCCGGCCGACGAATCCCAGCGCGGGCGCGCGGGCGCGGCGGCGGGAGCTCAAGCGACGCCGCGGCGAGGTCAAGCGGGATCGGGCGCCCCCCGAAATGGACGGCTGAGTCGGGGCGGGCGGGACCGCATTGCGTCCGCGCACGAGGCTCCTCGACGCCCCTCCGTGGGTCGGCAATGGCCCTGCGGCGGGCCAATGGCTTACAGCGACTGCGGAAGCGACCGATTCCCGGCGCATCGGGTGCGCTCGACAATCGGGATGGTCTCTTCCACAATCGCAATGGGAGCGCCCATGAGATTCAGGTTCGACCCGAACATCGCGACGACGCTGCTGGTCGGCGCCACCATCCTCGGCGTGACGCAGACGACTATCTCCGCGGCGTCGGCCACCACCGACGAGCGCTTCGCCCAGTTGGAGGCCAGGATAAACGGTCGCTTCGAGAGCATGGATGCCCGCTTTGGCGCCCGTTTTCAACGCATGGACGCCGGGATCGAAAAGATGGACGCCCGGATCGAAAAGATGGATGCCCGGATCGACGACATGGCTGCAGGCATCGCTCGGCTGGAGGGCCTGATCCAGGGGTTCCTTGCCGCGTCCGCGGCGGAGGACGCCGCCGTTTCGGAGGCGTCAGGCTAACGGCCCGCGGTGACGGCACCTGCGGTGGGCCGATCACCCCAAAAAGCGATTGCGGAAGCGACTGGCTTGCATGGAAGTACGCATCCGCCGAAGTGGGGAACGCCAACACTTCCTTACGCGTCAGCGACCGAGGGAGCTTCCCCGGCTGAAGGCTCCTGGGTGCCGACAGGTTTGCCTGCAGCGTCCCCACAGGCCGATAGAGGTCACCGTCCTTCAGATACTCGCCCGTCGCGGCACGTATGGGCTTGTGGTCGCACATGCCCGGCGCGTCCGGAAGGTGCTCGCTGTAGTAGGACCGGTCGCCGAAGAAGCGCAGCACGAGGTTGCGGCGTTCGGACAGCACCTCCACCAGAAACACGCGTTCAGCGCTTCCAGCAGCGCCGCGTCCACCAGGCCCGGCAGCTTCACGATGCCGTCCTCGCGCAGGGCGCGCTTCTGGTCCTCCGTTACCTGGTACTCCATGGGCGCTACATGTACCGCCCGTGGCGCTCCAGGACCTCGATCTTGTAGCCGTCCGGGTCTTCGACGAAGAAGAACCGGGCGAGCAGGGCGCCGTCCCGGTGCAGTTCGCTGACGGGCCGGGGACCGAACCCTTCCGCCTCGAAGCGCTCCCGCTCGGCCGCGCAGTCGTCGACCACCAGCGCGACGTGGCCGTACCCGCTGCCGTGGGTGTAGGCCCCCTCCTGGTCGGCGTTCCAGGTCAACTCGATCTCGAAGTCGTTCTCGGCGTTGCGCAGGTACACCAGGGTGAAGTCGTCGAAGTCCAGCCGCTCGGCCACCTGGAGGCCGAAAGCCCGGTCGTAGAAGTCGATCGAGCGGTCCAGTTCCTGCACGCGGATCATCGTGTGAACGGCCTTTGCCATCGGCGCTCTCCGGGGGTCGTGGGAGGGCGATTATCGCCACGATTCGCTGGCGCGCGCAAACGGCTCCGACCGGCCCGAAAACGGTGGGGGTGCACGTCAGATTTGTGAGATGAGGTTCATTTTGCGACGGTCTTTTTGGCTGCGCGGCGCTCCCAGAAGTCGTCGAAGCGGTCGCCGAGGACGGCGCATCGCAGAGCGAGGATGGCATTGGCGCCGTCGACGCTCCAGTGCATGCCGGCGCGCTTGAGGCGCCCGCCGACGCGCCCTCGACGACGCCGGTGGCGACGCACGGGCCGGCGGCGCGGAACGCGGGGTAGTTCATGCGTTGGCGGTTGCGGGCGATGTAGTCGGCGCACCTGGCGGCGTCCTCGCAGGTTGCGGCGCGACCGCGCAGGGCGGCGAGCAGGTCGTCGAGGCGGCCGTGGTCGAGTTCGTCGCGGCGCTGCTTGCCCCATTGGCGGGCGAGGTCGGTGTCGGCGCCATGGAGGGCCTTGGCGACCTCGAACAGGTGTTCCTTGGCGTGGAAGATGTCGACGATCTGGATGGCGCCGGGGAAGTGCTCGTCGGCGAGGTTCCAGATCCAGGCGGCGCCGTCGCCGAGCACGACGCGGCGCGGCGCCTGGTCGAAGCGGCGCCGTTGGGTCTCGCGCAGCACGCGGTGGACGAACGGCGGGTAGGCGGTGTCCGTGTCGCGCACGGCGACGCTTTCGATGGCGGCGTTGTAGCTGACCGAGTCCGGGTCGCGCACGGGCGCGCCGTCCGCGGCGTTCGTCGCGGCGGACCAGACCACGGCGAGCTTGGCCTCGCGGGTCTTGGCGGTGCCGTCCGGCTGCTTGCCCGGGCGACCCGCGGTGTCGGCCTTGCGCACCGGCACGCCGGTGCCGTCGAGGCCGAGATGGAGGGTGTCCGCGGCGCACGGCTCGGGTTCGACGACCTCGCGCTCGTCGTCCGCGACCGTGCGGCCCAGCGCCTCGGCATGGCGCTCCACCGTCTTCGGGTCGATGTCCAGTCCGGCCAAGTCGCGCAACAGGCCGCTGGCGCTGGCGAAGCTCACCCGTGCCGCCGCCATGCCGACCATGCGCAGCACCGCCGGCGACGGCGCGCCGTTGCCGAAGCCGAGTTCCCGGTCGCGCGGCGCGAAGCCGTGGCCGCAGGCGTCGCACTGATGCCAGGCGCGTTCCAGCGGCATCTCGCCCAACGCCGTCGTGAAGGTCTTGGCGCGCCGCCCCGCACGGCGCGCCATGGCGCCGCAGTCGCAGGGCAGGTGCGCGCCGGCCTCGTCCGAGCGGTCGGCGTCGAAGTGCGCCGCCACGGCCTTCGCCGCGAACCGAAGGGCGACCCGCCGCGCCGCCGTCTCCAGCGCCTGGAAGTCGCCCGCCGCCGCGCCGATCAGGCGCTCGAGTTCGGCCCCGAGTTCGGCCCCGAGCGTGTCCTCGGGCGCCCCCTTTTTCCCGACTCGGCCGGGCGGCGCTCGGCCACGCGGCGTTCGCATATCGCGCCGCTGACCTCTATCAGTTCCGCCGTCAGGCGGCGCAGCCGGTGGCACTCCTCCACCTGCCGGCGGGCCTCCGCCAAGGCCCACGGCGGCACCGCGCGACTGTGCATCTTGCCCTGCACGACGCGCGACACGCTCCATTGCGGTCCATGGCCCGGATGATCGTCCGCGGCGCAATGGCAGTTGGGCTTGCCGCACTTGCGGAAGCGCGCCTTCAGCGACCCCGGGCGCAGGTCGCCGATCGCGGCGATGTCGTCGAGCAGCGTCCGTCGGCGCCCGAGGAGACTGTCGAGGTTCGTTTCCGGCATGGCGGCTCCCGGCATCTGATATATGGAAAGTATGTCAGACGCCTCCGCTCAGCGCCAGCCAGCAGCCCCAACAGCACCAATCCCTCTCAAATCTGACGTGCACCCGACGGCCTGCGGCTCTTGGACAATCCGCGCACTCCCATACCATAATGCTTGGTCACTCCATCGTTTGGGGGAAGGTGGCAATGGCAGTGGACTTCGCGCAGCTCGTGGCCGACGACTACACCTGGGTCAGTCGCCAGGCGTTCCGGGACCCCGAGATCCACGCGGCGGAGCAGGAGCGCATCTTCAAGCGCTGCTGGATGTTCCTGGGCCACGAGAGCCAGGTCCGCGAGCCGGGCGACTTCTTCACCACCTACATGGGGGAGGAGGCCGTCATCGTCACGCGCGGCCTCGACGGCGCGCTGCACGCCCTCGTCAACAGTTGCCGGCACCGGGGCATGCGCGTGTGCCGGGCGGACCGCGGCAACACCAAGCGTTTCTCCTGCCCCTACCACTCCTGGACCTACAACGCGAACGGCGAACTCATCGGTGTCCCCCGGCGCAAGGAGGGGTACTACGACGAGATCGACCTGTCGCGGAACGGCCTCATCCAGGCCGCGCAGGTGGACTCCTACCGGGGCCTCATCTTCGCCACCTTCGCCGCCGCCGCGCCGAGCCTCCGGGACTACCTCGGCGACATGGCCTGGTACATGGACCTCGTGCTCGAACGCGAGGGCGGGACGGAGCTCATCCCCGGCATCCACAAGTGGATCGTGCGCGCGAACTGGAAGCTCGCCTGCGACAACAACGCCGGCGACTGGTACCACGTGGCGTTCGCGCACGGCTCCTCCGCGAAGCTCAACCAGAACCCGAACCAGTTCGACGAGGACGACAACCGGCTGCAGATCTCCGCCGAGACCGGGCACACGCTGTGCGCGTACCGGTACAAGCCGGGGAGGCGGTGGATGGGCGCCCAGCACCAGCCGCGGATCCTGACCGAGTACTTCGAGGAGACCGAGGCCCGGACGGCGAAGCTGCTCGGCCCCGACAAGGGCCGGGTGCACTTCATCGCGGGCAACGTGTTTCCGAACTTCGGCTGGATCCCCGGCAGCTACACGATCCGGCAGTACCATCCGCGCGGCCCGGACCAGACCGAGGTCTGGTCCTACTGCCTCGTGGACGCCGCCGCGCCGCGCGAAGTCAAGGACGCCATGAAGCGCATGTACACGAACTCGTTCGGCCCGAGCGGCCTGCTCGAGCAGGACGACGGCGAGAACTGGACGGGCTGCGCCGCCTCGTCGAACAAGCCGGTGATGGGCCGCGAGTCCTTCAACTACCAGATGGGCGTCGGACACGAGTGGAACATCCCGGGATTGCCGGGCCAGCACGTGGGCCGCGCGACGTCCGAGGTGGTCCAGCGCAGCTTCTACCGCCGCTGGCTGGAACAGATGACCGGCCGGAGCGAGCCCGTCCTGCGCGTCATCGCCCGGGAGGGCTGACCTTGGAGCTGGAACGGCTGATCGCGGTTCAGCAGTTCCTCTACCGCGAGGCGCGGCTGCTCGACGAGCGGCGTTTCGACGAGTGGTTCGAGCTGTTCACGGAAGACTGCCTGTACTGGATGCCGACCCGGTACAACCGCCTGCGCGACGGGACGGCCGAGCAGTGGCCGGTGGACGCCGAGGTGGAGGACGAGAGCGGCCTCGCCTACTTCGAGGACAACCACCGCATGCTCCGGCGCCGCATCGATCGGCTGAAGACAGGCATGGCCTGGGCCGAGGATCCGCCGTCCCGCACGCGCCACTTCATCTCGAACGTCGAGGCCGAGGACGGCGAGGCACCCGGGGAGATCGTCGCCAGGTCCGCCTTCCTCGCCTACCGCTCCCGCAACGAAGGCGTCGGCGAGGACGAGGACTTCTTCTCCGGCATGCGCGAGGACGTGCTCCGCGTCAACTCCGGGCAACGCTCCGGGCAACGAGAGGGGAACGGCTCCTTCCAGATCGTCCGGCGCAAGATCGTGCCGGACTTCGTGGTCATCAACGCGCAGAACCTCAGCATCTTTTTCTGACCAGAGGACGAATATGGCAGGCGCAGTCGAACGACTCGGATACATCGGCGTGGGCGCGTCGGACCTGCCGGCCTGGGAGGAATTCGCCACCAACGTGCTCGGCGTCGCCATCCACGAGCGCGGCGAGGACGGCACGCTGTTCCTGCGCCACGACAAGAACCACTACCGCATCGCCGTGCACCCGGACCCCGCGGACGACCTCATGTACATCGGCTGGCAGGTGGCCAACGACGCGGCCCTCGACGCCGTTCGGGCGCGGCTCGGCGAGCACGGGGTCGCCTTCTCCGAAGGCGGCGCCGACCTGGCGCGGACGCGTCGCGTCGCGGACCTGATCACGCTGAGCGACCCGAGCGGCGTGACCACCGAGATCTCCCACTCGCCCCTCATGGACTACGCGAACCCGTTTCACTCGCCGCGTCCCGTGCGCGGTTTCGTGACGGACGACCAGGGCCTCGGCCACATGGTCATCTCCGTCGACGACTACGAGGCGAGCCAGGTCTTCTACCGGGAAGTCCTCGGCATGCGCGTCTCCGACTACATCGAGCGGCCGGTCGGGGAACGCACCATGCGGATCCTTTTCCTCCACTGCAATCCACGCCACCACTCCATCGGCTTCGGCAGCGGCGCCGGCCGCGGCAAGCGCCTCGGACACATCATGCTGCAGGTCACCAACCTCGACGACGTCGGCTCCACCTACGACATCTGCTTCGAGCGCGGCATCGCCGACACCACCATCGGCAAGCACCCGAACGACAAGATGATCTCGTTCTACCTGCATTCGCCGAGCGGCTGGCTGTTCGAGTACGGGTACGGGGCGCGCACGGTCGACGACGAGGTCGACCAGGTGGAACGCTTCACCGTGATCAGCGAGTGGGGGCACCTGCGTCCCGAGGGCGGCCGCTACGGCGACCGCCGCCAGGCCGCTTCCTGACCCGCCCGCATCCGCGCCCCCGGGAGGGCGCCGCCAGACGACGGAGAACCCGATGCTGCAGCTCTACGACGCCGCCGTTTCCCCCTGCTGCATCAAGGTGCGGCTCTGCCTCGGGGAGAAGGGCGTGCCGGCCGAGAGCGTGCCGGTCAATCTCGGCACCAAGGCGAACCTCGAACCGGACTACCTCGCCCTGAACCCCAAGGGCGTCGTCCCCACGCTGGTGGACGACGGCACGGTGATCGTCGAATCGACCCTCATCAACGAGTACCTGGACGACAAGTACCCGTCGCCTCCGCTGAAGCCCGACGCTCCGGCCGCGCGCGTCGAGATGCGCAAGTGGACCAAGTTCATCGACGAGGAACTGCACCCCGCCAACGGCGCCGTGGCGTGGCCGATCCTGTCGCTGGACCGCCTGCGGCAACAGGACCCCGACCAGGTCCGCGCCAACCTCGCCCGGCACCCGGACCCGAAACGCGTCGCCCGGCAGCTCCAGATCTTCGACCAGGGCTACGCGGCCCCGGAGGTGGGAGCGGGCCTCAAGGTGTTCGTCGCCGCGACCGAGAAGTGGGAGACGGCCCTTGCCGACCGGGAGTACTTCGCGGGCGATGCGCCGAGCCTCGCCGACCTCGCCATCCTCCCCTACGCGAACGAGGTGATGACCTTCGGGATCGACGCCCTGGCGGACGGCAAGCCCAGGCTGCGCGCCTGGTTCGACCGCATGGCGGCGCGTCCGTCCTACCGGGAAGCCGTCCTCGACGCGGTGGCCGAACCCCAGCGCGACGCGATTCGCGCCCGGGGCGCGGCGGCCTGGGAGGAGATGCGCCAGCACCTAGCATCATGAAAGACCTCACGGGCAGGACCGGCGTCGTCACCGGAGCCGCCAGCGGCATCGGCCGGGCACTCGTTCTGCGCATGCTCGCCGAGGACATGCGCGTGGTGGCGGCCGACGTCGACAAGGCCGGGATTGAGGCCCTCGCGGCGGAGTCTTCGGACATCGCCGCCGTGCATTGCGACGTCACGGACCCGTCCTCCTGCGAGCGCCTCGCAGAAGCAGCTTGGGAACGCTTTGGCGGGGTGCACGTACTCTGCAACAACGCGGGTGTCATCGGCCGCTTCGCGCCGGTGTGGGACCAGGACCCGGATGACTGGCGGTGGCTCTTCTCGGTGAACGTCCTGGGCGTCGCCAACATGCTGCGCGCCTTTGTGCCGCGGCTGCTCTCCCAGGGCGAACCGGCGCACGTCGTCAACACCGCATCCGAAGCCGCCTTCACGGCACGGGCGTTCGTCGGCGTGTACCACGCGAGCAAGCATGCGGTGCTGGCCATTTCCGAGACGCTGGCGCAGGAACTCGAGGAACAGGGAGCTCCCATCCGCGTGTCGGTGCTATGCCCGGGTGGCGTCAACACGCGCGTGCTCGACGCGGCCCGGAACCGGCCCGGCAGCCTCGCTCCGGAACGCGAGAGCAGGGGCGTCGCCGGCGCGCTGCGGGCCCGCTACGGACGACAACTGCCCGACGCGATGGCGCCGCGAGACGTGGCGGGCGCCGTGATCGACGGCATCCGGAACGAACGTTTCTATGTCTTCTCTCATCCGGAGGTCGCCCAACTCGCCGCCGAGCGCGCCGAAGCCGTGGCGAACGACACATATCCTGCGCTCCCTGCACGCCTGTCTGCCGCGTTGCACAGGGACTTGTCCGGCCCGTCTCGGTAACGCGCCGCAGAACCTTTCAGGAGCCTCGTGTACACCTATCGCGGAGACAGGGTCAGACTCATCTCCGCACGACCCTCCACACGCAGAGAGACCGAGGCCTATGCGAGAGGACTATGACTTCACCGATGCCACCCGGGGCCCGGCTGTCAGGCACCAGGGCAAGATGCGGATCACCATCCTCATCGATGGCGATATCCTGGCCGCGTTCCGAGCGCGCGCGAAAGACACCGGCCGCGGCTACCAGACGGCCATCAATCAAGCCTTGCGCGACTACCTCGCGAACGACGAACTCGAGACGAGGTTACGGCGCATCGTCCGGGAGGAAATTAGAGACGCCAGCTAAGCCAGGTGTAGTACTAATCTAGACCGCACGGCCGGGACCGTGCGGGCGACTGAATCACTGCGTGGTCAGCGGAGACCCTGGCGAAGGTAAGTGCCCTCGGCTCGCCCGGCATCTGTCGGCGCTTTGTACGGAGACCCGCCGGACCGTCGCGTCGCGACCCGGGTATCATCACGGAGATGACCGCACAACCCGTACCCTACATGGACCGCACGCGCCGCTACTACGCGGCGCAGGGGTTCGAGAAAGCCTACGCGTGGGCCCACTTCGAAGACACGCCGTTCACGGCGCTCAAGAAGCCCGTCGCGGAGTCGACGCTCGCGCTCATCACGACCGCGGCGCTCTACGACCGGCAGGCCACGGACCCACGCCTCGTCGCGTCCGGCGAGACCGCCGAGCCGCCCGAGCGGCTCTTCGGCAACGATCTCTCGTGGGACAAGCGGGCGACCCATCTCGACGACCTCAACTCCTACTTCCCGATCGACCGGCTCTCGGAACTGGTATCCGAAGGCCGGCTGGGACGCGTCGCGTCGCGGTTCCACTGCGTGCCGACCGAGTACAGCCAGCGGCGCACGATGACGAAGGACGCGCCCGAGATCCTCGCGCGCTGCCGCGAGGACGGGGCCGACATCGCCCTGCTCGTCCCGTTGTGACCCGTCTGCCACCAGACCGTGAGTCTGGTCGCGCGGCACCTCGAGGAGGCCGGCATTCCGACCGTCATCCTGGGATCGGCGCTGGACATCGTCGAGCACTGCGGCGTGCCGCGGTTCGTGTTCACGGATTTCCCCCTCGGCAATCCCTGTGGCCGTCCTTACGACGCGGACATGCAGCGGGCGGTCGTCGCCACGGGTCTCGGTCTGTTCGAATCGGCTTCCAGCCCTGGCACGGTCGTCCGGACCCCCTACCGCTGGAGCGCCGACGAAGGCTGGCGCGACCGCTACATGGAGATCCGCCCGGAAGACGTGGCCCGGCTCGCCGCGATGGGAGCCGAGCGCCGCGCGTTCCGGCAGGAGATGCGCGAACAGGGGCGCGTGCGGGCCGAATGACGCATCGTATCGCCCTCGCATCGCTCTGGACCGCGCTTCTCGCGTTCGCCGGCGCGGCCCAAGCCGAGCTTCCGTACGTGGACCCGAGCGAAGACGCCGCGCACTTCGGCGACCCGGCCCGGTTTCTGTTCTGGGAGCCGAAGCAGAAGGTCGCGGGCTTCCGTAACCTCGTGTCCATCTTTCCGGCGCGCAGGATCGAGGCCGGCGGAACGGTCCTGCCGCTGCCCGATTCGGAAGCACCCATCACCGAGCTGACTTACGAGCTCGAGGGGGAGTCCCTCGGCATCGACGACTACATGGCCCGCGGCCACGTCGCCGGCCTGATCGCGGTGCAGGACGGCGAGATCCTGCTCGAGCGCTACGCCGCCGGCAATGACGCCGCGAGCCCGTGGGTGTCGTTCTCGGTCGCGAAGTCCGTCGTGTCGATGCTCGCCGGCGCCGCCATCCTCGACGGCTACATCGCCTCCGTGGACGAGCCGGTCACGGCCTATCTCCCGCGTCTCAAGGGCTCGGCCTACGACGACGTCACGATCGGGAACCTCCTGCAGATGGCGTCCGGCGTGCAGTGGAACGAGGACTACGCGGACCCCACTTCGGACGTCAACACCACGCCGCCGACGCTCGTCGGAATGTACGGGATGCTCGCGGGCAAGGAGCGCGTCGGAGCGGCGGGCGCGCTCTTCAATTACAACACCGCCGAGACGAACCTGGTCGGCGCCCTGGTCCGCGCCGCCATCGGCAACAACCTCGCGACCTATCTCACGCACAGGGTGTGGCGGCCGTTCGGCATGGAGGCGGACGCGCACTGGATGACGCACGGTCCGGGCGGGGGCGAGCTCGGCGGCTGCTGCATCAACGCGACGCTGCGCGACTACGCGCGCATCGGCCTGTTCGCGCTCGCCGACGGCGTCCTCGCCGACGGCACGCGGGTGTTGCCCGACGGATGGATGCAGGCGTCCACGGCGCGTTCGAAGGGGTCCGACCAGTACGGCTACCTGTGGTGGCTGTGGCCGGAGGGCCAGTACCGGGCACTCGGCATCTTCGGGCAGACGATCGCCGTTTACCCGGAGCGGAACCTCGTCGTGGCCACGCACGGCGCCGCACCGACCGCCGTGGGCGGCCTGCCTCCCCGGCATCGGGAGGCATTCTTCGCGGCCCTGGTGGCGCACCTGGATGCCCGCGCCGCGGGCGGATGAACAGAGGACGGAAGATGATCTACGAGATCCGCAACTACCACTACGAACCGAGCGCCATGGCGGCGTACCGGACCTGGGCGACGGACATCGCGCTACCGTACCTCCGCGAGCACCTCGATCTCGTCGGCTTCTGGGTCAACCTCGACGAACCCCCGCAGGTGAACGGCCAGCCGCAGGACGATCTCGGGACCGCCACGGTCACGTGGATCATCCGCTGGGACGACATCGAGACGCGCCACTCCGTGATGGGCCGGGTCTTCGACAACGACGAGTGGCGCGGGATCATGGGCAGGAACCCGGGGCTCGAGAACTACCACCGGACCGAGGCGAAGTTCGCGGAACAGCTATAGCGTCGGCCCCCGCTCGGGGAGGGGTCGGGGGCATGGGCAAGCCCGGCACGATCACGATCTGGATCCTGGGCCTCCTGGTGGCGGCGGTCGTCGCCGCCATGGTCTGGCAGCACCTGCGCTACCTGGACGCCCGCCGCAACGCCCTGCACGACGCGCAGGACGTGTTTCACTCGAGCGACGCGCTGCACGCGGTCCTGTTCCTGAAGCTCCCGCCGGACGCCGACCTGTTCGCCGCCACGGGCGCCCTGCGCGCGGCGACGAACGCACTGCCCGTAGCGCAGACGGTCTATGTCGGGAAGGTCGCCATGAACGGGCAGCCCTCCCGCCAGGTGATCGAGGCGCTCGACGAAGACGTGGCCTGGGACGCGCTCGCGGTGCTTCAGTTCGACGACCGCTCCGCCTACGACCTCTGGCGCGAGAACGCCGGCGTACGGGCGGCCCTGGGCGGCTTCGCTACGACGTACACTCACGGCATGAAACGCTCCGCCCTCGCCAACCTGGCCCTCGTGCAGCGGTTTCTCCTGTCCCGCTTCGTGCAGGCCGTCACCTTCCAGCCCCCCGCGCTGCCCTTCGAGCCGGCGCCGCCAGGCTCGATCAAGGTTGCCACGGACGAACAGCGCGCGACGCTGCTCGAAGAGGGTGAACTCGGCAGGGACGCCATACTCGTCGCCAACCTCCTGCAGGCGGGTACTCCGGAGGAGGCGGCCGCAGATGCGCAATACACCGCGGCCATGATGGCGCTGATGGCGCGGGGCGGTCACGGTCCGATGCACGTGGGGCCCGCCGTGACGCTCGAGGGCGACGCGAGCTTCGACATGGTCGGGCTGGTGTACTACCCCGGCGTGCGGTACTTCCACGACCTGACCGGCAGCACGTTCTTCGGGGGCATCGTCGGGGACAAGCAGCTCGGCGACACGCAGGCGACCGTGACGGTGCCGATCCTGCACCTGCTGTAAGGGGGACGTTTTGGGTCCGACGCGGCGGTCAGAGGGCTATCGCGAGGGCGAAGAAGCCCGCGACGAGCGCGAGGCTCGCGAGGCTCTTCCAGTCGAAGTAGACGGATCCGATAACCATGGGTGAGACGCTACCGGAATAATCCGCGTCCGGGAAATAACGATTTCGCCTACGGATATGCCGATCACCACGCCATCGCCGCGACCCAGGTGACCGGCAAGACGAGCAGCCACAGCACGACACCGAGCGCGACCGCCCGACCGTTCAGCGACGCGATCGTCGCCCGCCTGAGCTCCATCCCGATACAGAACAGGGCCGCCACGAGGAGCACCTGGCTGGCCGCCTTCACTCCCGATATCAGTACGAGCGGCGGCTCGAGAAGGCTGCCGGCAACGGACGCGGCCACGAACAGCACGAGAAAGCCGGGAATCCGGAGCTTGGCCTCGCTTCGCCGCAGCAGGATCCCCGCCGCGAAAGCGACCGGCACGAGCAGGAGCGTCCTGAGCAGCTTGACGGTCGTCGCGACTTCGAGCGCCCGATCCCCGAAGATCGCCGAGGCGCCTACCACCGAACTCGTGTCGTGGATCGCCAGCGCCGCCCAGACGCCGAACTGATCCTGCGACATCTGCAGCACGTGGCCAAGCCACGGCAGCACCAGGATCGCGACCGCGTTGAGCACGAACACGATGCCGATGGAGACCGCCACCGACTCGGGTCGGGCGCGGATGATCGGCGCGAGCGTCGCGACCGCCGTGCCGCCGCAGATCGCCGTACCGGTGCTCAGCAGGCGGGACTGGTCCTTGTCCGCCTTCACCAGCTTGCCGATGGCGAGTCCCAGGACGAGCGTGCCAATGACGAATGCCACGATGAGCGACGAGTAGTCGCGGCTCGTTTCCCACAGCGCCCGGACATTCAGCGTGAAGCCGAGCAGCACGATCGCCGCCTGCAGGGACAGCTTGCCGGCGCGGTCGACGTAGGCGGGCAGATGCGGGGCCAGCACGAGACCGACAGCGGCGCCGGCGAAGAGCGCCAGGGCCGGATGTCCGACCCACAGCGCCCCGGCGAGCGCCACGAACAGCACGAGGCGCTTTCGCCCCTCGGTGCGCATCACCAGCGACAGACCGTTCATCGCGCCGCTCCCTGGCCAGATGCCGACTGTGACAGGTAGCGGCATCCGCGACAATCGCCCTGGTGGTCGCGCCCTGCCGGTCGGGTAAATCGCGCGGTCGAATATGTGGCACCATCGTTTGCTTTCTGAACTTCACCTGCTCGGCTCGCTGGCGGGCCACGGGGAGCGACACCATGATCCATCCGTTCTCGGCCGCTCCGGTCCCTGCGCTCGACCTCGTCGGCGGCAAGGCGCGCTCGCTGATCGAGGCGACGGCGGCCGGCTTCAACGTGCCGGCCGGTTTCGTGCTCGACGTGGACTTCTTCCGGCCGTGGCTCGACGCGGTACGGGCAGGCCCGGCCTGGCAGGCGTTCCTGGACTGCGCGGACGACGACACCCGTACCGCGTGCGATGCCGTCAAGGCTTCGTGCGCGTCGCTCACCCTCACCGATGGGCAGCGCACCGAACTCGAATCCGCGCTGGGCGCCCTGAACGCCGAGCGCTGCTTCGCCGTGCGCTCCTCCTCCCCGGAGGAAGACCTCGAAGGCACCTCGTTCGCCGGCGGCTACGAGACGACGCTGGGCGTCGCACCCAACACCCTCGAGGAAGCGCTCCGTACCAGCTTCACGTCGGTCTTCGACGAACGCATCGTCGCCTACAAGCGCCAGCACGGCATGGCCACGGACGATCCCCGCATCGCCGTCATCGTGCAGGAGCAGGTGCCGTCCGATGTCGCCGGCGTCGCCTTCTCCCTGAATCCGCAGAACAACTGCTACGACGAGGCCGTGATCAACGCGAACTTCGGGCTCGGCGAGACGGTGGTGAACGGCCACGTCACGCCGGACACCTTCGTCGTGGAGAAGGTGCGCGGCGAGATCGTGGAGCGCGGTATCGCGGCCAAGTCCCACGCCGCCTGGCTGGTGAACGGCGGCGGCACCGAGGAACGCGACAACGCGGAGCCGGAGGCAGCATGTCTCACGGACGAGCAGGCCCTCGCCGTGGCGCAACTCGCGGCCGACGCGGAAGCCCACTACGGCGCGCCGATGGACATCGAGTGGGCCATCCACGAGCAGGCGCTTTACCTCCTGCAGTCGCGGCCCATCACCGCGTACGTCCCCCTGCCGCCGGGCATGATCA
Organism: Pseudomonadales bacterium; assembly: GCA_022825925.1. Classification (GTDB taxonomy): domain Bacteria; phylum Pseudomonadota; class Gammaproteobacteria; order Pseudomonadales; family Azotimanducaceae; genus VXNE01. The sequence continues at coordinate 80,587 of JAJDVW010000126.1, read as the reverse complement.
CCGAGCCCGGCGCCCGGAAGAACCTGTATCTCGACATGATCGTGCTCACCCAGGGCTTCGGGGACTCCCTCTCCGTGCTCGGCGCCGGCCTCTGGGGCCGGATGCTGGTCCAGATGAAGGCCGAGATCATGGTCGACGCCGGCGCGGAGGGCACCGTCGTCAACATGGACGGCCGTCAATACTTCAATCTCTCCAGCATGGTGCGCGCACTGGGCATGTCCGGGGTGGGCAGCCTCATCAAGACCTACGACACGCCGACGCGCAGGATTGTCGACTCCGTCGACTTCGACGCCGAGTACCGGCCGGAGAAGCTGCCCCAGGCCCTCAAGGGTGCGCGCTGGAAGATGCTCAAGTCCGTGGTCCGGCTCCTGCCGTCCGTAATCAGGGGCTTGGTGAAAGTCGAGGAGTCCCTGCGGGACTACGAGCGTCTCTTCGAGCGCGACCTCGCGAGCGGCCGCGTTCTCGCCGGGCAGGAGATGCCGTTCGACGAGATGCAGGAGGCGCTCCTCGTCCTGTTCCAGAACCAGCTCCAGTCCGTCGGCGCGATCGCCGCGCCCTATGCCGCCCGTCCCCGTCTCGCGCGGCTGTTCCGGGACGACGCGGAGGCGCAGGACCTGCTCGTCGCGCTGGAGATGGACCTGCCCGGCAATCCGACCGCCGAGATGGGGCGCCGGATGTTCGAACTGGCGTCCTTCGACGAACTCCATGGGACCGAAGACGGCGCAGCGTTCGAGGCGAAGATCCGCGCCCGCTCCTACTCCGCGGAGTTCCTGTCGGCCTACGACGCCTACATGGAGCGGTTCGGCTGCCGCGGGATCAAGGAGATCGACATCGCGACGCCCCGGGCCTACGAGAACCTGCCGGCGTTCTTCGACCAGCTCCGCGCCATCGACCTCGGCAAGGGCGCCATGGCCACGGCGGAGCGGCGTCGCGTCGAAGCGCACGAGCGCCTGTTCGAGATCGCCGGCGCGCGGGGCAAGGAAAAGAAGGTCCGAAAACTCGCGAACACGATCCGCAGCGCCGCCGGTTACCGGGAAGCGCCGAAGTTCTTCTTCATCCAGGTCGTCGACCTGCTGCGCCGCCGGGCACTGGTGCTTGCCGAGCGACTGGTCGCCGCCGGCCGCATGGACGATCCGCAACAGGTCTTCGAGCTGACCCCGTTCCAGCTCGGGGAGGCGGAACGGGACGAAGGCTTCGACCTCCGTGCGGCCATCGAGCGGAACCTGTCCACGCGCCGGCACCTCGACCGGGTCCGGGACTGGCCCCGGGTGATCGACAGCCGCGGCAAGATCCGGCGCCCGCCGCTCTCCGAGACGGAGGACGGCCTGGTGGGCGACGCGATTGCGCCTGGTACCGTGCGCGGCCGCGCCAAGGTGCTGCATGCGCCGTACGAGAAGCCGTTGGAGGAAGGGGAGATCCTCGTCACCCGGGCATCCGACCCCGGCTGGACGCCGATCTTCGTCAACGCGGCGGGCGTGGTCCTGGAGGTCGGCGGGCCGCTGCAGCACGGGGCGGTCATTGCCCGCGAGTACGGCCTGCCCTGCGTGTCGGGTCTCGACGGGGTAGTGAACCTGATCGAGGACGGACAGATGATCGAGGTGGACGGCAGCAACGGGGTCGTTCGCATACTGGACGAAGCCGCATAAGCCGCATAAGCCGCATAAGCCGCATGAGGAGAATGAGGAGATCGTGATTCATCCGTTTTCCGGAACGCCGGTTCCCGCCCTCGGGCAGGTCGGCGGCAAGGCGCGCTCGCTGATCGAGGCGACGGCGGCGGGTTTCAACGTGCCGGCCGGCTTCGTGCTCGACGTGGAGTTCTTCCGGCCCTGGCTCGACGCAGTGCGGGCCGGCCCGGCCTGGCAGGCATTCCTCGACAGCGCGGACGACGACACCCGTACCGCCTGCGACGCCGTCAAGGCCTCGTGCGCGTCGCTCGCCCTCATCGATGGGCAGCGCACCGAACTCGAATACGCGCTGGGCGCCCTGAACGCCGAGCGATGCTTCGCCGTGCGCTCCTCCTCCCCGGAGGAAGACCTCGAAGGCACCTCCTTCGCCGGCGGGTACGAGACGACGCTGGGGGTCACGCCCGACACCCTGGAAGAAGCGCTCCGGACCAGCTTCACGTCGGTCTTCGACGAACGCATCGTCGCCTACAAGCGCCAGCACGGCATGGCCACGGACGATCCCCGCATCGCCGTCATCGTGCAGGAGCAGGTGCCGTCCGATGTCGCCGGCGTCGCGTTCTCCCTGAACCCCCGGAACAACTGCTACGACGAGGCCGTGATCAACGCCAACTTCGGCCTCGGCGAGACCGTGGTGAACGGCCACGTCACGCCGGACACCTTTGTCGTGGAGAAGGTGCGCGGCGAGATCCTGGAGCGCGCCGTCGCGGCCAAGTCCCACGCCGCCTGGCTGGTGAACGGCGGCGGCACGGAAGAACGCGACAACGCCGAGCCGGAGGCAGCATGTCTCACGGACGAGCAGGCCCTCGCCGTGGCGCAACTCGCCACCGACGCGGAAGCCCACTACGGCGCGCCGATGGACATCGAATGGGCCATCCACGACGGGGAGCTCTACCTGCTGCAGTCACGGCCCATCACCGCCTACGTCCCCCTGCCGCCGGGCATGATCACCGAGCCCGGCGCCCGGAAGAACCTGTATCTGGACATGATCGTGCTCAGCCAGGGGTTCTCGGAGGCGCTCTCCGTGATGGGGAACCACGTATTCGGCGAGATGGTGGTGAAGATGAAGGGCGATGCCGGAATCGTGGACCATGGCCTGGACGGCACGATGATCAACATGGACGGTCGCGCGTACCTGCACCTGTCCAACTTCGCCAAGGCCCTCGGCAGCTTCATCGGCAGCGTCCTGAAGACCTACGACACGCCCACGCGGCGGCTCATGGAAAGCGTCGACCTCAAGGGCGAGTACCTCCCGGAGAAGGTCCCCGAGCCGCTGAAGGGCGCGGCCATGAAGTTGCTGCTGTTCGTCCTCAAGAGCATGCCGGAGATGTTCAAGGGCCTGTTCGCGTCGGACAGGGCGGTGCGCGACTACGAGGCCCTGTTCGACCGCGACCTCGCCGGCTGCCGAGAGCTGGCCCGGTCCGACATGCCGTTCGACGAGATGGCGGACGAGTTCGCCGACCGCTTCGGCGTCCAGATCGCGAGCATTGCCGGGGTCATGATCCCCCCCATGCTCGCGCGGCGGCGCCTCGCGAAGCTCTTCGAGGACGACGCGGAGGCCACCGACCTGCTGGTGGCCGCGGACATGGAACTGCCCGGCAACCCGACCGCGGACATGGGTCGCAGGATGTTCGAACTCGCGTCCTTCGACGAGTTCCAGGCCACCGCCGACGGCGCGGAGTTCGAGACGCGCATTCGCGAGCGCGCGTACCCGGACGCGTTCCTGGCGGCGTTCGACGACTATCTCGAACGGTTCGGCTGCCGCTGCATCCGGGAGATCGACGTCGGCACGCCGCGCTTCCACGAGCATCTGCCCGGGTTCTTCGAGCAGCTGCAAGCGATCGACATCGCCAACGACACCTTGCGCACCACCGAGCAACGCCGCATCGCCGCGCACGCGCGGCTGCTCGAGATCGCCCGGGCGCGCGGCAAGGAGAAACGCGTCGCGAAGGACTTGAATACCATTCGCAGCATGGCGGGCTACCGGGAGGCGCCGAAGTACTTCTTCGTCTACACGGTCGACCTGCTGCGGCGCCGCGCGTTGGTCCTCGGCCGGCGTTTCGTGGACGCCGGCCGGCTGGACGATCCGCACCAGGTGTTCGACCTGAGGCCGGCCGAGGTCGCCCGGGCCGAACGCGACCCGGACTTCGACCTGCGGGAACGGATCGCGCGGAACCTCGCTCCGCGCGCGGGACTCGACCGCGTCCGGAACTGGCCGCGCATCATCGACAGCCGCGGGAAGATCCCCCAGGCGCCTCGCCCGGAGAGCGAGGACGGACTCGTCGGCGACCCCATCGCGCCGGGCACGGTGCGCGGTCGCGCCAAGGTCCTGCACGGGCCGTACGAGAAGCCGCTGGAGGAAGGCGAGATCCTCGTCACGCACGCCTCCGACCCGGGCTGGACGCCGATCTTCATCAACGCCGCGGGCGTGGTGCTCGAAGTGGGCGGCGCCCTGCAGCACGGCGCCGTGATCGCCCGGGAGTACGGGCTCCCTTGCGTCTCCGGCATCGACGGCGTCACCGACGTGCTGAGCGACGGCCAGATGATCGAGGTGGACGGGAGCAGCGGCGTGGTACGAGTCCTCGACCAGCCCGTCGAGGAAGCCGCCTGACATCGATCACGGGGTAGCGTCGTGCCCGCGTCCGACCCCCCCGACGCCATCGATGACCCGCTCACCATCACGGAAGAACTCGTACTGCTGCTGCTCGACGACCGGGCCGCGTTTCTTCCTGTCCCCGAGCACACCCTCGAGTCGGTCCTGACCGGGGCCGTGCTGATGGACCTCGCGTTCGCGGGGCGCATCGACACCGACCTCGAGAGCCTGATCGTCACCGACCGCACGCCGACCGGAAACCCGTTGCTCGACCGCGTTCTGGGAGCCATCGCCGACCGTCCGGGCGTCACGGACGCGCGGCACTGGGTGGGCCTGCTGTCGGGCGACACCGCCGGGATCGGCGACCATGTGCTGGGGAGCCTGGCCGTCCGGGGCATCCTCGCGGCGCGGCCCCGGCACTCGCCATGGGCCCCACCCTTCACGTTCCACGACCACGCGGCGCGGCGGGAGATCCGCCAACGGATCGGGGACACGATCCTGACAGATGACATCCCCGAGCCGCGTGATGTCGCTCTGATCTCGCTCGCCGATGCGTGCAACATCCTGGCGGACATCTTCCCGCGCCGGGAGTTCGCGGCCCGCGACGACCGGGTCGCGCAGCTTCGGCGCATGGACCTCATCGGGCGCGAGGTCGCGGGTCGCATCGCCGACCTCGAGCGGGAGATCCTCCAGGCGTTGCAGGCGCGACTGGCCCGTTTCCGCAGAGCGCTGCTCGCACTCTCGGCCGTTGGCGTCCTGGCCGTCCTGGCTACGCTGCTGTCTCCGCCGGTGCCCATACCCGACCGGTTCGGACCCTCCTATCCGCAACTCCTGTGGCTCGAAGGCACGTGGCAGGAGTGGACCGGCTACCTGCTCCTGGGGCTTACCGGGGCGGGCCTGCTCGCAGGCGCGCTCAAACGGGTGCGCCCACTCGCCCGGGGAAGCCGCCATGCGCGGTGGCGCGTTGCACACACCCTCCTGGGACTCGCCTGCGTGGCCGCGTTGTTTGCGCACACCGGTTTCCGGTTCGGCGCCAACGTGAACGCCGTCCTCATGTCCTGCTACGTGGCGGCGCTCGTCCTCGGCGCCGCCGCCGGCGTCGGGATCAACGGGACGCAGCACCTGCGGCGCGCGGGGATCGCACCCGGCCGATGGCGGCAGTGGCCGACGCGGCTGCACATCGCCGCACTGTGTCCCCTGCCGGCGCTCCTGGCGGTACACATCCTGGTCGTCTATCTCTACTGATGTCCCGGACCCTGCTCGCCTGGATTGCCGGTGTCGTCGGGACCGTGGCGGCGGCAGCGATCGCGGCCTCCTGGATGCTGGTGGGCGGAGACCGCGCGCCCCTTCTCATCGGCGCGACCACCGATGGCCATCACCAGTTCGAGAGCGCCTGCGAGACCTGCCACGCGGCGCCCGCATTCGCCGACGCGGCCGAAGCCGAGGCGGCGCTCAACCAGACGTGCCGGGACTGTCACGAAGACGAATTGCGGGATGCCGACGACAGCCATCCGCGCAGCAGGTTCCGCGACCCGCGGATGGCCGTGTATCGCGAGGCCCTCGACGCCCGGCTCTGCACCGCGTGTCACGTCGAACACCGTCCGGAGATCACGCGGCCGGGTGCGGTCACCGTGGCCGGCGACTTCTGCGTCGCGTGTCACTTCGAGGGAGAACAGGACGTGCGCGCGGCCAGACCGTCCCACGCGGACCTGGCCTTCGACACCTGCGCGTCCGCCGGCTGCCACAACTACCACGACAACCGGGCGCTCTATGCCGACTTCCTGGTTCGCCACGCCGGACAGCCATGGCTCGCCGACGCACCGGTGCACGGACTCTCCGCACGCCACACTACCCGGGAACGGGATCTCGACAACGCACTCGGAGCGGATGAAGCCATCGCCCCGGCGAACAGCCTTGCCGACACCGCGGCGGTCGCGGACTGGGCCGGCTCCGCGCACGCGGCCGCGGGAGTGAACTGCGCGGGATGCCATGCTCCCGAGGCCGCCGAGGACGCGACGCCGGACGAAGTCGGAACGCAGTGGACCCGCGCGCCCGACACCGCGGTCTGCACGGACTGCCATGCACCACAGGCGTCCACTTTCGTGCTCGGTCGGCACGGGATGCGCCGCCATCCGCTGGTGAGCGCGCCGCGCGACCCGCGTCGCGGACTCGAGGCGCTCGGGCTTTCCGCCCTCGTCCCGGATGCGGTGTCCGCGATGCTGGCGGACCCCGCGCGTCCCGAACGCATGACGGTGTCGGAAGCGCGTCTCCCGATGCGGTCCGATGCGGCCGGACGCGTACTCGACTGCGGGACCTGTCACGAAGCGCATGCGGTCGACGTCGAGCGGGCGGCGGTCCAGGCATGCGCCTCCTGTCACGACGACCCGCACACGCGGGCCTACTTCGGCGGTCCCCACCACGAACGCTGGCGGGCGGAGCTGGCGGGCGACCAGGCGGGCGGGACCGGCGTGAGTTGCGCCACGTGTCACATGCCGAAGGTCACGCACCGCGGAGAGGTGGTGACCAACCACAACCAGAACGCTACGCTACGGCCCGGCAGCAAGATGATCCGGTCGGTGTGCCTCGACTGCCACGGGCTGGGCTTCGCGATCGACGCGCTCGCGGATGACGGCCTCGTCACCGCCAACTTCCGGGGGGAACCGGATACGCATGTGGAGAGCATCGACTGGGCCCTGCGCCACGCCGGCCCCGGGACCGGCTTCTGAAACGGGTTCGCGCCGGCGGTTCCCGCCGAAACCCCGAAACGGGGTGTCTGCCGGCCTCGTGCTGGCCTTGCTCGTGGCCGGATTCGCGGCCGCAGAAGAAGGCATCCCGCACCGCCGGGTCGCGGACATGCTGTACCAGGTGATGTCTGCGGACCGCACCGCGTACACCCGGCTGGTCGTCCAGCGGCTGACGCGGGACAGCCAGGTCCTCACCGCGTCGGAACACTACGAGGACGATGCCGCCCTGCCCCTGCCCGCGCAGATGTTCCGCTTCGGCGCCGAACTGGTCGCCGACGAGACCGAGGACTTCTCCTACGCCCTCCTGTCACTGCAGCCCATCAACCGGAAGAACGGCCCCCGGACCGACCTCGAGCGGGAAGGACTGCAACACGTCGTCGACAACCCGGGCGAGAACTTCTACGGCGAGGAGGAACTCGGCGGCGAGCGTTACTTCGCCGCCGTCTACCCGGACATCGCGGTCGCGGAAGCCTGCGTCAACTGCCACAACAACCACAGGGATTCACCCCGGACGGACGCCGCGGTAGGCGACGTGATGGGAGGGGTGGTCATCCGCATTCCGATACGGTGAATCGACCCCTGATGGAGTCGACCGGCCGATGAGCGACCTCAAGACGCGACCGACCGACGCGAGTGTCGATGCCTTCCTCGAGGCCGTCGACGACGGCCGGAAGCGGGCCGACGCCCGGGTCGTCGTGCGGATGATGGCGGAGATCACGGGGGCGCGAGGCGTCATGTGGGGCTCGAGCATCGTCGGCTTCGGCAGCTACCACTATCGCTACGCCAGCGGGCGGGAAGGAGACTTCCTCGAGACCGGGTTCTCGCCGCGCAAGCGCGCGCTGACGCTCTACGTGATGGCCGGGTTCTCGGAGTACGAGGATCTGCTCGGCCGGCTCGGCAAGCACACGACCGGAAAGTCGTGCCTGTACGTGAAGAGGCTGTCCGACATCGACCTCGAAGTGCTGCGGGAGTTGCTCGAACGGTCGGTGGCACACATCCGGGAAAAGTACCCCGCGAGGGGAGCGTAACGGCCCGACCCCATCGAGGGCCCCGGCGACGCGAGTGCTACAATGCAGCACGATGTGTGTATGTAATGAAACCCCATGGCCCTGAACATCCGAACCGAACGACCGAGGAGCTGGCCGCGACAGTAGCCAAGCTGACAGGCGAGACGAAAACCGAGGCGGTCACGAAGGCGCTGCGGGACCGACTGGACCGGATTCGTCGGGAGCGCGCGGGCAGGAACCTCGCCGAAGAACTGGACGAGATCGCCCTGCACTGCGCGTCTCTTCCGGTCCTTGACGACCGCACGGTCGAGGACATCCTCGGTTACGACCAACGGGGGCTGCCCGCCTGATGGTGATCGACACGTCGGCGCTGATTGCCATCCTCCAGGACGAGCCGGAACGGGCAGAATTCCAACAGGGCCATTGAAGCCGCCGAGAGACGCGCCCTGTCTGTCGTGTCGTTCGTGGAGGCATCGATGGTCATCGAGACGCGATACGGGGCGGACGGGGTACGGGATCTCGACCTTCTGATCGCGAAGGCCGGGATCGAACTCGTCGCGGTCGATACGAATCAGGCCCACGCCGCCCGAAACGCGTTCGAATCTACGGCAAAGGGCGTCACCCCCGCCGGTCTCAACTTCGGAGACTGTTTTCCCTACGCCTTGGCGAGGACGGAGGGCGAGCCGCTGCTGTTCAAGGGTCTGGGCTTCTCGAAGACGGACGTGGCGGTGGTCGCGGAGCGGGCAACGGGCATCTGAGCACCGGCGTTCAATCGACGAGCGTGCCGAGGTCGACGATCACGCCATCCACGCCGATCGGCGTCGCGCGATCCGTGACGGTCACGTTCCCACCGATGGCGTCGAGTTCCACCTGTTCGGCGCGCTTGAGGACCACGTCGCCGCTGACCCGGGAGGCGTCTATCCGCCCGCCCGAGACGTGCAGGTTGCCCGTCGCGTCCTCCACGCGGACGACCTCGGCGCGCTCCACCGTGACGTTCCCCTCTACCGCCGAGGCAAACGTCCGGCCGCCGCTGACGTGCAGGTCGCCAACCAGACCCTCGACGCGTGTCGCCATGCCGCCATGGGCACGCACGTTCGTGTTCGGGGGCACGACGAAACGATAGCTGAAGCTCAGGTCCCGGCGGACTCGCCACGGCAGGGCCTCGACCCGTACGGTATTGCCTTCCTGCTTGATCGGGGCCCTGGCGGCCAGTGCTTCGACCCGTTCGCGGATCCTGCGGCTGTCCCAACGCGACGGAAAACCGGTGACCGTCGCCTCGACGACTACCCGGCCCGGCGCGCCGGTCGCGACGTGCAAAGTCGTGCTCGGGCCGACCGCCACCACCAGTTCGACGACGCCATCGGCCGTTTCGAGTGTCCGCTCGAACCAGCGCTCTTCCCCGTGCATCGCGCCCGCGGCGCAGAGCACGATTGCCGCGGCCGCGGCGACACGCGCGCCCGTCATGGCCGGACCGCGGGCGCGGGTCGGTCCCGCTCCGCCGCGATCATCTCCGCGAGCGTCTCCTCCGGGAAACTGCCGACCGGCAAGCCTTCCCGCGCCAGCCGGTTCCCGACCCGTTGCAGCACGGCGTTCGCCGGGGTCGGGACGCCGTGCAGCCGCCCGAGCTGGACGATCTCGCCGTTCAGGTAGTCGGCCTCGATGTTGCCGGTGCCGCGCTTGATGCTCTGCCAGGACGAGCCACCGGGACGCGTCCTTCCCGGCACCGGCGCCGACCGTATGCCGTTCGCACGGCGGGCGCGTGTCTCCTCGGCCGTGGCGCAGTCGATGCCGGCGGCCGCGTAGCACGCCAGGGCCTCCGCCCGCAGCGTGCGCATGATCTCCCGCGCGTCGCCGTCGCAGGCCGCCTGCAGGGCGTTGCCGAGGTTCGCCAGCAGCTTTGCGTACTTCTGGCGCATCACGGCCGGATCGGGGAGGGCGCTGCAGCCGGCGTCCGTGATCGCCCGGGCCACCTCGATCGCCAGGTCGTCGACTCCGGACGGGTAGCACCCCACGTCCAGGATGCCGGCCGGATCCTCCGCCGAGTTCACGATCTCCCCCGGTTCCATGTGTTCGCCCGGCAGGAACACCACCATCCCGTACACGCGCCGGAAGCGGCGTAGCGCGATGCGCTCGTTGGCGACGCCGTTCTGCGCGCACACGACGGGAACGTCGTCTCCGGCGGCGTCGTAGAGGTCCCGGAGCGCTGCTTCCGTCTGCTGGCTCTTCACGCAGAGGAGCACGACATCGTCGCCATCGAGGGCGGCCTCGCCCGGATGCCCGACCGCGGGGATGGGCAACCGCTCGTCGCGGGTCGCGGTGATGAAGCGCATGCCGTCGGTACGCAGCGCCTCGAGATGGGCCCCCCGGGCGATCAGCAGCACGTCATGGCCCGTCAGGAACAGACGCGCCCCGATGGTGCCGCCGATGCCGCCGGCGCCGTAGATGATGAATCGCAAGCTCGCGCTCCCACGGGGAACGCTCCGAATTCTAATCCGAGCGGCGCTTCGCCGGACCGCGCCGGCGGATTCGTGGTTTCATTGCGCGCTCCCGAAGACCGGCAGAGAACGCATGGAACGACTCGAAGCGGACTACCTGGTCGTCGGCGCGGGCGCCATGGGCATGGCGTTCACCGACGTCCTGGTCACGGAGACCGACGCGACCGTGGTGATGGTCGACCGCCGCCACCGGCCCGGCGGGCACTGGAACGACGCCTACCCGTTCGTGCGCCTGCACCAGCCGTCGTCGTTCTACGGCGTGAACTCCCTGCCCCTCGGCAACAACACCATCGACGCCCAGGGCTGGAACGAGGGCCTCTACGAACTCGCCACGAACAGCGAGGTCTGCGCCTACTTCGACCAGGTCATGCAGCGCCAGTTCCTGCCGTCCGGCCGCGTGCGCTACTTCCCGGTGTGCGAGTACCGGGGCGACGGACGCTTCGTCTCACGGCTGTCCGGCGACGAGTACGAAATAGCCGCCGGCAAGACCGTGGACGCCACTTACATGGACGTCACGATCCCCGCGGTCTCGCCGCCGCCCTTCGAGGTGGCCGACGGCGCCCGCTGCGCGCCCCTGAACGACCTGCCGCGCCTCGCGGGGCGCTTCGACCGTCACGTCGTCGTCGGGGCGGGGAAGACGGGCATGGACGCGTGTCTCTTCCTGCTCGCCCACGGCGTCGACCCCGACGCCATCGACTGGATCATGCCCCGCGACTCCTGGTACCTGGACCGGGCCAACATCCAGCCCGGCGGCGAGTTCACCGACCGCATCTTCCGCGGTCTGGAGAACCAGATGCGGGCGATCGCCGAGGCGGAGGACATCGACGACCTGTTCGAGCGCGTGGACGCGACGGGGCAATTGCTGCGACTCGACTCCGAGGTCTGGCCGACGATGTACCGCTGCGCCACCGTCACCAGGGCGGAACTGGATCAGCTCAGGCGCATCGGGAACGTGGTGCGGCTCGGCCACGTGGAGCGGATCGAACCGGACGCCATCGTGCTCGAGGAGGGTACGGTTCCCACTTCAAGGACGACGCTGCACGTCCACTGCGCCGCCGACGGCCTGACGCGTCGTCCGGCGCTACCGGTGTTCGACGGCGACGCCATGACCCTGCAGGCGCTCCGGACCTGCCAGCAGGTCTTCAGCGCGGCCTTCACCGCGCACGTCGAGGCGACGCGGGACGACGAGGCGGAGAAGAACCGGATCTGCACGCCCGTGCCGCATCCCGACACCCACGTCGACTTCCTGCGCACGACGCTCGCCAACACGACCAACCAGGCACAGTGGATGATGGACGAGGAACTCGCGGGGTGGCTCCGCAAATCGCGGCTCGACGCGTTCACGCCGCCGCCGGGGGAGGATGTGCCCGAACTCGACCCGGGGCCCTTCCTGGAGGCCATTCCGCGGCTTGAGCAGTTGCTGGCCGCGGCGGACTAAGGGAGCGGCCTACCCCCGCGCAGCCGGCGACAGCAGGAACCACGCCAACTGCGGCGCACCCGCCTCCTGCATCTTCCTGCGCGCCTCCAGCAGCACCTTGCCCGTTTCCGTGCGCTCGTAGAACCAGCGCTCGACCGCCCAGGGCCCGGCGGGGGCCTCGGCGAGTTCGCACGCGAGTTCCTCGTAGTAGCTCCGGATGTCCTGCCCGACCCGACCGGCCGAGCCGTCGAGGCCCACCTGGTCCCACGGTTCCCCATCCGCGATCCTGGCGAACCTGCCGATCGCCTCGGGGATGTCGTCCACGCTGGCGTGCGAACCGACGGTGGTGCGTCCGTGCCTGGCGACGGCCCGGTCGTACGCCGCGCGCAGCCCCTGGGCTTCGTCGACGGCGGGATGGACGTCCGGGTCGTACCGGGGCGGCACCGAACAGACCAGCGGCTCGGTATCCCGGGACCGGATCGCTTCCGGGAAGTCCTCGAGGACGGGACCGGTCGGCTTCTCGAGGAGCGACAGGGCAGCGCCCAGCACGCGATGCTGGAAGTCGGCGTCGCCCGGCTTGCCGAGCGGCAGGCCCAGCGGAAACTCGACGGCCAGCGCCCGCGGCGGCCGGATGCGTTCCGCGACGCTCCGGATCGGGACGATCGCGACGGTGGACAGCCCCGCCGCCTCGAACACGTGCGCCAGCGTACAGACCGTACGCGGACACAGGGGTCAGACCGGTGTCAGGACGACGACGTCCACCCCGTCTTCGAGCAGCTTCCGCGCGCACGCGGGGCCCGTGTCCAGGCGCAACTCGGACACCGTGTCGGGCTGGTTGCCGGCGAACGCGTAGTGGTGGTCCGCGACGCTGCCGATGGCGCCGCGCCCGGCCAGTTCGTGCAGTCGGTCGACCGGATAGACGACGTTCAGGTCGGCCGCGAAGCCGGCGCGGTCGAAGTTCGGGCTCACGTGGCCCAGCTTCAGGTCGCGCGCGCTGTCCGGGAGCGTCTCGAAGTGGATGTCCGGGACCCCGAACGGGTCGGTGCCCTCGCGGTACAGCGCCGCGCTGGTGGCGATCGCCACGCGTGCGTCCTCGAGGGACGGCGGTGGCGTGAACGCGGTTTCGTCGAACTCGGGGACCGGCAGGGTCCCCACGAAACCCCGCATGGCCTGGTCGTTGTCGGGCATCTGGTCTCCTCGCGAGGCGATCAGCCACCTTCAAGCATTCGAAGAGAGCGCCGTGGCCGATCGGGTGGAGCGGTCAATTTCGACCGGTTGCGGATAGCAAGTCAAGCTGCCCGCCTGCGTCCGACTGACGTTCGCTTTGACAGATGCCGATATCGGTGCCACCATTCAGCACCGATATCAGCACCCACCAGAGCGCCAATGCGGTACGTGACGATGACCGAGCTCAAGCGGCAGGCCAGTCGGATCCTGGACGAGAAGAAACCGACCGCGATCCTGCGCAACAGCAAGGTGGAAGGGTTCTACGTGCCGGCGGAGTCCCTGGCGTTCGACACGCTGGACGACGCCCGGGTAGCGGAACTCACCCAGTCGATCCTTGATCAGCGATCGGAGGTGCTCGCCTACCTCGCGAAGCGATGATCGCGCTGCCGACGGAGCAGCAGGTCGCCGACCTGCATGAACACCTTTTGGCGAGACACGGCGGATTGCCGGGTTCCCGATTGGACACATCGGTCGGCGCCGTGCTCGGTCGAGTCCAGATGAACCTTGCATACGATTTCGACGAGCCGACGGTCGCACAGGTCGCGGCCTTTGTCGTGTACGCGTTCACCGTCGGACATCCCTTCAACGATGCGAACAAGCGCACGGCCCTCGCCCTGGGCGACCTTGTCCTGCTGATGAACGGTCACGACATCGTCGCCACCGCCCACCAGATGGAACTCGCCGACCTGGTCATCGAACTCGCCGCGGGCAACATCGACCGCGACGGATTCCTGGAAGCCTACGTCGAGCTGCTGGAACGACCCGACTAGCGTCCGGCCCTTTCCGCGGCGTCGGAACGGCTTGTCCAGACCGTCAGCGAGTCGCCGAGACCGCTGGTAACCGCCCCGAATCAGTCGCTTACTCGCGCGAAAAACTGAAGAAAGTATGGAACGTGAAAGCTTAAGCGACTGACATGCTTGGAGATTTCACGCTGAAACCACCCGAGAGCCCCCAACCGTCTTTTTTCCGCAAATCGACGTGTGTATATTCCGAACCCTCACTGGCCGGTCTGTATATAGATACAGTGTCATTCTCCTCGGCAGGGCGAAAACACTTGTAGCAGCCGGCCGGTGAGGCCAAACCTCCCGACCTCCTTCGAAATCCCCGCAGCCGGTCACCCGGCGCGAGCGGTCGCGTGTCAGACCGTCGCGGCGGTTCCCATGACGATGCAGCCCGATGCCGCGAACATGCCGCCGACGCCCAGGCAGAGCGACACTTCCGCGCCTTCGACCTGCGCCGGCGCCGTGCCGCGCATCTGCCGGACGCTCTCCTGCAGGGCGTACATGCCGTACATCCCGGAGTGCATGTAGGAGAGGCCGCCCCCGTTGGTGTTGAGCGGCAGGGCGCCGCCGGGCCGGGTGTTGCCTTCGGCGATGAAGGGACCGGCCTCGCCGCGCGCGACGAAGCCGAGGTCCTCGAGCCCCCAGATCGGGAGGTGCGCGAACGCGTCGTAGACCATCATGTGGTCGACGTCCGAGTGCGTGATCCCGGCCGTCCGCATCGCCTCCCCGCCGGCGACGCGGAAGGCCCGCGACGACCGCAGGTCCTGCATCTGGCTGACCATGGGCGTCTCCACGCTTTCGCCGGTCCCGAGGATGTGCACGGGAGGCTGCGGGAAGTCGGCGGCGCGTTCGGCCTTCGTCAGGATGAGCGCGCCGCCGCCGTCCGTGACGAGGCAGCACTCCAGCTTGTGGAAGGGGTAGGCGATCATCCTGGAGGCGAACACGTCGTCGACGGTGATCGGGTCGCGCCACGACGCGCGCGGGTTGCGTCCCGCCCATTCCCGCTGCACGACGGCGACGGAGGCGAGCTGCTCGTGGGTCAGCCCGTAGTCCTTCATGTAGCGGAGCACGCCGATGGTGAACATCGTCGTCGGGCCCATGCCGCCGTACGGGCCTTCGAACTGCCCGGCCAGGCTCGAGCCGCCTCCGCCTCGGTATCCGCCGCGGCCGACGCCCGAGCGTCCGCTCTCGCCGTGGGTGATGAGCACGGTGTCGGCCTGTCCGGCCAGGATCGCGGCTACGGCGTGGCGCACGTGCAGCATGAACGAGCACCCGCCCACGCTGGTGCCGTCCACCCAGCGCGGCGTGATGCCGAGGTAGTGGACGATGTCCGTCGGCGTCGCCCCGGCGGTGGCCACCCCGTCGATATCGGAGGGCTTGAGGCCGGCGTCCGCCAGGGTGTTGAGCGCGGCGTCCGCGTGGAGCTGGATCTGGCTCAGGTGCGGGATGCGGCCGAGTTTGCTCGTCTCGGCGGCACCGACGATGGCGACACCGGTCATGACGCACCTCCATTGGCCGGCCGGAAGAGCGGCAGCGTGATGGTCTCGTTCTGCTCCGCGAAGACCACTTCGAGCGGCATGTCGAGCACCAGCGCCTCCGGCGTCTGCGGGCAGTCGACGATGTTGGACAGCAGCGTCGGGCCCTCGTCGAGCTTTACCACGGCGATCGCGTACGGGCCGTCGAAGGAGGGGTGCGGCCGGTGGTTGATGACATAGCTCAGGAGCGAGCCCCGCCCGCTGGCCACGAACACCTCGACGTCCCGGCTGCCGCATTCGGGACAGAACGGCCGCGGCGGAAAGTAGATGGCGCCGCAGTCGCGGCAGCGTTGCAGTCTGATCTCGCCCGCCCGCGTCCCGTCCCAGAAGTGCTGGGTCTCCGGGGTGGGCTCGGGCAGCGAACGCGGTTTCAGTTCCGCCAAGGGTGCTCTCCCGTCCGTTAGCGCGGCAGTATGTTATGCGCTACGGGCCCGGCGCGGGGGGCAGACGCTCCTCCCACGGGAAGGCGGGATCCCCCACGGCCATGAACTCCGGGTTCAGGAACGAGGCCTTCGTGTTGTATTCAAGGGCGCGTCCGTCGAACAGGCGCACCGTGCCGCCCGCCGCCGCGAGGACCGCATGGGCGGCCGCGATGTCCCATTCCGACGTGGGGCCGAGCCGGGGATAGAAGTCGGCTTCCCCCTCTGCCAGGAGACACAGCTTCAGCGAACTCCCGACGGGCCGCCGGGCGACCGGCCCCAGGGCATCCGCGACGGCGTCGAGGTAGCGCTCGAGCCTGTCGCCGCCGTGGCTCCTGCTGGCGACAACGGTGAGGCCCCCGCCCGCCAGCCGGCGCGTCCCGAGCCGCTCGCGCCCGGTCCCCGTCTCCTTGTATGCCTCCCCGGCGACGACATCGCCGACGAACACCGTGTCCTGCGCGGGGACCCCGACCACGCCGAGCACGGGCCGGTGGTCGTCGATCAGCGCGATGTTCACCGTGAACTCGCCGTTCCGGCCCACGAACTCCTTGGTGCCGTCCAGCGGGTCCACGAGCCAGTAGCGGGACCACGTCGCACGTGTCTCGAACCCTGGCGGCTCCGATTCCTCGGAAAGGATGGGAATGTCGGGCGTCAGCTCCAGAAGCCCCGCGACGATCACGGCATGAGCGCGCAGGTCCGCCTCGGTCACGGGCGAGCTGTCGGACTTCGTCTCGACATCGAAGTCCGTGGCGTACACGTCCATGATCTCGGCGCCGGCGCGGCGCACGATGCCGACGAGGTCGGCGTGCAGCCCGGAGGTGCCCGGCACCGCGGTCAGCCGCGGCCCATGTGGATCTGCGCGACGCGGATGGCCGCCAGCGAGCGCGCCTCGCTCAGTTCGTTCGACAGGAAGAGGTCGTCGATGGCCGCCAGCGGCCAGGTCCGCACTTCCGGGGGCTCGGGTTCGTCCCCGGGCAGACGCTCGGGATAGAGGTCCCGCGCCAGCATGGCATGCACCGTGAATCCCATGTGCGAAGGGGCGACGCTCAGTTCCCGCAGGTACTCGATGCGGCGCGCGCCGAAGCCGGCCTCCTCCTTGAGTTCACGGTCGGCGGCTTCCTCGAAGGTCTCCCCCGGATGGCTGACCGTGCCCTTCGGCAGGCCCAGTTCGTACTTGTGCAGGCCCGCCAGGTACTCCTTGACCAGCACGACCTGCTCGTCCGCCGTCACGGCCACGACGATCACCGCCTGCCGGCCCCGGGGCGGGAGCCGCTCGTAGCGCCGCTCCACGCCGTTCGAGAAGCGCAGGTCCAGAGCCTCGACATGGAAGAACCGGCTCTCGGCGACGCGGGTCGCCTTCAGGATTTCGGGGAGGGGCATGAAACGGGGAGGGGCATGAAAATTTGGGGAGGGCGTGGCGGGCAGGAGGCGCGGGATTATAGCCCTCGCTGGTGCAGTACCACCCGGCGGTGACGGCGGGGCCACGGCGGGGCAGATCGCCCTCGAACTCTTCGGCGTGATGGAGGCGGACCGCAACGCCATGATGGTCGAGGCCATCGACATCATGGTCGACATCTGGACCTCGGACCCGCCCTACGAGTTCGACGGCGAGTACTGGCAGATTTCGCTGAAGGACTGGATCCACGACGACATCGGGCCCGGCTACATGGCCAAGCCGTACCAGAAGCCGTATCCGCCGATCGCCGTCTCGGCGATGAGCCCTTTCTCCGGGTCGATCAAGTTCGCCGGCTCGCGCGGCTACATCCCGATCTCGGCCAACTTCATCGGCACCTGGTCGGTCAAGTCCCACTGGGAGGTCTACGCCGAGGCGGCGGCCAAGGCCGGCCACCCGACCGACCCCGAGATCTGGCGCGTCGCGCGCAACATCCACGTCGACGAAACGGACGCGGCGGCCGAGGCATTCGTGAAGACCGCCGAAGCCAGCACGGACTGGTACTTCAGCTACCTGTTCCGGATCTTCGAGCGCGGGGACATGAAGGGGCCGTTCGTAGTCAACGAGGGCGACGATCCCGCGGCGCTCAAGCACGAGGCGCTGCGCGACAACTTCACGATCTACGGCAGCCCCGAGACCGTCACCGAGAAAACCCTGGCGCTGCGCGACGAGATCGGCCACTTCGGCACGCTGATGCTCACGGCCCAGGACTGGACCGACAAGGAACGGATGACGCGCTCCATGTCGCTGCTGGCCGGGGAGGTCATGCCGAGGGTCAACGCCGCCATCGCGTAGCTGCGTCTCCGCGTCAGGCTCAAGCCGGATGCTCATCCGGAGGCCGGGAACGGGTACATCCCGTCTCGCAGCGCTTGCCATACGGACGGCCTCGCCGTCGACATCGCATGCTTGCGGTGTGTTCTACTCGCTTCGACCACCGGGTCTGGCCCGCGCACGACGGTGTGGACGAGAGGGAGCGTGACCCCAACGCGCACGGCTGCGGATGACCATAGCGATGTCCGGTACTACGCTCATAGCGGCGGCTCCCCGGAAGACCGGGACCAGTGGCACGAACTCGCCGAGCACCTCGACGGGACGGGCGCGCGAGCAGCGGCGTTCCTCAGAGCGGTGAGCGGCAGTGACGTCGGGCGTGTGGCTGGGATACTGCACGACCTCGGGAAGTACTCCGAGGAAATTCCAGGAGCGCCTGGAAGGGGCGACCGCGCGGGTCAATCACTCCACCGCTGGCGCAAAGATCGCAATCGAGCGTTACGGTGAGCGCCTCGGAAAGATGCTGGCGTTCTGTATCGCAGGCCATCACGCAGGGCTCGCCAACGGCGTGAACGGCGATCGCGTTACGGCCCTCACGGACCGTCTGCGCGAGAGGGTCCCCAAGCTGGCTCCCGCTTGGAGGCGCGAAGTTGAGCTTCCCGGCCATCATGAGGTCTCGACACCCCTTCTTCGTCCACGTAACCCGGAAACCAACGGATTCTGCGCGGCGTTCTTCGTCCGGATGCTGTTCTCCGCGCTGGTGGATGCCGACTGGCTGGATACGGAAGCGTGTTACGACAAGCTGGAGGGAACGTCGCGGCCCCGCGGGCAGCACCCACCCCTCCGCCAACTACGGAACCGGCTGGACGCCCATCTCGCCACACTCGCGGCGAGCGCCACCGCCAACCCCCTGAACGACCTGCGCGACGAAGTGCTGACGCACGCACGTCAAAAGGCGGGGGAGCCCCCGGGCATGTTTTCCCTGACCGTGCCTACAGGCGGCGGGAAGACTCTCACGTCGCTCGCCTTCGCGCTCGATCACGCACTGCAGCACCGCCTGGCGCGCATCATCTATGTCATTCCCTACATGAGTGTCATCGAGCAGACGGCTGAGGTGTTCCGCCAGGCGTTGCAGGACGAAGCCGCAGGCGAGCCCGATTTCGTAGTCGAGCACCACAGCACCTTCGACGAACGACGAGTGGGCCAACGGGAAGCACGGGACAAGCTGCGGCTGGCAATGGAGAACTGGGACGCGCCCGTCGTGGTCACCACCGCCGTACAGTTTTTCGAGAGCCTGTTCGCCAACAAGCCCTCGCGCTGCCGCAAGCTGCACAACATCGCCGACAGCGTGGTCATCCTGGACGAAGCGCAGACGCTTCCGCTCCAGTACCTGCGTCCCTGCGTCACCACGCTGGACGAACTGGCCCGGAATTGGCGGACCAGCGTGGTGCTCTGCACTGCCACCCAACCCGCGCTACGCGAGTCGGACGGGTTCAGGGGCGGGTTCGATAACGTGCGCGAACTCGCCCCCGAACCACGGCGACTCCACCAGCGCCTCAGGCGTACCCGGATTCTCCGTCAGCAGGAGCCGATGGGCGACGACGACCTGTCGGAACGGCTACGCGATTCGCACCAGACGCTCGCCATCGTCAACACCCGCCGTCACGCACGGGAACTGTACGAGTGCATCCGCGACCTCGACGGCGCCGTGCACCTCACGACACTGATGTGCGCCCGTCACCGCCAACGGAAACTGGAGTCCGTACGCGCACACTTGCGGGAAGGCGGGCCCGTCCGCCTGATCGCGACCTCCCTCGTGGAGGCAGGCGTAGATCTGGACTTCCCGGTGGTCTGGCGAGCCGAAGCAGGGCTTGAGTCGATTATCCAGGCCGCCGGCCGCTGCAACCGCGAAGGCCACCTGGAATGCGGCGACGTTTTCGTCTTCGAGCCGACCGAGGCGGAGGGACGCAAGCCACCAGCCGAGGTCGGACAGTCCGCGGACGCGGCGCGCGCGAGGTGCTCCGGTGTCATGCCGACGATCCAGCTTCCCTGGATGCGAATCGAGGACTACTTCCAGAAACTCTACTGGCTGAAGGGCACGGACGCGCTCGATGCGAAGCGCGTCCTGCAGACCATCCGTGAGCACGGGCGGACGCTCGATTTTCCGTTCGAGACCATCGCCGCCAAGTTTCGCATGATCGAAACGCCCTTGGTCCCCGTAATCGTCCCGTACGCGGGATCCGACGGCGACGACAACAGAGCGGAGCGCCTGATCAGGCGGTTGGAACGGGAGGAGCGCCCGAGTGGGATCGCCCGCGCATTGCCACCATACGTCGTTCAGATCCCGCCACGGGCGAGGGCCTCCCTCCGCGCTCTCGGAGCAGCGGCGGCGATCGGGTCGAAACAAGCATGTTGTTTCTTGGGAGCATTTGCTCGGTCGTCATCCCCGGCGCAGGCCGGGGATGCGGATTTTGCCTGGCGTGAGAACCGGAGCGGAGATTGAAGGTCCGCGAGATCATCCGGGTGCTGGAGCGGCATGGCTTCCGGCGTTTCCGGCAGAAAGGAAGCCACCGTCACTATCAGGGGACTATCGGGGGGCGGGTCCGGACGGTCACCGTCGCGGGCTCCGAAGGAGACGATGTTCCCGTAGGCACGCTTGGCGCCATCAGGCGTCAGTCCGGCCTGGCGGCGAGCCATTTTCGCTAGGTGTGCGCGGGAACCTCGGGTCGGAGGTGGAACCGCAACGCCCGACGCGCGTCGGTCCCGAGCCTGCACCACCAGGCGAGCATCGCCAGCCTGACGCGCAGGAGCCAGGGAGACCGGCGGCGCAGCAGATGCGCCCGGTCTTCCGGGGATGCCTCGGCCACGCCTTCCAGGAACAGCTCGATGCAGGTGACGAGGGAGGCCTTCACTTCGTCGAGGCTGGGCGCGAACGTCGCAAGGTCAAAGTCGACGCAGATCGCCTCCCAAGTCTCGCCATCGCGATAGGCGTAGCATCGCAGGGCTTGGGTCATCGCATCTCCACTCGATCAGCCAGTCCCGAGCGGGCCAACATACTACTGACTGGCCCCTCCTGTCATCGCCGGTTCGCCGGGTGCCAGCCGGGTGCCCCGAAAGGCCGCGCCGCGTGATTCCGGTCACCTCGCGCGCGCACCTCGACAGCGAGGAAGGGAGGCGGTCGTGGCCTACGGCGTAAGGCTCCATATCTGGGCGGATTACGCTTGCTTCACGCGCCTGGAGATGAAGGCCGAACGCGTCTCCTACGACGCGATGACCCCGTCTGCGGCCCGAGGCATCCTGGAGGCGGTCCGTCTGCGACGAGCGCGCCCGCCGCGAACATTCCGCGTTCAAGGAACTTCACAGCCGGCTCCTCGCGCGCGCCGAAGACGATGCCATCCAAGCGTTCCTGCGCTTCCTGAGCGAGTGGCGGCCCGACGATTACGAGAGCCTCGGCCACGCGGAGGAGACACTGGACACGAACGTCGTGTTCCGCCTGGATGGCGAGCATGGATTCCTTCATGAACGACAAGTAGCGAAGGAAGCCTGGCTTGCACATCTCACGTGTGAAGGGGGGCGGAGGGCCTTTGTCTCGTCACCGGCGAACGTGGGACGGTCGCTCGTCTGCACCCATCGGTGAAGGGCGTCGCCGGCGCACAAGGCTCCGGCGCTTCGTTGGTATCCTTCGAGAAGGAGGCCTTCAAGTCGTTCGGCAAGGAGCGTGGCGCCAACGCGCCCGTGTCGGAGCGCGCCGCCTTCGCCTACGCCGCATCTCTCAACACGCTGCTCGAGCGCAACAGTCGGCGCCGCATCAGAATCGGCGATACAACGACGGTGTTCTGTCACCAACGGTAATCCAAACGGCGACCCTGACGCGGGGAATCTCCCACGGCTCGATCCCGAGACCAGTCAGGGTCTTGTCTCGGACGTGTGCCTGAAGCGAAAAGTACGCAACTTCGTTGCCCTCACCCGAGGCGATACGCCGGGCTGCGAAATCTACGTGTCAGAGCGGGCCATACTCGAACTGCAGCAGAAGCGTGCATGGGACGCGATCATTCCGGGCGCCGACGCGAAAGCACGAGCGAAGCTCCCGAAGGACGAGCAGAAGGCTCGGGAGCTGGCCCAGTGGATGTGCGCCAACTTCTTCGACGTGCGCACCTTCGGCGCGGTCATGTCCACCAAGGGCGCGAACTGCGGGCAGGTGCGCGGGCCGGTGCAGTTCGCGTTCGCACGGTTGATCGAGCCGATTCTTCCGTTGGAGGTATCGATTACCCGAATGGCTGCTACAACCGCGGCGGATGCGGACTCCAAGGGCGACATCCGAACCATGGGGCGCAAGCACATCGTCCCCTACGGCCTCTACCGCGGACGCGGATATGTCTCCGCCGCCTTGGCCGGGGAGGGCGGCAAGGGCACGGGGTTCTCCGAAGAGGATGTCGAGTTGCTCTGGACGGCCCTTGAACAGATGTTCGACCATGATCGTTCGGCGGCGCGGGGAGAAATGACCGCACGGCGGCTGGTGCTTTTCAAACACGACAGTCCCTCGGCAACGCGCCTGCCCACAAGCTGCTCGAAAGGGTCCAGGTCAAACGGGCGTTCGACGGGGAACTCTACGAACCAGGCCACCGCCGCACCCACAACCTGCCGCCGGCACGCGCCTATTCGGATTACGCCGTTCACGTGGACACCGAGGCAATGCCGGATGGCGTGGAGATCGTCGAGAGAATCTGACCTCGATGAAGATGGTGCTTTCCGCAGCAGCGAACGAGGGCGAGCTGGTGCCTATCTCGGCGCTCATGCACATGCTCTACTGCCCCCGCCGATGCGCCCTCATCCACACCGAGCGGCAGTGGTCGGAGAACCGTTTCACCGCTGAAGGGCGTATCCTGCACGAGCGCGTCGATGCAGGCGGACGCGAGCGGCGCCCAAAGGTGACGATCGAGCGCAGTGTTCGTTTGCGTTCCATGCGGCTCGGAGTCTCCGGGATCGCCGATTTGGTGGAGATCCATGCGGGCAACCGGGCAACCGTCCCTATCCCGTCGAGTACAAACGTGGCCGGCCGAACGGTCATCGCGCGGACGAGGTGCAGCTCTGTGCGCAAGCGATCTGCCTCGAGGAGATGCTCGGCCAGCCGGTTCCCGAAGGCGCGCTCTTCTACGGGCTCAACCGTCGGCGCAAGGTGGTGCCGTTCGATGGCCAACTGCGCGAACTCACCGAAGGCGTGGCTGTCGAGACCCGTCGGTTGCTCGCCGCCGGAAACACCCCACCCGCCGAATTCGAGGCAGGAAAGTGCAACGGGTGCTCACTGCAGGAAGTGTGTCATCCGCAGCGACCACGCCAAGCCGTCGATCGGTGGCTTATCAGAGCCGTCGATGACTGAACGGTGCCCATGCGCCGGCATCTGAACACCCTGTACGTCACGACAGAGGACGCGTGGCTGCACAAGGACGGCGAGAATGCGGTGGTCAAGGTCGAAGGGTCCGAGCGCGGGCGGGTACCGGTACATTTGCTTGGGGGCATCGTTTGTTTCGGTTCCATCGGAGTGACGCCGGCGCTCATGGGTCATTGCGTCGGTCAAGGGGTGTGCATCTCGATGATGAGCCGCGCCGGCCGCTTCCTCGCCCGCATTGAAGGCCCGGTCTCGGGAAACGTGCTGCTCCGCCGGACCCAGTACGGCGCAGCCGACGATCGGGCGAGGACCGGTTCGTTGGTCAGGCAGGTGGTGACCGGCAAGGTTCTCAACCAGCGTGCCGTGGTTCGGCGCGCCTTGCGCGATCACGGCGCGCGCATGCCGGCAGACGCCAGCGCCCGGCTGAGGAACTGCGAGCGCCGCCTTACCGACGCCGCGCGGAGAAGCAGCCGAAGCTCTGAACCCACCGAACTCCGCGGCATCGAGGGCGAGGCAGCGAGGACGTACTACCAGGCATTCGCAGGCGCGCCGGCGCCTGCCAGTCCGGCGGCCAGACCCGCCAGCGTGCCCTTCAATACGGTGCGCCTGCTTCCCGCTCCTGACGCCGTGTCGGGACGTTCGTCTTCGTTCGCCGTGGCGAGGTCTCCTGATGCTCCTGATCCCAAGGCTTGTCCCGGAGCGGCCTCCCGTCAACCGCGGAGTTTGCCACCGCCCGCGATTTCCGGACAATGGCCCCATGCTCCCCTGGCCGGACATCGACACCGTCCTGCTCGACATGGACGGGACGCTGATCGACCTCCACTTCGACAACACGCTCTGGAACCAGCATCTGCCGACGCTGTTCGCGTCGGTGCACGCCATGGGGATCGAGGACGCCCGCGAGCATCTCTACGGGCACATGCGCGACGCCCCGCCGTCCCTCGACTTCTACTCGCTCGACTACTGGGCCGCCTACACCGGGATGGACATTGACCGGCTGCACGCCGAACTCGATCATCTCATCGTCTACCGGCCCGGAGCGTCCCCCTTCATGGCCGCGGTGCGCGCCAGCGGTCGGCGGGCCGTCCTCGTGACGAACGCGCATCCGAAGAGCCTCGCCATCAAGGACGGCAAGATCGGGCTGCGGCGGCGCCTCGACGCGGACTTCTCCTCCCACGACTTCGGCGTTCCGAAGGAAGACCCCGCCTTCTGGCCGGCCTTTGGCGAACGCGAACTCCACGATCCGGAACGTACCCTCCTGATCGACGACAACCCCGCGGTCCTCGACGCGGCGCGGGGCGCCGGCATCCGTCATCTGCTCTGCGTCACGCGCCCGGACTCGCGCAAGCCGCGCCGGGCCGACCTCGGCTTTCCCGCGTTCGACCACTTCGACGAGATCGCCCCGCCCTGATGGACGCCGTGCGCATCGATCAATGGCTCTGGGCGGCCCGGTTCTTTCGCACCCGCTCCCAAGCCAAGACCGCGGTGGACGGGGGCCACGTGCGTCTGAACGGCGCGCGCACCAAGCCCGCGAAGGACGTGAAGCAGGGCGATACCCTCACGATCCGGCGCGGCTTCGCCGAGTACACCGTGGAGGTCACCGGCGTCTGCGAGCGCCGCGGCAACGCACAGGCCGCGGCGCTGCTGTACGACGAGACCGCCGCATCGGAGCAACGGCGAGAGACCGAGGCGGCGCGCCGGAAGCTGGAACGGGCGGGCCTCGCCGCCTCCGGCGCGCGGCCGACGAAGCGGGACCGCCGCCAGCTCGCGGACCTCAAGAGCGGCGGTCCCGACTGACGCGCGGGACGCTACCGCAAGACCCCAAAGAGGTGTTCCGGTCGCGTCAAGCGGCGGGTCCTTGTGTATCATTTCCAGACCCTGCGACGAGCGGAGCCCGATGGCTGCGGATCCGACCACCACCCTGAACCGAAACACGTACTTCGACCTCGGCGCGGCGGCGCTGGCGGAGATCGCAGTGCTGCGAGGCGAGGGTCGTTTCTCGTCCTCCGGGGCGGTGGTGGTCGAGACCGGGCGGCGGACCGGCCGCTCGCCCATGGACCGGTTCCTGGTCGACGAGCCCGGAACGTCCGGTTCCATCGACTGGGGACCCGTCAACCAGCCCATCGCGCCCGGGGTGTTCGACGCCCTGTGGGACCGTGTCCAGCTCCATCTCGCGGACGCCGACGACCTCTTCGTCTCGCACCTGCACGTCGGCGCCGACCCCGAACACTACCTCCCGATGGAGGTGACCACGGAGTACGCCTGGCACGCGCTGTTCGGCCGGGCGCTCTTCATCCGTCCGGAGGACTTCAATCCCCGGGGCAAGGAGATGTGGGAGGTCGTCAACGCCCCAGAGTTCGTCTGCGAGCCCGAGCGCGACGGGACCGCGAGCGACGCCACCGTGATGATCCACTTCGCGAAACGCCGCGTGCTCCTCGCGGGCCTGCGCTACGCCGGCGAGATGAAGAAGGCGATGTTCGGCGTGCAGAACTTCCTGCTCCCGGAGCAGGACGTCCTGCCGATGCACTGCTCCGCGAACGCCGGGGCCGACGGTACCGTCAGTCTCTTCTTCGGGCTGTCCGGCACCGGCAAGACGACCCTCTCGGCGGACCCGGACCGGCTGCTCATCGGGGACGACGAGCACGGCTGGGGCAGGGGCAGCGTTTTCAACCTCGAGGGCGGCTGCTACGCCAAGTGCATCGACCTGACGCGGGAGAACGAACCCGTCATCTACGACGCCATCTCCTTCGGCGCCATCGTCGAGAACGTCGTCATCGACCCGGACACGCGCGAGCCGGACTACGCCGATGCAACGCTCACGGAGAACACGCGCGCCTGCTACCCGCGGGACAACATCACGGCGAAGGTCCCGGAGAACCGCGGAGGCGAACCGCGGCACATCGTCTTCCTGACCTGTGACGTGAGCGGCGTCCTGCCGCCGGTCTCACTGCTCTCCAAGGAAGCGGCGGCCTACCACTTCCTCTCTGGCTACACCGCGCAGGTCGGCTCGACGGTGGTCGGTTCCACCGAGGCGTACTCCGCCACCTTCTCGACCTGCTTCGGGGCGGCGTTCTTCCCGCGTCCGGCGGGCGTCTACGCCGATCTCCTGATCAGGCGTATCGAGGAGTTCGGCTCCCGGGTGTACTTGGTCAACACCGGCTGGACGGGCGGCGGCTACGGCGTCGGCAAGCGGTTCAGCATCCCGACCACGCGGGCCATCGTTCAAGCCGTCCAGAGCGGCGCCCTGGCCGATGCCCCCACGGTCCATCTCGACGCCCTGAACCTCGACATCCCGACGCAGGTCCCCGGCGTCGACCCCGCCGTCCTCAACCCGCGCAACACCTGGGACGACGGCGCGGCCTACGACGCGGCGGCGCGGTCGCTGATCCGGAAGTTCGCGGACAACTTCCAGAAGTTCGACGTGGACCCGGCGATCGTCGAGGCCGGTCCGCGCGCTTCCTGAGCGACCCGGGGACCGTCCGGCCCACACCGCGATGATCGACCCCCTGCGAGGGCGCCCGGAACTGGCGCGGCTCCGGCGCGGCGTGGAGAAGGAGAGCCTGCGCGTCACCCCGACCGGCGCCCTGGCCCTGACCGCGCATCCGGCGGCACTCGGCTCGGCGCTCACCCATCCGCACATCACGACGGACTTCAGCGAGGCCCAGCTCGAACTCATCACCGGCGTCCACGACAGCGCCGAAGCGTGCATCGCGGAGCTGGACGACATCCACCGCTTCGTCTACCGGCACCTCGACGAGGAGTTGCTCTGGGCGGCCAGCATGCCCTGCATCCTCGCCGACGAGGCGGACATCCCGGTCGGCCGGTACGGCACGTCCAACGTCGGGCGGTCGAAGACGGTCTACCGCATCGGGCTCGCCCATCGCTACGGGGCGCTGATGCAGACCATCTCCGGCATCCACTACAACTTCTCGGTGCCGGACACGCTCTGGCCCGCCGTCGCGGCCACGCGCGGCGAGTCCCTGGACGACGAGACCCCGACGCGCGCCTACTTCGACCTGATCCGGAACTTCCGCCGCCGGTCCTGGCTGCTGCTCTACCTGTTCGGCGCGTCGCCGGCGGTGTGCAAGTCGTTCGTCCGCGGCGGTGCGCACGGACTCGAGTCCTTCGACGAAGGGTCGCTCTACCTGCCGGACGCGACCACGCTGCGCATGGGGCCGCTCGGCTACCAGTCGAGCGCCCAGGCGTCCCTGCACGTCTCCTACAACAGCCTGGCGGACTACGGAACGACCATCCACGAGGCGCTGGCCAGACCCTGGCCCCCCTACGCCGCCATCGGTCTCAAGGACGGGCGCGGCGAGTACCGCCAGCTCGGCACCGGGCTGCTCCAGATCGAAAACGAGTTCTACGGCACGATCCGGCCGAAACGCCGGACGCGCACCGGCGAGCGGCCCATCGCGGCGCTGCGCGACCGTGGCGTCGAGTACGTCGAAGTACGCTGTCTCGATCTCAACCCGTTCCTCCGCGTCGGCATCGACGCGCATGCCATGCGCTTCATGGACGTCTTCCTCCTGCACTGCCTGCTGGCCGAGAGCCCGCCGGACAGCCCCGAGGAGTCCGAACGGATGCAGGCCAACCAGAGCGCGATCGTGGAACGCGGGCGCGCCCCTGGCCTGACCCTGCTCGACGGCGGGCGTCCGCGGGACCGCACCGAGTGGGCCGCGGAGATCCTCGACGGGTGCGCCGAGGTGGCCGGCGCCATCGACGACGTCACCGGCAACGACCTCGCGCGCTACGCCGTGGAGCTGCAGCGGCGCAAGGTCGCCGACCCGGAACGCACGCCGTCGGCGCGCATTCTCGCGACCATGCGGCTGCGGCGCATGCCGTTCTTCCGCTTCGCCATGAACCAGTCGGTGGCGCACCAGGGGTACTTCGACGAACACCCGATGCGTTCCGCCCGCGCCGCGATGTTCGAGGCGTTGACCGAGCGGTCGTTCGCCGACCAGGCGCGCATGGAGGCGAACGACACCGAGACCTTCGACGCCTACGTCGCGCGCCAGCGGCTCGACACGGACGCCGGCGCCGGTCCGGTGTGAACTTCCTCGCGCACTGCCTGCTCGGTCACCCCCACGAGGCCCTCATGGCCGGCGGCTTCATCGGGGACTTCGTCAAGGGGCCGGTGCCGGAGACGCTGCCCGCGGAACTGCAGGCCGGGGTGCGCCTGCATCGCCGGGTGGACGCCGTGAGCAATCGGCTGCCGGGAATCCGCACCAGCGTGGGCCGCCTCGACCCGGAGCTGCGTCGCGTCGCGCCCGTGCTCCTGGACATTCTCGGCGACCACTGTCTCGCCACCCGGTGGAACCGCCACGGGCACGGGGACCTGGCGACGTTCTCCGCATCGGCCTACGAGGCCATCGACGGTTACGCCGCCTACCTGCCGGACTCCGGCCGGCGCTTCTTCCGCCGCATGCGGGAGGTCGACCTCTTCGTCCGCTACCTCGAACCGGAGACGGCCGTGCGGGCGATGGAGTACGTTCTCGAGCGCCTGCGGCACGCGCACCTGGCCCCGAAGCTGGACGGGCTTGTCGGTGGGGAGCTATCGGCCCTGATGGACGATTTCGACGGTTACTTCCCGGAGCTTCGATCCGCGGTCGACACCTGGAAGGAAGAAGCCGGCTACGGGTGACCGCGCGTCAGGCCGACCGTGCGCGCCATTGCATGACGGCGCCCGCCACGACGCCCGCGAATCCCAGGAGGGCCCACACCGCGAGGGAGAGCCCCAGCAATGGCGGGGTCGCCGCGCAATCCGACGTGCCCAGCGTCATCGCGCGCAACGCCTCGCCGGCCATGCCGGCGTCGATCAGGTAGTCGATGCCCGCGCCGCAGGCAGGCGCTTCGCCCGGGGGCAGGCTCTCGACCCAGAGCTGACGGACGGAGAAGCCCCCGCCGACCAGCGCCGCGACGATCGTCACGAGCGGATAGATGCCGAGGCGCGGGTTGTGCGCGATGCCGCCCAGCGCGACGAGGCCGGCCACCACGAACCAGAAACGCTGCATGAGGCACAGCGCGCAGGGGGCCATGTCGAAGCCGTGCTCGAGGACGGCCGCGAATACCAGCATGGCGGCCGTCCAGGCGGTGACCAGGAGTCCCCAGGTCGTCTTCGTCCAGTCCACGGTCAGTCGTCTTCCAGGATCATCGCCGCGCCCTTCTCGCCGATCATGATCGCGGGGGCGTTGGTGTTGCCCGACACGAGCGTGGGCATGATCGACGCGTCCGCCACCCGCAGGCCTTCGACGCCCCTGACCCGCAGCCGTTCGTCGACCACGGCCTGTGGGTCGCTGCCCATCTTGCAGGTGCCGATCGGGTGGAACACCGTGCTCCCCGAGCGGCGGCAGAAACCCAGGATCTCGTCGTCGGTCCGCACGTCCGGCCCCGGGAGGATCTCGTGGTCCCGGTAGCGCGCGAGCGCCGGCGCTTCCCCCACGCGCCGGGCGATGTTGATCCCTCCGACGAGCGCATCCCGATCCACGCGTTCGCTCAGGAAGTTGGGACGGATCGCCGGCGGCGCGGTCGGATCCGCGCCGCGGATATGGATGGACCCGCGGCTCTCCGGACGGAGCTGGCACACCGACAGCATCATCCCCGGTTCCTTCTCGAGCGTGCCGCGCTTGCCGGCCGCGTAACTCGCGTGGGCGAAGTGGAACTGCACGTCCGGGGTCTCGAGCTCGGGGCGCGTGCGCACGAAGCCGTGCGCGATGCCGGCCGTATAGGTGAACGCGCCCCGGCGCGCGGCCGCGTACTTCAGCGCCGCCACCGCGAAACGCGCCCCGCGGGTCTCCTCGTTGAGCGTACGGGCGCCCTTGACGCGCCATGCGACGCCGCTCGCGTAGTGATCCCGGTAGTTCTCGCCCACGCCGGGCAACTCGTGGACGACCGGGATGCCGTGTTCGCGGAGCAGGTCCGGCTGCCCGATCCCCGACAGTTCGAGCAACTGCGGCGACTGGACCGCGCCGGCGGCCAGGACGACCTCCCTGCGCGCCCGGACTTCGACGGCGTTCCCCCCGTTGGAACGACCCGCCCCGCCATAGCGCACGCCGACGGCGCGGCCGCCTTCGCACACCACCGCGTGCGTCAGCGCCCGCGTGCGGATGGTCAGGTTCGACCGTCCCCGGGCCGGGTTCAGGAAGGCGCGCGCCGTACTGTGCCGGCGCCCGCGCTGCTGGGTCACCTGGTAGTAGCCGAAACCCTCCTGGGACGCCCCGTTGTAGTCGGGATTCTTCGCGTAACCGATCTCGCCGCCCGCCTCGACGAACGCGTCGAGGAGCGGGTGACGCTCGATCATGTCGGCGACGTTCAGCTCGCCGCCATCGCCCCGGAACTCGTTTCCGCCCCGCTCGAAGCGCTCGGAGCGCTTGAAGAACGGCAGCACCTCGTCGTACGACCACCCGCGGTTGCCGAGCTGCGCCCAGGTGTCGTAGTCGAACGCCTGGCCCCTGACGTAGAGCATGCCGTTGATCGAACTCGACCCCCCGAGCACCTTGCCGCGCGGAATGGGGATGCGCCGGTTGTCCGTGCCGGGCTCCGGTTCGGTGTCGAAGCACCAGTTCACGCTCGGCCGGTCGATCATCTTCCAGAAGCCGACCGGGACATGGATGAGCGGGCTCCAGTCCCGGCCTCCGGCTTCGAGAAGCAGCACACTGTTTGCCAGATCCGCGCTCAGCCGGTTCGCCAGCACGCAGCCGGCGGATCCCGCACCCACGACGATGTAGTCGAACTCTTCCACGAACCCTCCCGTTTCTGCCGTCCCAGAAGATACGTTCCGGCGTCGCGGTATGCTAGACGGGCGGCACCGCCGTTCCCCCGTACCTGCCCGGGACCGTCCTTCGATGCAGATGATCGACATCCCGTCGCTGCGCTCCGCCGACATGCCGGAGCGCGAAGCGGGCTTCTGGAAGATGACCGGTCCGGGCGCCGTCATGGTCGGCATGGCCGTCGGTTCGGGAGAACTCATCCTCTGGCCGTGGATCACCGCGAAGTTCGGCGCCGAGATGATGTGGGCGGCCGCCCTCGGGGTGTTCCTGCAGCTCTGGATCAACATCGAGATCGGCCGCTGGGCCGTCGCCACCGGCGAGAGCGCCTTCACCGGCTTCGCCCGGATGTCCCGCTTCTGGGTGTTCTTCTTCCTGACCCTGCTCTTCGTCGGCGCGTTCCTCCCGGGCTGGGGGCTCGCGGCGGGGACCTCCATCAAGATCCTGTTCTTCGGCACCGACGGACCGGGACCAGACTGGGCGTGGACCGCGCTCGTCTTCGCGCTCGCACTCGCCATCGTGTTCGGGCCGAAACGCATCTATGCGTCCGTAGAGCGCTCGATCATCTTCATGGTGCTCGTGATCGTCGGCGGCCTGCTCGTGGTGGCCCTCAGCGTCGGGACGCTCGGCGACGTGTGGACGATGCTCAAGGGCGTGGCGAACGTCGGGCACATCAGCCTCGACGAGGAGTTCACGTTCAACCGGTTCTTCGGCGCCTTCGTGTTCGCGGGCGCGGGCGGGGTCGGGAACCTCTACTACGCGTACTACCTGCGCGACAAGAACATCGGCATGGGCGCGCGCATTCCCGTGCTCCTGAATCCCCTGCGCGAGGCGCAGCGCGGCGACAGCGAGATCGGCTACCGGTTCCCGGCGACGGCGGAGAACGTGTCCCGCTTCCGCGCATGGTTCCGGTTCGTCGTGCAGGACAGCGTCGCGTACTTCTGGCTCGCCAACACGTTCACGATGTTCCTGTTCATGTTCGGGGCGCTCGTCGTGCTGCACCCGCTGGGCATCGTTCCCCAGGAGAGCCAGCTCGTCTGGGACCTCGCCATCATCCTCGAAGGGACGATGGGCGTCGGCGGACGACAGCTCTTCCTGATCATCGGCATCGCGGCGCTCTTCTCGAGCGTGCTCACCGGGCTCGACGGCGGCGTACGGCTCTGGGTGGACCTGCTGCACACCAACTTCCCGTTCGCCCACCGCTTCGCCGCGAACAGGCTGTACTTCGGGTTCGCCCTCGGCCTCTCCACGATCGGTGTCGCAGCGACCTGGGTCTTCGGGGCCTTCGACATCACCGCCCTCGACTTCTTCTTCATCAGCGCCACGATCGCCGGCTTCTCCATGGCGTCCTACGTCCCGATGGTGCTGTACATGAACCTGCGCCACCTGCCGGTGGCCATTCGTCCGAGGCCGGTTAACATCGTCATGGTGTCGATCGGCGCCGCCACCTACATCAGCTTCGCCGTGTACACGGTAGGATCGAAGGTCGCCGAGTGGATGGCCTGAGCGTCAACACCCAAGTCAACACGCAAAAGGAGGGGAATGGAATGCACCTGCAACATCGAATCCGCTTCCTCGCCGTCGCTGTCGCGGCGCTCGCCGCCCTGGCGGCGCCGGCCGCGTTCGCGAACGCCAGTCCGATGCCCATGGCGGAGCCGGAGAGCGTCGGCATGTCGAGCGAGCGCCTCCTGCGCATCGGCGAAGGCATGCGCCGGATGATCGACGACGGGAAGATCCCCGGCACCGTCAGTCTCGTGGCCCGACGCGGCAAGGTCGTGCACTTCGAGACGAACGGCCTGCGCAACGTGGATGCCGGACTGCCGATGGAGCACGACACGATCTTCCGGCTCTACTCGCAGAGCAAGGTCGTCACCGGCGCCGCGGTCATGATCCTCTTCGAGGAGGGGCACTTCCTGATGACCGACCCGGTGTCGAAGTACCTGCCGGAATTGGCCGACATGGAGGTCTACCTGGGTGAGCAGGACGGAGAGATCGTCACCGAGCCGGCCGGACCCATCACGATCCAGCAGCTCGCGACACACACCTCGGGGCTCACCTATGGGTTCATCCCGACGCCTGTCGGGAAGATGTACACCGAGAAGGGCGTGGTCGCGACCGGCACGCCGCTGCCCATCGAGGGGGAAGACGAGACCGTGGCTCCGCCCGCCTCGCTCAAGGAGTGGAGCGAGCGGCTGGGAACCGTGCCGCTGGTCGCCCAGCCGGGGACCGAGTGGCACTACAGCGTCGGCATGGACGTGCTCGGGCGCCTGGTGGAGGCCGTGTCCGGGATGTCCTTCGGAGAGTTCCTGCGCGCACGCCTTTTCGACCCGCTCGGGATGCCCGACACGGGCTTCTACGTCCCCGACTCCAAGGTCGCGCGCTTCGCGGCGAACTACGGCCCCGCCGAAGGCGGCGGCATGACGCTGATCGACGATCCCGAAACCAGCGCCTACCGCGAACCTCCCGCCCTGGAGATGGGCGGAGCGGGCCTCGTCGGCACCGTCGGGGACTATTTCAAGTTCGCGCAGATGCTCGTGAACAAGGGGGAGTTCCAGGGCACGCGCATCCTCGGCAGGAGGACCGTGGAATTCATGACGGCCAACCACCTGACGCCCCTGTTTCCCGACGATCCCATGACGTCGCTGCGGAGCCAGTTGGGGGCGTCGGCCCGGCAGTGGGGCATGGGTTTCGGGATCACCGGCTCGGTCGTGACGAATCCCGCCACCTCGGGCCTGCCGGTCTCGACGGGGACCTTCGGCTGGGGCGGCGCCGCCACCACGGGATTCTGGGTCGACCACGAGGAGGAGATCGTCGGCATCGTGCACACCCAGCTCACGCCCAGCGGGACGTACCCGGTGCGGGAGCTCATGCAGCAGCTCACCTACCAGGCCATCATCGACTGAACCCCGGGAACGAAACATGACGGACCGACACACCTGCGCGAGCCTCGCGTGGCTGGGCGCGACGCTGCTCGCGGCGCTTGCGACCACGCCGACCGCCCGCGCCGACGCCGGCGGCATGCCGATGGCCGAACCCGAGAGCGTCGGCATGTCGAGCGAGCGCCTGCAGCGGATCGGCAAGGGCCTCGGCCGGCTGATCGACGCCGGCCATATTCCGGGAACGGTCTCCCTCGTCGCCCGGCGCGGGAAAGTCGTGCACTTCGAGGCGGCCGGCCTGCGCAACGTCGAGGCCGGGCTCCCGATGGAGCGGGACACCATATTCCGCCTCTACTCGCAGACCAAGCCCGTCACCGGCGCCGCCGTGATGATGCTCTTCGAGGAGGGGCACTTCCTGCTGACCGATCCGATCGCGAAGTACCTGCCGGAATTCGCGGAGATGGAGGTCTACCTCGGAGAGCGGGACGGCGAGATCCAGACCGAACCGGCGTCGCCAATCACCATCCAGCAACTGGCGACCCACACCGCGGGACTCACCTACGGCTTTTTCCCGACGCCCGTCGGGAAGATGTACGCGGACGTGCTGGATGCACCCAGTGAGACCTCGCCCCCCGACAGCCTCGAGGCATGGGTCGCGGCCCTCGCCGAGCTGCCCCTCGTGGCTCAGCCCGGCACCGAGTGGCACTACAGCGTCGGCATGGACGTGCTCGGCCGGCTGGTGGAAGTGGTCTCCGGCATGTCTTTCGGGGAGTTCCTGCAGCAGCGCATCTTCGATCCCCTCGGCATGGTGGATACCGGCTTCCACGTGCCGGATGACAAGCTCGACCGCTTCGCCGCCAACTACACACCGACCGGGGACGGAGGGATGCAGCTCGCGGACGCGCCCGAAACCAGCTCCTACCGACGACCGCCCGCGGTCGAGATGGGGGGTGGGGGCCTGGTCGGCACGGTCGGCGACTACCTCAGGTTCGCCCAGATGCTCGCCAACAAGGGCGAGTACGGGGGCAAGCGCCTGCTCGGCCGCAGGACCGTCGAGTTCATGACGTCCAACCACCTGACGCCGAACTTCCCGGACGACCCGATGACCACCCTGTTCGGCATGCTGGGCGCGGGGGACCGGGCCTGGGGCGTCGGCTTCGGCATCACCGGGTCGGTCGTCACGAACCCGGCGACGTCCGGACTGCCGGTCTCGAAGGGCACGTTCGCCTGGGGCGGGGCGGCAACGACCCACTTCTGGGTGGACTACGAGGAGGACCTGGTCGGCATCGTGCACACGCAGTTGCTGCCGGACGGCACCTACCCGGTCCGCGACCTCATGCAACTGCTGACCTACCAGGCCATCGTCGACTGACCGGCGCGAAGGAACCTCCCATGCGCAGAACAGCACTCTACGTCATCGCCACGGCCCTGCTGGCCGCCGGCGCCGCGGCCCAGGTACCCGAGACCGACGCCGGCTTCGCCGTCTTCGGCAACGAGCATATCTACTACGAGAGCACCGGCAGCGGCGACGCCGTGGTCCTGTCCCACGGGGCCGGTGGCAGCCATGCCATCTGGATGCACCAGACGCCCGTCCTCGCGGAGCAATACCGCGTCGTCACCTGGGATCAGCGCGGCTGGGGCAGGTCCACGGACACCGCGGGCCGCGCCGGCGATCCGAGCACGGCCGTCGACGACCTCCGCCGCCTGCTCGACCATCTCGGCATCGAGAAGGCCCACGTCATTGGCCAGTCGATGGGCGGTTGGGCGGTCGCAGGGTTCGCGCTGCGCCACCCCGAACGGACGCTCTCGCTGACGCTGGCCAACACCTACGGCGGCCTCACCACCGAAGCGATGGACGAGTTGATGACCGCCGAGCGGATCCAGGAGCGGCAGTCACGAGGCCGGCCCTCCGACATCGCGGACCCCGCTCGGGCGTTCCAGTACCGCCAGCTCAGCCGCCTCGCGCCGCCCAGGCCTCCGACCGACCTTGGCGAGCGGCTGTTCGACGCCGGCTGGGATCTCGAGGCGGCCAGGCAGACCACGGTACCGATCCTCATCGTTACGGGACCCCACGACTGGATCTTCCCGCCGGAGATGATGCGGATGCTGGACGCGGAACTGCCGACGAGTCGTCTGGTGGAGATTCCGGACGCAGGTCACTCGCCGTACTTCGAGTTTCCGGACGCGTGGAACCAGGCCGTGCTGGAGCACCTCGGAGGTTGACGCCCGAACTGGATTCAGGCGAGATAGCTGCTCAAAGAGACAATGAGGATGCCTCGGTAGTCTCCCTGCGCCAACATCGCGCGACCTCCGGTCACGACAAGCTGCGCACCGGCCGCGAGCGCGCACTCCAGAATTCGATTGTCGGGTTCGTCGGCAAGCACGGCCAGCCGCTCCGTCGGCTCGACGAACTCGGCCGCCTCCGAAAGAAAGACGGCAACGCGCGCCAGGGCCTCTCGATCATGGTCGAACTTCCGGGCGAGGACGGAGAGGAGTTCGTCGAGAACGGCCTTTGACAGGGCGAGGGAGTCTTCGCCGTCAACGACCCTTCGCAGTGCCTCGTCGCCTCGGCCGCCTGGAAGGGCGAGAGCGGACACGAGCACATTCGTATCGAACACCACCTTCACGTCCGAAGGTACCGCTCCAAGTCTTCTTCGCTCAGGATCCCCTGCTCTTTCGCCTTCCTGCTCCAATAGCCCTGCAGGCCTTGCAGTTCCTCGCGCAAACGTGTGGCGCGTGCGTCCCGCAGGGCGTCCTGGACGACGCCGCTCAACGTCTTGCCTTCCGCGCGGGCTATCTGCTCTGCCGCACGAGCTAGGTCTGGAGGCAACGAGACAGTCTTCTTGACGGCCTTCATCCTGTTCCATCCTGTTCAACGGGCGGGGTAGGAAATAATCATACCCCAGTCCGCAGCCGCCTCGCCCTGAGTGCTGAGTGGTGCCCCGGACAAGTGGCGCCCCGGACCTGCGCTCCGCGATGCCGGCATGGTATGTTCGCCGCCCCATCACTCGACGGATTCCCAAGCGTGGCCTACGACAAACCCATCCCCCCCAAGGGGCTGCACACCCAGCCATTCTGGGACGGCGCGAAGGAAGGCAAGCTGATGCTGCCCCGGTGCACGAGCTGCAACCGCGTCCACTGGTATCCCCGCCTCATCTGCCCGTTCTGCCACGCGACGGAGATCGAGTGGATCGAGGCCAGCGGGGAGGGACGCATCCACACGTTCGCCGTGCAGCACCGCGCTTTCGGCGGATGGGCAAAGGAAGTCCCCTACGTCACCGCCTACATCGACCTGGCGGAAGGCGACCGCATGTTGACGGTCCTGCGCGGTGTCGACGCCGAGCGCCCCGAGACCATCGAGATCGGCGGGCTGGTGCGCGTCGAGTTCGACGAGGCGGACGAGGACACCCACATCCCCTTCTGGCGCGTGGCGGAGGCCTCCTGATGGCAGCGAACCTGAGGAACGCGGCGGCCATCGTCGGCGCCGCGGAGTCGAACGAGATCGGCTACCCGGAGGAGCGCGGGCCCAAGGTCACGTCGCTGCAGCACCATATCGAGGCGATCAAGAACGTCACAGACCTGACCGGGATCCCGATTTCGGACATCGAGGGCGTCTTCTCGACCGGCTGGTCGCAACAGCTCGCGGAGCACCTCGGCATCCGCCCCCATTACCTCGACACCACGACGGTGGGTGGCTGTTCCTTCCAGGTCCACGTCCACCACGCGCTGGCGGCGATCCACGCGGGGATCATCGACATCGCCCTGGTGAGCCATGGACAGGCCGGGTGGTCGTACCGCGGCGCCGGCGGCGGAGGGCGGCCGGTGGCCGGCGAGATCGACCCCGGCACCGAGATGACGATGCCCTACGGCATCTTCGGCGCGCCGTCGAACTACGCCCACGCGATGGTGCGCCACATGCACCGCTTCGGCACGACGCCGGAGGACTTCGCCCACGTCTCGGTGGTGACGCGCCAATGGGCGATGCTGAACCCGCGGGCGCTCATGTTCTCGAAGGACACCAACCCCTTCGGCGGCCCGATCAACGTGGCTGACGTGATGGAAGCCCGGCTGATCGCCTGGCCGCTGACGCTGTTCCACTGCTGCCTCGTGACTGACCACGGGGGCGCCGTGATCGTCGCGCGTCCCGAGATCGCCAAGAGCCTGCGCACGCGCCCGGTCTGGGTCGCCGGCGCCGGGGAGTCCATGGGCCACCAGAACATGCTTGAGATGGAGGACTTCACCGCCACGTCGGCCTCCCGCTCGTCCGCGATCGCCTACGAGATGGCGGGGCTCGGGCCGCAGGACATGGAGATGGCGATGATCTACGACTCGTTCACGATCACCGCCGCCATGACCGCGGAGATGCTCGGCCTCGCCCCGCGCGGCAAGGGATACACGCTCTGGAAGGAAGGGCACGCCGCGCCTGGCGGCCGCTTGCCGATCAATACCAACGGCGGCGGACTGTCGTTCAACCACTCCGGCATGTACGGCATGCAGTTGCTCGTCGAGGCGTACCGGCAGCTCTCCGGCACCGCGGAGGACGGCGTGCACGGCATCGAGGGCAAGCAGACGAACGCCCGCACCTGCGTCGTGAACGGCACGGGCGGCACGCTCTCGACGACGGGGACGCTGGTCTTGGCCTCGGACGAGTAAACCCATGAAACGCATCGCGATCGCGGTGGTCGTCATCGCGGCCGTCGGGGCGATCATGTACTGGTTCGCCACGCAGACGCGGACGGGTCAGGATCTCGTGCTGGAGCGCATGCTCTCCGCCGCGATCGGAGCGCAGGAGCCGCTCGACCCCGACAGCCTGCACGTCTTCATCTGCGGCAGCGCGTCGCCCCTGCCGGCGCCGGGGCGGGCGCAGGCCTGCGTGGCGGTCATCGCCGGAGACGACCTGTTCCTCGTGGACGCGGGTTCCGGCTCCGCCCAGGTGCTAGCGCTCGGAGGTATGCCCGTTGCCTCCATGCGGGCCATCCTCCTTACGCACTACCACTCGGACCACATCGGTGCGATCGGCGACCACAACATCAACTCCTGGGCCGCCGGCCGGGCCGCACCGCTCCAGGTCGTGGGGCCCAAGGGCGTGGAAGAGGTGGTCGCGGGCTTCAACAGGGCATTCGCCCTGGACGCCGCCTACCGCACCGAGCACCACGGCAGCGAACTCGTGCCGGCCGAACTCGGGGTGCTCGCGGCCCGAACGATCGAGCCCGGCCTTATCCACGACGAGAACGGCCTGCGCATCCGGGCGTTCCCCGTGGACCACTCCCCGGTAGCCCCCGCCTCCGGCTACCGCTTCGACTACCGCGGCCGGTCGGTGGTCGTCACCGGGGACACGGTCGTCATCCCATCGCTCGAGCAGGCGGCCGAAGGGGCGGACCTGCTCGTCGTGGACGCGCTGGCGGAGCACCTGGTGCTGGCCCTCGCACGGGCCAACGAGGAGGTCAATCCCCGCGGCGCACAGATCCTGAGGGATGTCCTCGACTACCACGCCCACACCGGCGACATCGCCGCCCTGGCGGAACGCGCGAGGGCCCGACGGCTCGCCCTGTATCACCTCGTCCCCACGCCGGCGAACGCCTTCATGGAGGACGTGTTCCGGCGCGGTCTGCCCGATGAGGTCATATTGACGATCGACGGGATGCGCTTCGAACTGCCCGTCGGGTCGGACGAGGTCAGGGTGACCCACTGATTGCATCCGATCACGAAAGTGGCAAACTGCGACGGATTCCCTTATGGTGCACGCGTCGGGGCAGTGGCTGTCGTAAGGCCGGCTGCTGTATCGCGACTCGATCCTTGAAGCCGGTGTCGTCGCGTGGGAGGGCGAAATGGAACCGGAAGCAGACTCACTGCGAGCATCCGAAAGGCTCCGCTCCGATCTCCTGGTTCTTCAGGAAAGTCCTGTCGCTGGAGAATTCGAGCGGGCCCGATTCCTTCTCGGCGCGCAGGCGGTGAGTGACATCGACAGTGGCATCACTGTCTCACGAATCCAAAGCCCTAGTTTCGGACACCAGCACAGCTAGGGCTTACGGCACTGTCCGAGCCAATTCCCATCGCCCATCGAAACGACGTTCATAGCGCAGGCTGTGTAACAGTAGCGCAATCCGTGGAACGCTCATGCGCCAACTAGGTCGTGGAGGGACTGACGTGGCAGAGAACAAGGATCACCGAGACCCATTCTGGGACGCAGACCTGAAAGACATTGAACGGTCTCTCCTAGGCGACAAGGACATTATGGACCTGCCGATCGCGACGGACGACCGCGTGCCGCCACAAGGCAATGTGCTCATGCAGCGGGTCGCAAGATTGCGAGGGCACGACAAAGTAGAATGACCACAGGTCCATACCTGACCTACACTTCTGCTGAGGAGTTGTTGCTCGGCGCGAGAAAACAGGCAGATAGATCAAAGGCGACTGGTTATCGCAGAACAATAGAGCTGTACTACATCGCACGGTACTTCGTGTCCCTTTACGAGTCCAGAGACCAAAAGGTGCCTCTGCAAGTATGGAACGAGTATCGCAACGCGTTTGACCACTTCGCCCGGCATTTGACGGTTGCTTCAGAGATTGATAAGGATACGGACGATCGTCACCTCAACAAGATGGAAGGCCACGTTCAGCGAGCGGTTTTAGACGTGTGTAAGTTCCTGTGCCTCTACTATGATGACTACTATAAGGCGACGGTCCTGCAAGATTTGGATACGCTTCGTCTTGTAAGCAACGGTCACTTCCTCCAGGAAGTCAACGACACGTACAGATCGGCGAAGGCCCAGCTCCTACGGGCTAAGCAGTCGGACTCGAACCTCGGGGAGATACCGGTCGTCAATAACGACGTTGTGTCAGAGTATTGCGCTGCTGTCTTCCTCTTCAAGCGAATAGAGGATCTGTACGACGAGAACAACGCGAATGTTGTCGAAGCCGGGATCAACTTCCGCAAGATGCAAGCGCTGTCTGTTCGCAAACAGATCTTTATCGCGGTGGTGATCGCGGCGGTGTCGCTCGGCATAGGCTTGTTGCTGTAGCTGAGCCACGAAGGCTCGAGCGCCGCCCTACTCCTCCCACGGGCCATAACTCCCGAGGCTCCAGAGGTTGCCTTCTGGGTCCCGGCACGCGTCGGGTCGGACGAAGTCAGGGTGTCGGGCTGATTGCACGGCTAGCGCCACCAAAGCCGTCGCCGGGGGGCGCTGGTTTGCTTGCGAGGAGCAAGCCCCTGCGCGGGCTGCGCTCGCGCTACCGGCTGAAGGCTCCTGGCCCAGCCTAGGACAAGGGCCATCTTGACCCTGGTGGGTCAGTTTGAAATCGCCAACCCGAAACTTGGCTTGGAGGTCCATATCCGGGTCACTTTGAAATCTCGGCCGCCAAGTTTGCCACCGACCACACCCGACCGTGGTATGCTGTGCGACGCTGCACTAAGCAGCCGAAGCTTCGAACGTGGCACGGACATAAGGAGCCGCCCTGCCGGACCGCTGGCTTCCAGCCAGAAGGGCAACGGAGCAGGGCGGTTTCCGTCTCTCCAAGCCTGTCGCGCAGGCCAGCCTTCCAAGCGTGCCTCGGGCAACGTCGGACGCCCGACGATACTTGGTGTGACAGGCCGGAGAGACGGCCATCCCTGATTTACACGATCCCGTTCAGGCCGATCGCTGCCAAGTCCGACACCCTGCTAGCCCCCCTCCCAAGCTGTCCAGCGCCTCCCTGAGTTTCCTCACGCCAACCGCGAGGTCCGGCTCCGGGAGGGAGGCGTAGCCGGCAAGCAACTCCACGCACGCCGGTGGCCGCGCATAGCATTGCGCGGCCGAGTAGATACCGACGCCGCGTTTCCGGCAGGCTCGGCGCAAGTCCGCAAAGCGGCTGGCCGGGAGCTCCGGGATGCGCAGCAGCGCATGAGTGCCCGCACTCACCCGGCCAGTTCCGCGCGCGTGCCGAGTTCGCGCCCGAGGGCTTCCTGGAATGCCGCGCGTCGGACCGCGTACCGCTTGCGGGCGCGCCGGACGTGGCGCTCCAGCCAGCCGCCACCGATGAAGTCCGCGAGCACCCGCTGTTCCAGACTCGACGTGTCGCGGTCCGCGATGGCCTTGAGCCGCTGGAAGGCGTCGACGAGATCGTCGGGCACGACGGCCCATCCGATCCGGAGCGCCGGAAACAGCATCCTCGACGCCGTGCCGAGGTAAATCACCTGCTCCTGCGCATCGAGCGAGTGAAGGCACTCGATGGGGCGGCCCTCGTGCCGGAACTCGCCATCCTAGTCATCCTCGAGTACGACGGTACCGTGCTGCCGGGCCCAGTCGAGCAGGCGCAGCCGTCGCGAGAGCGGCATCGCGCCGCCGGTGGGGAACTGGTGAGAAGGCGTGACGCACACGACCTTCGCAGCCTCGATTTCGGCGAGCGGTTCCACCTTCATTCCCGCCGTGTCTACCGCGACGTGGACGACGGAAGCGCCACAGGCACGCAGGCAACTCCCGTACCCCGCGTAGTGCGGCTCCTCGACGACCACGCGGTCACCCGGGTCGACGAGCAGGCGCAGGCACAGGTCGATCCCCTGCTGGGAACCCTGGGTGACCACGATCTGCTCCGGCCGGCATGGGAGACCGCGGGCGCGCGCCAGATAACCGGCCAGGGCCGCGCGCAGTTCGGGCGAGCCGCCGGGCGCGACAGGCTGCGGGCCCGGCGCCCCACGAGCCGTGCCCAGGCGTTCAGCGTCTCCTGCTCGTGCCCCGCTCCCGCGAGTCGGAACTCGTCGCGGAGGGCCTCGCGGCGCTGGTCTCCGAATCCGCGTCCGGGGGACCCATCGCGCGCGAGCCGCGCTCCGAGAGACGAGAGCCTGCGTCGCCCTTCGCCGCGACGGCTGTCTCGTCCGCTCGCCGGCACGCCACCCGCCAGCGAGTCGACGACGTACGTCCCGGAGCCGACCCGCGTCTCCACGTACCCCTCGGCCGCCAGTTGCTCGTAGGCGTAGAGCACCGTGTTGCGGGACACGCCCAGGTCCGCGGCGAGTGCCCGGGACGACGGCAGCTTTGCTGCCCGGAACGATCCGCCGTTCCAGTATGGCCTCGCGCAACGCGGTGTAGACGCTTCGGTTCAGCGGGCGATCCGGGTCCAATGCCAATTGGAGCATCAAATCAGATTGGTACTACCAATATGACCTGTTCTGGATCTTTCCATGAGTCCATGTCGCGGCGAGACTGCCCCTCGACCC
The DNA here is from genome assembly GCA_022825925.1 of Pseudomonadales bacterium. Lineage (GTDB taxonomy): Bacteria > Pseudomonadota > Gammaproteobacteria > Pseudomonadales > Azotimanducaceae > VXNE01. The sequence continues at coordinate 37,244 of JAJDVW010000126.1, read as the reverse complement.
ATAAATGGAGGGCGCGACCATGGTCTGGCAGGGAGAGGTCTGTTCCGTTCATCTCGCGGAGGATGGGGGCGCCCGCATGCGGTCGCCGGACGTCATCGAGGCGATTGCGGGCCAGGGGGTTCGCGGAGACCGGTACTGTCTGGGCAAGGAGTCGGGGCACTTCTCGTCGTCCAAGGGCGCACGCCGCCAGATCACGCTCTTCGAGAACGAAGTGCTGGCGACCGTCCTGCGAGACCACAACCTGCAGCTCGCGCCGGAAGAGTGCCGCATGAACATCGTCACTCGCGGCGTCCCGCTGACCCACCTCGTCGGGCAACGCTTCCGTGTGGGCGATGCGGTACTTCGCGGCCTGCAGCTGAACGAGCCCTGCGCGCGCCTCAACGAGCTGGCCCGCAAGCGGCTGATCAAGGCGCTCATCCACCGCTGCGGGCTCTTCGCCGAGATTCTCGCCGGCGGCTAGATACGTCCAAGGGACCGGATCACGTCGCTCGATGCATAGCGATACGATGTTCACGAGGCGATTGGCCATGCACGACGATCGACGGAGGCGCCGCACCGACACTGGGCCGGGCGTGAGCATGGCGGCTCCCGCCGGTTCCGGCGCCGGTCCGGCCGTACTGGCGATGCTGTTGGCCGGTGCGGTTTTCGCCCAACCGGAGGAGACTTCGGACCGGTTCCGGGATTGCTCATCCTGTCCCGAGATGGTCGTGGTCCGGCCGGGGACTTCCTGCGCGGGTCGCCACAGGACGAACCGGGGCGCAGCCTCGACTCCCGCAACCACGACGAAGACGACGTCGAGGGCCCCGGCGGAAGGCGCGTTCGGGTCTCCGTGCCCGCGTTCGCGCTCGGGGTATTCGAGGTGACGAACGGACAGTTCATCGAGTTCGTCAGGGACACCGGCTACGAGATGCCGAGCGGCTGCTTCTCCGATGCGAACCAGGACGGCGTCTGGACCCGCGAAGCGCAAGGCACGTGGAGCAACCTCGGACGGGAGTTCCGTCTCGACTACCCCGCTTCCTGCGTCGACCGGCACGCTGCGAACGCCTACCTGCACTGGCTCGGCCTGCGTACGGGCGCCCGGTACCGGCTGCCGACGGAGGCGGAGTTCGAGTACGCGCTGCGTGCGGGCACCGACTCCATCTACCACTTCGGGGACGACCAGGAACTGCTCTGTGAGTACGGCAACGTCCCCGACCAGTCACTGAACGCGGTCTCGCCCGAGCAGGTCACGACAGCATGCAGCGACGGCTTCGCGGACATGGCGCCGGTCGGGCAGTTCAAACCCAACGCCTTTGGTCTGCATGACATGACGGGCAACGTCTGGGAGTGGCTGCAGGACTGTTACGAACGCAGCTACGCCAACGTGCCCACCGACGGGTCTGCTCTGCACAAGGAGGATTGCGACGCGTACAGCATCCGCGGCGGCTCCTTCGGATACGACCTGCCGAGCCTGCGGTCGGCCGACCGCAGCGACGACCCGCCGGATGTACTGTTCGACGGCATCGGGTTCAGGGTCGCCCGAGACCTCACGCCTGAGCCGAACGTGCCCGACTGGCACCTCCGCGTGTTCGAGAAACGGGGCGCGCCGGGTGTCGGTCCTGTATCCCGCTTCGTACACCACCGTCGTGGAAGGCACCGACAAGCTCCTCAGCGTGGCATCGCCGTACGGCGTCCCGCGAATGGACCTCGGAGTCACGCCGGAGGCCGACGCCGACGTGGCGGAGTTGGCGGAGGCGTACGTCGCCTCGCTGGGGGCGGTGGGAGACGGGCAACGCGCCTTTCCAAGGCCTTCGGACGGCGAGGGACCCGACCCGGTCGCCGACGGGGATACCGCCATGCTGCACGGCAATGTCGCCGCGGAGCAAGTCACCGTCGACTGGCGGGCGCCCGAGTCCCAGGCAGAACTGCGCACACTGGTGGTCAGCGTGCTCGATGCCGGGCGTGGTCGGATCACGCTCTACCTCACGGGCACGCTGCGCCACGACTGGGAGGACCTGCGGCGACTGGCCTACACGCTCCGCGTCAACCGCTAGGCTCCCGGGTCCTGGGACGCCGGAGTTTGCCTCCCGATCTCGGCGGTTCATTGTGAGCGCTCGATGTCTCTTGCCGCCGTGCGTTATCTTTGCACACACGTTCGTATTTGCATGGGTCCGGTCCGCCTACACTCCAGGTCGAACCGAGCCGGAGACCCACCCGGGTAACCCGCAATGAGCGAGCCGGAACCCATCGTCAAGTCCACGCGCCTGTTCCGCAACGGCAACAGTCAGGCGGTTCGCATCCCGAAGGCGCTTGCGTTCGACACCGTGGACATCGAAGTCGAGATCGAGCGGCGGGGCGACGAGTTGATCGTGCGGCCTGCCAGGCGCCCGCTTACCAGTCTGGGCACCGCACTGCGCAAGCTCGCGCCTCACTTCCGCGGATTCGTCCGCGAACAACCCATGCAGGGTCAGCGTGACTGGACGCCGCCTCCGGCAGAAAGCGAGGAACGACGCGGGCCCGGGAATTCATGAGGTACATGCTCGACACGAACATCTGCATTTGCGCGATCCTCGGGGGCAGCCGACACCTGGACCGACGCCTGGACGAGTGCAGCGTGGGCGATCTCGTCATCTCGGCGGTCACACTCGGGGAGCTTGAGGTCGGGTTCGCCAGGAGCACCGATCCCAACCTGGCGCGGAGCGACGCTTCCGTGGTGCTCTCCTTGATCGCAGTCATGCCTTTCGACGCCGCCGCCACAAGGGCTTTCGGGCGCATACAGGCCGTGCGCCCTCTCGGCGCGGCGCTTACGATCGGCAGATAGCCGCCCACGCCGTTTCTTTGGGGGTGACCCTGGTCACGAACAGCGAAAGGGACTTCCACGGCATCCCGGAGGTCGTGATCGAGAACTGGACTCGGCCGCCTGGACCGTGAGTCGCCCAGTGGTGACCGTGGCCCCGGGATCTGCCGCCCGGCCCACCTAATCCGCTGCCGCTTCGTCCTCCCAGGGATCGTAGCTGCCAAAGCTCCAGAGGTTGCCTTCGGGGTCCCGGCACCCGTAGCCCCGGCCCCCGTAGTCCTTGTCCTCCGGGGGCATCACCACGTCCGCACCGGCCTCGACCGCCCGCGCGTGGTGCGCGTCCACGTCCGTGACGATCACGTACGGGCTCTGCGACACCGGGGCATCGGCGGACTCGGGCGGCCGCTGCATCCGCCCGAACTCGTCTTCACGGGCAGAACTCAGCATGATCATGCCGTTGCCGAAGGTGAGCTGCGCATGCGCCACGCCACCTTCCCCGTCCGGCACCACGAAGTGACGACGGAAACCGAATGCCCGCTCGAGCCAGTCGATGGCGGCGTGGGCATCCCGATAGCGCAGCGTCGGGACGATGTTCGCCGTGGTGGTCTTCGCCAGATCGCTCATGGTGGATGGTCCGTTCCAGGGGCGGCGCAGAATACTCCAGCCCGCGTCCTGAAGACACGCGGGGGAGGCTTCAGCCGCCGGCGGGCGCAGCCGCCTGCCGCGCCACGAACCGGGTCACCGACGCCCGGTTCCAGTACCAGCCCGCCACGCCCATCACGACGTTCGTGACCGCAGTGGCGACGAAGATGCCGATGTATCCCCACAGCGCGTTGCCGACGATGCAGAGGGGGACGTAGAAGACGAACGTGCGCACCACCGAGATCGTGAGCGCGGGCATGGGCTTGCCGCGCGCGTTGAAGCACGCGATCGCCACCTGCATCACGCCCATGCCGCCGATGCTCGGCGCGACGATGAGGAAGAACGCGACCGCCACCGCCACGACCACGGCGTTGTCGTCGATCAGCGACACGAGGAACTCGCCGGACAGCGCGAGCACCGCGAAGGTGAACAGGCCCCAGAGGACGCAAAAGCCTTCGGTCATCTTGAGGGCCGACTTGACCCGGTCGAAGCGGCGTCCGCCCCAGTTCTGCCCCACGAACGGCTCGATCGAGGACGACGCCGACCAGAGGATCATGTGGGCGAGCATCTCGACCCGTGACGCCACGTTGAAGCCCGCCACCACCTCGTGGCCGTGCCCCGCCAGCAGGCGCGTGACGATCAGCATGGAGACCGGGTTGATGAGGCCGCTGGCGATCGCGGGCCCGCCGACGTGCAGGATCGCGCGCCATGAGTCCCACAGTCCATCGAGCGAACGACGGAGGATGCGCGCCCGGGACATCACGATCATGTAGACCCAGACGCTGATCACGCGCGACGCCACGTAGGCCCACGCGGCGCCGGCGATGCCCAGGGCCGGCAGCCCGAACCACCCGAAGATCAGGATCGGGCAGAAGAGGACCTGCAGGATCGAGCCGACGGCCATCACGATGCCGGGACTCGCGGCCCTGCCCGTGGCCCGCAGCAGCGTCGAGCCGACGATCGACAGCAGGAAGAACGGCACGCCCAGCATGTAGACGCGCAGGTATTCGATCGTCATGTCGCGCACCACGCCCGTCGCGCCGAGCGCCGTGACGATATGGGGCGCGAACACCGCGCCGAGGATGCCGAGGACGATGCCCACCAGCAGCCCGAGGAGCTGGGCGTGCGTGGCGAGCAGGGCCCCCCGCTCCCGGTCCCCGGCCCCCATGGCCCGCGCGATCACGGACGACGCACCCGTGCCGATGCCCCCGGCGAACGCGAACAGCGTGATGGTGATGGGAAACGCGAACCCCATCGCGGCCAACGCCTCGGTACCGACCATCCCGAGGAACACCGCCTCGCCCACCTGGGCGGCGTTCAGGGCGACCGAGCCGACCGCCATGAACGATCCCAGGCGCCAGAGGTGCCCCCCCACGCCGCCGCCGGTGAAACCGGCGACGCGCGTCGTGCGTGGCGGTGCCGCCATCAGCGGCCGCCGCACCGGCGACAGGGGGTGTGCGGGAACAGTGGGTCCATCTCGCGGGTACGGAAATCCCTCGTCGGGAAGCGGGGCTTGGCGCTTCCGTGCAAACGCGACACGGTATCCTGTCCAACTTCACCAAGCCAGCCCATTGACATCCTGGAGTGAATCGCCATGAACGGCCACGAACAGACGATCTGTCTCGTCCCGTGTGCTTCGCGCAAGTGCAGCTCCAGGGCGCTGGCGCGCGACCTCTACGAGTCGGCGCTCTTCCGCAAGATGCGCGCCGTCGTGGAAGAACTCGGCACTCCCTGGTTCATCCTGTCCGCCAAGCACGGCCTGGTGCAGCCGGACCAGCCGGTCGACCCTTACGACCTGACCCTCAAGGACATGCGCGTGTCTGAGCGCCGGTTGTGGGCGGAGAGGGTCATCGGCCAGATGGAGCGCGTCCTGCCTCCGGCGGACCGTGTGGTGGTGTTTGCAGGGAAGACCTACCGCGAGTTCCTGATGGATTGGCCAAAAAAGGCAGATCGGCGGCGGTCGAGACTCCCTTGGCGCGTTTTCCCATCGGGCGTCAGCAGCAGTACCTGGACGCATGGCTGGCGGCGCTGCGGCGGGGCGAGGCCAAACCACCGCGATCCTCGTACGAGCCTGCGCCTGACACGGCTGGCCAGCGCCCTGTCCTCGCCCGCAACAGCGTAGCTGGACCGTCAAAGTACCAGCCACTGCATGACTTCCTCGCGACACGACGTGAGCCGGCCGTGGAACTCGCCTTCGACGAGGCCGCCGGGTTGGTGGGCGGGCTACCTCGGTCGGCCTACGCGTACCGGCCGTGGTGGGGGAACCGTCCGAACAGTCCCCAAGCGAGGGCCTGGCTGGACGCGGGCAGGCAGGTCAGCATCGACTGGGCAGGGCGCACGGTTCGGTTTCTCGCCCGGGAGACTCTCTGAGACATGGACCGCGCCGCCGCAATCGTCCGCTTCTACCGGCTGCTGGATCTGCTCGAAGAGCGTTGCGGAGGGCGTCGCGTTCTCAAGGAGTGTGACGGACGCGCGGGCTGGCCCCGGCGCGGTGTGTACTTCTTCTTTGAACCTGGAGAGCGCCGCAGCGCTACTGGCGCAGGCGACCGCGTCGTCCGAGTGGGGACACACGCGTTGACCGGAGGCTCCCGATCAACGCTCTGGGGCCGGCTGTCGCAACACCGGGGAACGGCGCGCAGCGGCGCCGGCAACCATCGGGGATCGATCTTCCGCCTGCTCGTCGGTTCTGCGATCAAGGCGCGTGCGGGGACGTCCGGGCCGCGGTCCTGGGGCGTGGCCTCCGGCGCCGGCGAGGCGGCACGCAAGCTCGGAGTGGACCGCGCGACGCTGAGGCAGTCGGAGGCCGCGTTGGAGCGGGACGTGACGCGGCTGATCGGAGCGATGCCCTTTCTCTGGCTACGCGTCGACGACCCGCCAGCGACCGCGGCTACGTCGAGCGCAACGCCATCGCCTTGCTCAGCAACTTCGGCAAGGGCCCGTTGGATGCTCCGTCGCAAACGTGGCTCGGCAGGTACTCGGACCGCGAGCGCGTGCGGGAGTCGGGGTTGTGGAACAACGATCACGTTGATGGGATTTGGCGACCCGAGTTTTGCGACCGGCTTGAGCGACTGATCGCGAACCACGGTGCCCCGGCCGACGAGGCGTGTGGCGGCTTACGTTCATAGCGGCGTCGCCGAGTCCGCAACAGCCACGATGGCGTCCAGCTTGTCACGTATTTCCTGGTCGATCTCGTCTGTCGGAACGTATTGAACGAGTTCGTGAAAGTTCTTCTTCGCCATGAGGTTCGGCAGACCCAGCTTCGCAAAGTACGTCCTGAACAGGGGATCCAGAAAGTCGTCGCTCGCCTTGATGTCTCGGCCCCACGGCGAGCCTCGTCCGAGTCTCTCCAGGGCCTGGCCGATTTCCTCAATGGCCTCCCGCATGGCTTCGAGGCGCTTCCCCGACTCCGCGCTCGCGAAGAGCGGGCCCGCGACCTCGGTGGACGCAGACTGCTTTGCATACGCCTCCAAGGTCGCGCGCGAGCAGAAGTAGTTCTCGACTTCACACTGCTCCCACATCAGGCACTCGACCGGAGGCACATCGGGCGCACCACCTTCCAGGCGGTCGAACAGCGCCACCCCGCGAAGGTGAGCCACCGCCTCACGGATGCCGTGGTAGTGCTGCCTGACCGCTCGGGGCTGGTTTCCGACGTACCGCACGAACGGCCGCTCAAGCACGGCTGAAGCGCTTTCATGACCGAGGCTGTGCGCGAACGCCTGCAGAATCGACAGGTCCGTAGAGCCTTCGAGGTAAAGGACCCAACCCGTCTGCTCCGCCTGGTAGTACTGCTCGAAACCGATCTCGCGCAGGGCCTTCAGCACCTGGCTCCGCCGATCGTCGATCGGATGGGGTCGACCGACGAACGCGACGACGAGGTCTCGGTCGGCGGCTTCGTTGAGCAGCACCTCGGAGTGGCTCGCGGCAATGACCTGACTCCCGCTCTCATGCCCGACCTTCGTCAGGAGCTGGTAGATCTGACGCTGACGGAGTATCTCGAGATGCGCGTCCGGCTCGTCCAGCAGCAGCACGGCGCCCGGGTTCGCATACATGTACGCCAGCAGGAGGAGGGTCTGCTGGAGGCCGCGACCGCTGGAGGACAGGTCGAGCGTCACCTTCGACTCGGCGTAGGTCATCACGATCTCGCCCCGCTCGGCAACGTAACGCGGCGAGTGGAGCCGGGAGCCGAACAGGCTCTCGATCTGCGTGACGAGAACGCCCCACTGCTCCAGGTGATCCTCGTGAATCCGATAACAGAGGTTCCGCAACACCTCCGCGGTTCTACCTTCTCCGATGCGGACGTTCACGGCCCCTTGGTCGAGGCGGGTCTCGGTGGCCGCCAGACCGGACATCGGTGGGAGGAAGGCGATCTGCACGAGCGCCGCTTCCTCCGGAACGGGCATGCGCTCCGGTGTCTTTCCTTCACTCAGACGAAGAGGCCGACAGTAGAACGACTCTTCGTTCGCGTAGTCGAACTCCAGCCCGCATTTCCACTGTCGATCTTCGCTAACCCCCTCGACCACAATGTCGATGCGCACGTTGCTGGTCTGTTGGCGGCCATCGACCTTGCGGACGTCCCGGACGTGCAGCTCGTGCCACAGGTGGTTCGCATCGGGGACGGGAAGCGACACGAGGTCGCGCCTGTTGACCGCGACCCCTGGCCTCTTCTCGGGCGTGCGCTGACCCGCCCGCCTTTCGTTCCAGCGCTTGAGGCCGATGTCCCAGAGCGCCAGCGCCTGCAACGCCGAGGTCTTTCCCGAGTTGTTGGGGCCGACGAAGACCACCGGGTTCCCAAGCGCTATCTCGGCTTCCCCGAAGCGCTTGAAGTTGCGAACGGTGATCTTGGTCAGCATCCGTCCTCCGCGGACCGGTCCCCAGAGCCGCCGTGAGCGTTTGGCCCCGGGGACGCTGGAAGGATAACCTCAGACGGCCCATGCGCCTCCATCTCGTCGACGGCACCTTCGAACTCTTCCGCGCGCACTACGCGCCGCGGCCGAGCCGGACTGCGCCGGACGGCCAGGACGTGAAGGCGACGGTCGGCGTCGCCGCGTCGCTCCTGCGCCTCATCGACGATCCGGACGAGCGGGCGACGCATCTCGCCGTAGCGTTCGACAACCCTGTCGAGTCGTTCCGCAACCGGCTCTTCGACGGCTACAAGACCGGGGAGGGCATGGATCCGGCCCTGGCCGCGCAGTTCGACCTCGTGGAAGAGGTGACGGCCGCGCTCGGCATCGTCGTGTGGTCGATGGACGAGTACGAGGCGGACGATGCGCTCGCGACCGCCGCTCGGCGCTGGCGCGACGACGTCGACCAGGTGCGGATCCTCACGCCCGACAAGGATCTCGGACAGTGCGTGATCGGCGACCGCGTGGTGCAGGTGGACCGCATCCGCCGCCGCGTCATCGACGAAGACGGCGTGCGGGAACGGAACGGCGTGGCGCCGGCGAGCATCCCGGACTGGCTGGCGCTGGTCGGGGACACCGCCGACGGCATCCCGGGAGTCCCCGGATTCGGCGCCAAGACGGCGGCGACCCTGCTCTCGCACTACGGAACCGTGGACGCGATCCCGGCGGACCCGTCCAGGTGGGCTGTCCGGGTCCGCGGCGCCGCCCGGCTGGCGGACGCGCTCAACGCGATGCGCGAGGAGGCGCGGCTCTACCGGCGCCTGGCCGTTCTCGCAGAAGATATCCCGCTGTCCGAGTCCCTGGCCGACCTGCGCTGGAGGGGTGCGGATCGCGCTGCGGTGGACGCGGTTTCGGCGCGCTTGGGCGGTCTCGACGTCATGCCGACCCACTGGCGCTGAGGCCGCCTCGCTTCACTCCCGCAGTTCGCGCTCCAGGAGTTCCCGGCTGAAGTCGCCGATCTCGTCGCGTATGCGCCGAAACACCTCGGCGAACTCCTCCTCGCCCATCCACGGATAGTCCGGATCCTCGAAATCGCGGTGGAGCGTTCGTCGTGCGCCGGGGAACACGGGGCAGGCCTCCTTCGCGTGGTCGCATACAGTCAGCACCAGGTCGAAGTCCTCGTCGACGTACTCGTCCACGTGGTCCGACGTGTGGTCGGAGATGTCGATGCCGACTTCGGCCATGGCCCGAATCGCGACGGGATGCACGCCCTTCGGTTCCGTCCCCGCACTTCGGACCACCACCCGTTCGCCCCCGAGGTGACGAAGCCACCCGTGGGCCATCTGCGACCGGGCACGGTTGCCGGTACAGATGACGAGCATTCGAAACGGCGAGGTAGGCATGCGTACTCTCGCGGGCTGTCGACGGGTCAAGCGACCCATTGTCGCAGGTTCCCGCCCGCGTTCATTGCGCTCGCATGAAGCCAACCGCCTGGCCGCCCGAACTGTCCGGCCCACTGGCTAGAGCTTCGGGGCGCTGCTAGCATCGTGGTAGATCACTCCACGAAGGGACAGTTGACGATGGCAGAAGCGGAAGCGGACATCGCCGAACAGGCGGCGGAATTCGGTGCCAACTGGGTCGCCCCGTACGAACTCTCCGAGGAACTGCGGCCCCGCATCGAGGAACTCGGCCTCACCGAGGCGGTCGAGCACTTCCGCGAGCACGGCTATGCCCTCATCCGCGAGGCCGGCCCGCCGTCCCTCATGGACGAGATGCGGGAAGCCATCCACCACTACGCGAAGCCGCGCGACAAGTCCGGCGGCATGGCCGGCGCGCCGATGCTGCTCGGCAAGCACCCCGCCGTGGACAAGGTGGCGACGCTGCCGAAGATCATGGCGTTCGGGGAGTTCGCCTGCGGCAAGGCCATGCGCGTCGGGCGCATCGTCGGCAGCATCAAGCGCAAGGGGCAGGGCGGTCCCGGCGTGCATTCAGATTCGAACTGGATGCCGATCCCGTTGCCCGAGCACAATCTGCTCGCCACCTTCTGCGTCCCGTGCGAGGGCATGACGGAAGAGGGCGGCGCGACGTGCGTGGTGCCGGGGTCACACCGCTTGCGGCGTCCGCCCTCGCCGGAGGAAGCCATGTCGGCGAAGACCGTCCCCATCGAGGCCGAGAAGGGTGACGTGGCCGTCTGGGACGGCGCGATCTGGCACGGCTCGCCCGAGCGCAAGATCGACGGTACGCGCACGCTCCTGCATGCCACCTACCAGCGCCTCTACACGCAGCCGATCGACGACTTCCGCTACCTCCTCGAGGACGAGGAGTACATGGCGAGCGCCCCGGAGGGCATGCGGCAATTGCTCGGGGCGGATCTCTTCTTCCACACCGCGAAGGGGGAGACGGACACCGACATGACGAAGTTCGCGTACGCGATGGAGGCCTCGAAGGTCTGACGACGAACGACGCGGCGAAACCAATCGACAAGGAAGCACTGCATGGACCTGCAGAACATGTTCAGCGTCGCCGGCAAGGTCGTCTGCGTCACCGGCGGCGGGGGAGGCATCGGCAGGGGCATCGCCGCGGCCTTCGTCGCCGGCGGCGCGAAGGTGTACATCGCCTCGCGCAGCGACCTCTCGGGGGTGGCCGGCGAGATCGCCGAGGCGGGTTCGGGCGACTGCATCCCGCTGCGGGCCGATCTCGCGCAGGACGAGGACATCGCGGCCCTCGCGCAGACGTTCGAGGAACGCGACGGCAGGCTCGACGTGCTCGTGAACAACGCGGCGCTCGGGAACTACATGGGCAGGTTCGGCGAGTTCGACATGGAGATGTGGGACACCGTCACCCGCGTGAACCAGCGCGCGCCCTTCGCGCTGACGCAGGCCTGCCTGCCGCTCCTGACGGAAGCCGGCAGCGACGGCACGCACGCGACGGTCGTGAACATCGCGTCCGTCGACGGCATTCGCATCCCCGCGGACAACGACTGGGCCTACGGCATGAGCAAGGCCGCCCTGATCCACCTGACGCGGCAGTGGGCCGGCCGGATGGGCAACAAGGGCGGACGGCCGGGAGGCCGGAACATCAACTTCAACGTGATCGCCCCGGGACCGTTCCCCGGCATGCTGGACGAGTACCTGGCGACGGAGGAAGGCCACGCGGCGATCTCCGCGGCCACGGTCGTCGGGCGTCCCGGCAAGCCGGAAGAGATCGGCGCCGCGTGCGTGTTCTTCGCGAGCGAGGCCGGCGCCTACGTGACGGGGGCGGTGCTGCCGGTCGACGGCGGCCTGCTGGTGGGACGTAACGCCAACATGTGAGACGCCCTGTCTCGCCAGTCCACACGCTGAAGATCGCCGATGTTCCGCTTGCCTGCATACGTTGCACTGTTGTCGATCTGCTGCAGTACCGCAGTGGCCGAGACAAGGGCCTACACCGGCGCGACGCTGATCGACGGAACCGGGCGGCCCGCCACCGCGAACGCCACCGTGCTGGTCGAGGACGATCGCATCGTGGCCGCGGGCTCCGGCTTCGCCGTTCCGGAAGGGGCGCGCGTCATCGACCTGACGGGGAAGTGGATCGTCCCCGGCCTCATCGATGCGCACATACATTTCATGACGTCGGGCCGCATGTACACGCGTCCCGCCTTCTTCGACCTGACCGACAAGGTGTCCTACGAGGAGGAGGTCGCGTGGATCAAGGCGCATGCCCGGGACACCTTGCGCGCATTCACGTGCTCCGGAGTGACCGGTGTCCTCTCCATGGGTGGACCGAGCTTCGAGTACGACACCCGCGACCTTGCCCGCAGCATGGACGACGCGCCCACGGTGTTCATCGGGCACGGCGTGATCGGCCATTTCCCGAGATTCGTCGCCGAGCGAATGATCCCGCCGTGGGACGGCGAGCTGACCGTGAGACCGATGCTGTCCGCCGAGGAGGGGGTCGCCCACGTCCGGGAAGCGCTGGCGCGGGGAGCGGACTTCGTCAAGACGGCGGTCGACGACCGGGGCAGCGCCCTGCTCGCCGCCGCGATGTGGTGGTGGGACTGGCGCGAGCTGGAAGGCTCCATCATCGAAGAGGCGACAAGGCACGGGCTTATGGTGACGACCCATGCCCACGCTCTCGAATACGCCCGCGGCGTGGTGGAGCTGGGGGTCGCCAGCCTGCAGCACATTCCCGCCGACGAGCCCGTGGACGAGGCCTTCATCGAGCTTGCCAGGGACAGGGGCATCATCGTCGTGCCGACCCTCGCCATCCGCAAACGCACGTTCATCGAACTCTTCACGAAGGACATCGACTTGCTCCCCGTCGAGGAAAGCTGCTCGGTGCCGGGCGTCGTGGAGTCCTGGTACGAGCCGTTACCGCCGATGGACGATCAATCGACGCGGTACCGTGAAGAGGGAGCGACGGCCGCCGCCAATGCCAAGGTCCTGTTCGACGCGGGCATTCCTCTCGCGGTGGGGACCGATAGCGGCATGATCGGGCTTGCGGCGGGGTCGTCCATGCATCTCGAGCTGCGTGCGCTCAATCAGGCCGGAGTCCCCGCGGACTACCTCGTGCACGCGGCGACGCTGAACTCCGCCAGGGTGGCGGGAAGAGACGACGAATACGGCAGCGTGGAAGCGGGCAAGTTCGCCGACTTCCTGGTCCTGTCAGCGGATCCGATCGCCGACATCGCCAACATGCAGGCGATAGAGCAGGTCGTGAAACACGGCAACGAGTTCAGCCAGCGGGAGCTGCTCCCGCGCACACTTGCGGTCACCCCCGCCAACCCTTAGGGTCACGCGCAGCTTCCAGGGAGAGAGCCCATGTCCATCGTCGAAACACGGTACGGCCGGGTCGAGAGCGTCCGCGCGAACGGCCTGCACGCCTTCCTCGCCGTCCCCTTCGCCGCGCCTCCGGTCGGCGACTTGCGCTGGCGGCCTCCCGCCGACCCGGCGCCGTGGACGGGCGTGCGGCGCGCGGCGGACTTCAGCGCCCAGTCCTGGCAGCCGGTCCTGGAAGGCATGGGACCGCTCCAGTTCGCGTTCAACTCGGAGGGTGGCGACCCCCACGAGGACTGCCTCTACCTGAACGTCTGGACCCCGGGCCTCGACAATCGCAAGCGGCCGGTGCTGGTGTGGATCCACGGTGGCGGTTTCTCCGGCGGTACCGGCGGCACGCCGATCTACGACGGCACGGCGCTCGCGAGGCGCGGCGACGCCGTCGTCGTCACGATCAACTACCGGCTCGGGGCGCTCGGCTTCGTGAACCTCAACGAAGTTACCGGCGGTCGCGTGCCGGCGACGGGCAACGAGGGCCTGCTCGATCAGGTGAAGGCCCTCGAGTGGGTGCGCGACAACATCGCAGCCTTCGGCGGCGATCCTGATCGCGTGACCATCTTCGGCGAGTCGGCGGGCGGCATGAGCGTCGGCGCGCTGATGGCGTTCGCCCCGGCGGCCGGGCTCTTCCACCGCGCCATTCCGCAGAGCGGCGCCTGCAGTACGGCGCAACCGGTCGCCCGGGCGGCGGAGATCGCGGAAGGACTGCTCGAGCTTGCCGGCGTGTCCGTGAACGCGCCGGCCGCCGAACTCCTGGCCCTGGATCCGCAGCGCCTCGTCGAAGCCGGCATGGCGGTGGGCGCGAAGTTCGGCGGCGCCATGGTGTTCCAGCCCTGCATCGATGGCGCGCAGTTGACCGACCTGCCCCTGGACGCGGTCGCGGCGGGTTCGGCGGACGGGATTCCGGTCATGGTCGGCGCCGCGCGCGACGAATGGAAGCTGTTCACGGCCATGCCCGGGTTCCCGGCGCCGGAGGACGATGCGGCGTTGCGGCAATTCCTGGCCGGTCGCATCGACGACTCCGAAACCGTGATCGCGGCCTATCGCTCGGCCCGGGAAGGACGCGGCGAGGCGGCGGACGCCGCGACCCTGTTCGCCGCCATCGAGACGGACCGCGTGTTCCGCGTTCCGGCCATCCGCCTCGGAGAGGCCCTGGCGGCCCGGGAGCAGGAGTCGTTCCAGTACCTGTTCACCTGGGAGTCGCCCTGGGAGGACGGGAAGCTCGGATCGCCCCATGCGATCGACATCGGTTTCGTGTTCGGCACGCACGCCCTGAACTCCGGGAGTGCAGCGTTCTTCGGCAGCGGGGATGCGGCGGACGCGCTGGCGGGCCACGTCCAGGACGCCTGGCTCGCGTTCGCCGCCGACGGCGACCCGCGCACGGACGCGCTCAGGGACTGGGCACCCTATGCGCCCGACACGCGCTCCACCGCGCTGTTCGGCGACCCGGTCTCCGTCGCCGACGATCCCTGGGGCGAGGAACGTGCGGTCTGGGATCGGGTCAACGCACCGGTCGGGGGGCTGTAGCTTGATCTACGCCGAAAAGACGCCAAACCGAGGTCATTAGATCAAAGGGTTACGGGGTTACGTTATGTTCCATGAAAAGCCGCAGGTAAGGTTCCCCGGCCTTGGCGATGATGATCTCCTCGCCTTCCCAGGCCAGCTTCGCCAGCCTCGGGAGCTGTGGGACTTTGCCTCGTGCATGTCGACCTGCACCGCCGGCTCCCGTTACGGTCGCCCTACCGCCCGGCGACTTCCGTGATGAACCGGTCGAGGGTGTCGATCTTCTGTGCACGCGCGCCAAGATTGAAGTCCGGCACGATGAACTCGTCGACGCCGATGGACGCGTAGGCGTCCAGGGTTTCGCGGACCTCCTCGGGCGTGCCGATGACGGTGGGCATCGCGATGTCCGCGCTCCGCATCTGCTCGAGGTACTTCTCGTCGTCGCTCATGAACAGCAGGGCGACCGCGGTGCGCCGGATGGTCTTCGGATCGCGCCCGAGGTCCGCGCAGTGGCCGTCGAGGACCTCCATCTTGTGCCGCAGCGTCGCCACGTCCCCCCAGACGTTCCAGGCGTCCGCGTGGCGGGCGGTGATGCGCAGGGTGCGCTTCTCGCCACCGCCGCCGATCAGCAGGGGCAGCGGCTGCTGCACGGGCTTCGGCTCCAGGCAGGCGTCCTCGAGCTGGTAGAAGCGACCGTCGAAACTGGCTTTCGATTCGCCGAATAGCGCCTTGATGACGGCGCAGGCTTCGTCGAGCCGTTCCAGGCGCTCCCGGACCGTGTAGAACGGAATGCCGTATTGGCGGTGTTCGTTCTCCTGCCAGCCGCTGCCGAGGCCCAGCACGATCCGGCCTCCGGTCATGTGGTCCAGCGTCGCCGCCATCTTGGCAAGCACCGCGGGGTGGCGGTAGGTGTTGCCGGTGACCAGCGTGCCCAGCCGCAGCCTCGGCACCAGGGCGCCTACGCCCGTCAGGGTCGTCCACGCCTCGGGCCACGGGGCGCTGGTGTCCGACGCGTTTGGCATGAAGTGATCCGCGTACCACAGGCCGTCCCAGCCGCTCGCCTCCGCGTGCCGGGCGAGATCGACGACTTCGTTGAACGGGAGGGTCGGACTGGGCCAGAGGCTGAGCTGCATGAGGCGTTTCCTTGACGACGATGGCGTGCATGACAGGACATAATGCGGTTCGAATGCAAGCCGCACGACTAAGCGCCGGGCGTCCCTCGTGTTCGACGCCGAGGCGCGCGTCGCCGGCGCGGACCTGCAAGCCGGTCGTCGCGGTCCTCGTCGCCTGCGCGTCCACCGCCTGGACCGCCCACGCCGCGGAGGACGTGCCGGAGGCCGACGAGACCGTCACCGTGCGCGGCGACGCGACGGACCGCATCCGCATCGTCCCGTCCGAGCCCGTGGACGTCGTCCTGGGTCTCGACAAGTCGCTGTTCGAGACGCCGAGATCGGCCACCAGCATCGCCATCGAGACGATGGACCGGCTGGGCATGACCGACATCGACGACCTGGTCATGCTCGCGGCGTCGAGCTTCACCCAGTCGTTCTTCGGCGTGTCGGGGTCGCTCGACCTGCGCGGCACGTCCGGGGAGAACTACTTCAACGGCATTCGCCGCCTCGACAATCCGGGCAACTACGCGACACCGATCGGCGCGGCGGACCGGGTGGACATCGTGCGGGGACCGGCGTCGGTGATCTACGGTCCGAGCAAGATCGGCGGCTACATGAACTTCGTGCCGAAGTCCGCGCGCGCGGACACGGGCCAGTACCTGCGCGGCCCCGCCGGGGAGGTCTCCGTCGGCGCGGGGAGCTGGGACCGCGCGGTGGTGGCCGCCGAAGTCGGGGGGCCGGGAGCGCTCGGTGGCAAACCGTTCGGCTACTACCTGTTCGCGGAGCGGGAGGACTCGGGCAGCTACTACCGCGACACGGCAACGGACAACGTCGTGCTGCAGGCGACGTTCAACGTGGACCTCGGCGACCGGGTGCGGCTGCTCTGGGGCGGCATGTACCAGGACTACGACGGCAACGAGGTCGGCGGATGGAACCGGCTCACGCAGGAACTCGTCGACCGCGGAGCCTACGTGACGGGACTCGCTCAACCGCTGGACGCGGACGGCGACGGCTTCGTCTCGCACGCCGAGTACGACGCGTCGAACGGCGGCGCCGGGCTCTTCGACTTCGTGGTCGATCCCGACGGCCGTACCGGCGCGAGCGTCTTCGGCGCGGACTTCGCGCTGGACCCCGCCACGGTCGGCACCTCGCGGCTCGACGGCGACGAGGTGCTGGTGGCACGCGGCGACGTGCTGCGTACGGAAGACGTGGTGCTGTACGCCGACATGCACTATTCAGCGGGGCCGCGGTGGGAGGTCACGAACAAGCTGTACTTCGAGCGTTACGACCACCTGTCGGAAGTGGCGTACGGTTTCGCCGAGTTCGCGGACTCCCGCGTACTCGAGGACCAGCTCATCGTCGCGTTCTCGCAAGACACACGGTGGGGGCGCCTGCGCGTGCTCGTCTCGCCGTCCGTCCGCCGCACGGAGTTCGAACACGCCAACGACTTCGCGAACGAACACTTCGACCGGCGTGATCTGACCGGCCCGTCCACCGCCCGCGACCGCCGCCTGCTCGCGACGCGGTTCGACCGGGATTACTCGGACTACTCGGTGGGTTCGTATACGACGTTCGGGCTCGCCGCGCTCGCGGACTTCGACTGGGACAACGGGCTGAACGCTGTCCTCGGCGTCCGCCGGGAGCGGATCGACCTCAAGAGCCGCCAGCCGGCGGGGCGAACGCGCTCCGGAGTCGCCATCGATGCGGACGACACCGAGGACGTCCTCTCGTGGACGGCGAGCGTTTCGTACCGCTTACCCGGGGGCTGGATGCCGTACGCGACAATTGCGGAGCAGACGACCGTCGTGGCGGGGCAGGGCGCCGAGATCCTTCCTGCCAACGTGGCGCTGGGCCAGGCCGTGGCGACCTCCGAGCTCCGGGAGTTCGGCGTCAAGGCGGCCTTCCTCGACGGCCGGCTGTTCGCCCAGGCCGTGTACTTCGAGCAGGAACGGACCGACTTCAGCGCGCAGGCCATCGTCACGAACCAGGCTTCCCGGTCGGAGGGGTTCGAGGCGGAACTGCGCTGGCAGGCGACGGAGCGGATCTCCCTGATCGCGGCATACACGGACCTCGAAGTCGTCAACCTCAACACCCTCGCGAACGGCGGGCGCTTCAGCTTTCTCGGTGCCGGCGACCTGCCCCACACGGACCCGACGACGTTCTACGGAGGGACGGTGGGCGGCTTCGTCACCCTGGCCTCCAATCCCGACGCGACCCGCGCCGGCGTCCCGGAGCGCCTGGCCGCCGCGACGGTGCTCTACGAGCGGGAAGACTGGCGCGTCTTCGCAAGCGTGGCCGACGTGGCGAGCGTGTATTCCGGCTTCTCGCGCAAGGTGAAGCTGCCTGCCTACAGGCTGGTGAACGCCGGGATGCAGTTCGGAGGGCGCCGGTGGTCCGTCACGATAGCGGGGAAGAACCTGACGGACGAGCGCTACTTCCGGGCCAACTTCCCGAACCTGTTCGGCGGTGTCGTGGTCCTGCCGGAGCTACCGCGGCACTTTCAGGCGACCTTGACCTGGAGGTTCTGATTGACGGCACGATAGTGCGTTCATAGCGTGCACATCAATGCAGTCACCCGAACAGGCGACATGAAGACCATGACCGTCCGCAACGTCTCCGAGAAGACCGCGGCGGCGCTCGACGCGGAAAGACGTCGCCGGGGT
Organism: Pseudomonadales bacterium; assembly: GCA_022825925.1. GTDB lineage: Bacteria > Pseudomonadota > Gammaproteobacteria > Pseudomonadales > Azotimanducaceae > VXNE01. The sequence goes on along the minus strand of JAJDVW010000126.1, from coordinate 18,896 downwards.
CTGTCCCTCAACCGCACGGTTAACGACCTTGTGGATCGCGGCGACCGCCGTCCGCGCGGGCGCGACCGTCCTGACGTTCGATGACCACTTTCGGGCCATGGCGCGCGTCGCGGCTCTGACTCTGTGAGCAGCGGCGCGACGCCCCAAGCCGTGGGCAGCGCAGCCGGTTCGCCTTGATTCGTCGGGCTGTGCAAGACTCGGGATCCCCGAGACGCAAGGAGACGGAAATGCGCCGAGAGCAACTGGGCGGCGTGCCCCTGAAGCTGGATCCGGAGCTGTTGGCGGGACGCGGGTTGGAGGAGGCGCCCGCCCAGGTGGCCAGGGAAGTCGGCAATCCGCGCCGCATCCTGGTGGCGCCGGCGGAGAATCCGCGCACCAGTCTCCTGTTCAGCGGTGACATCCTGATCCTGGTGTTCGAGAGCGGTCCTGGCGTCTTCGAGCTCGAGAACACGCTTTACGACGAGTATGTCCATGTGCTCGCAGGGAAGCTCATCCTCACGGAGCGGGGAGGCGACGTGCGGGAAGCCGACACCGGAGACCACATCCTGGTGCCGAAGGGATTCTGCGGTACGTGGGAGATGGTGGGCGACGTATACCGGGAACTGGTCGTCGCGGAGACGAAGACGCTCCTGGAGGACGTCAGGGCCGCGTAGGGCGGCCATCGTTCAACGGAGCGTACGGGTCGGGAACGCCCAGGTCAGGTCGAGTCCGCGCTGACGATCCTCGTTGGCCTTCTGCCAAGTCGGGAACTCGAGCAGGTTCAGCATGATGACCGGCTCGTCGTCGGGGAGGTTGCCCAGGGCGGCGAGAGTGGCTTCGTCCGGGAGGAAGTTGTCGGTGCTCACGCGGCTTGCTCCGTCTTTGCCCGCCGGTCCGCGGGCCGTGGCTGTCGAGTATACGAGGCGGCGGATGCCGTAGGCTTGGCGGGTCGAGGATTGCGAGGGTTGGTCAAGAGGCTCGAGAACCGCGTGTGCGTCGTCGTCGGGGCCGGACAGACGCCGGGAGAGACCGTCGGCAACGGTCGCGCCGCCGCGATCACGTACGCGCGCGAAGGCGGGAAGCTGCTTCTCGTGGATCACATCGAGGACCGTGTCGCCGAGACGCAGTCCATGATCGCCGCGGAGGGGTTGGAGGCGAGGACCCTGATCGCGGACGTCACGGACGAAGCCGGATGCAAGGCGATCAACGAAGAGGCCTGCGCGCGCTTCGGGCGCGTCGACGTGCTGCACTACAACGTCGGCAAGAGCCAGGGCGACGGCGAGGTCGCGGAACTCGCACGCGACAACTGGTCCGACATCATGACCCTCAACCTCACCGGCTACTACCTGACCTGCAAGCACGTGCTGCCGACCATGCGCGCGCAGCGGTCGGGCGTCATCGTCGGCATCTCGTCCATGGCCGCCCACGGCGCACACATGAACATGACCTACGGCGTCTCCAAGGCCGGCATGAACGCGCTGACGAAGTCGATGGCCATCCACAACGCCCGCTACGGCATCCGCGTCAACGCGATCATGCCCGGCCTGATGGACACGCCCATGGCCATCGAACGCCGCGCGCGGGAGCAGGACCGGTCCCGCGACGAGATCCGCGCGGAGCGCGCGCGTCAGGTGCCGCTGCTCGGACGGCAGGGGACCGGGTGGGACGTCGCCAACGCCGCGCTGTTCCTGGCCTCCGATGACGCCCAGTACATCACGGGGGTGTGCCTGCCGGTGGACGGAGGGCTGTCGGCGCGGGGGTGACGGCGTTCCCGCTGCCAGCGTGCAAGCTCATCGGCCGCGCGGTGCGGAGCCCTCAAGGCTCTTCGATGCCATGCTGTGCGGCCGGTCGATGACCTCGGCCTTGTCCAGCTTCTTCCCTGAGGGGTCCGTTGCTTCCTCGAGCAGATAGTCGACCACTTGATCAACAACGCGCGCGTCCTGGTTGGCCCGTGCTTGGCGGCTATTGAACGTCAGCGCCAGTAGCCCCGATGTCCCCCAGAACGCCGAAAGTGCCAACCCCGCAATTGCTCCAAGCTGATTCCCCTCTTGCGCGAAAGCCAGCGCGGCTATCCCGGCCAAAATGGCCAGTACGAGGCACACGATTTCGTAGCATCCTAACCACTTCGACATCTCAGGAACCCAGTGACCTAACGGCCAGGCCCCCAACAGCAACCAGCAGTGTCAACGCGACAGCTGCCACCACGCGAAAGACCGCAAGTTCGCGCGTGACCGCGTCAAGCCTGCGCTCCAGCCTCTGTTCGATGCTCGTCACCGCGCTGGCGAGGCTTGCGAGAGAATGCAGCTTGCCACTGATGCAGCCGATCCACTCACTCTGAATCTGGTACGGGCCCGATTTCCGGGGCTCGTCGCAGGCGCTTTCAAGGTCGGCATACCAAATGAGAAAGATGTCCTGGCCCTGCCGCAGGTGAACGGGGACGGGTCCGGCGTTGTAGACCGCGAAAGTGAGGCGTCCATCGAAACCCGGGTCAACGTGAAAGCCGGATACGTTCACGAGTCCGCGGTACTTGGTCTTGGCGCGGATGGAGATGAACGCGAGTTCCTGGAGATCGACCTTGACGCGCTCGTCCGTCAGGAGAAACGCGAACTGGCCGGGCGGGACGGCAAGGGCTTCCGCTTCCTTCAGGCAAGTGATGGACCGTGCACTCGCGTCGGTCGCGTCGGCGGTCGGGGATACGTAGACCTCGCTGCCGATGGACAATCGATAGGAAGCACCGTCGATGCGATCCTCGTGGAATGGTTCGACTCGCCCATCGCGCAGGCGCTCGCGTAGCTGTGCCGGTCCCCAGAACATCCTGGCCTCCTTGCTCGTTCTCCACGTTGTCCGTGGCTACGCGAACGATCGATGGGGCGTGGTATCGCTGTTGAGAACGCGAATCCGCCGCGCTTGGCGGTCAACGTGCACCCGCCCGCCACCCGTGGCGTGGAGGCATCGCCACGCGTCGAAGCCCTGGATGATCGCGTCTTCCCACTCGGCCGCCGTGCGCGCGCGCACCTCCAGGTGCGCGGTCATGTCGCGAATCGTTCGCAACACGGAGTAGTCGACGGTCCGTACGCCCTCGAACATCCGGTATTGGCTGGCGTAGGCGAACACCATCGCGGAGATGCCTTCCTCAATGGCGACCGCGCGGCCCCCGTCTTCCACCTCGTCAACGAGGGGATCGCTCTTTCGCTTCCGTTGCAGCAGGCTCCGGGTCACCGGCGACCAATCGAGAACCGCCGCGTACGCCAAGTGGAAGATGTCGTGAAACCGGTAGCCGTCAGGGTCGTATGCATTGTCCGTCAGAGCGTCCGGCGTGACGTCGATTCGTTCGTCCCCAACCGAGAACGTCACGGTTACCCGGCCCCCTGGTCCAAGAGCCAAGCGTCGAAGCACTCGGGTAGCTGCTCGGCCTCCGGCCACGGCAGTGTGGGTGAGGTCGAGATGTCCTTCCGAGGTGTCCATCGATGGTCGACTTTCTTCAGGTTCGCTGCGGCGATGTCGACCAGCGAAAGCTGATGGATGGCGGCCAGCCTCCCGAGGTCGTTCATCAATGTGGCCAAGGAGCCGGCCAGTTCGCGGTCGAAAGCTCGTTGGGGCGTTCGCCCGGCGAGCAACGCGTCGTAGGATTGCGACATCCGGCCGGCTTGCTCCGAAAGTGACAGGGCCGCCCGAATCCACCCGCCTTCGCGGTCGCTTGCGGGACTCGACACGGGCAGGCCAGCCTCGTTCACGTCCGCGAGTCGAATACCGCGTCGCTCCGCCAGGTCCGCCGCGTACCAGAGGAGGTCTCCAAGCTCCTCGGCCAGGCGATTCCGGAAAGCCGAGTAGGCGGGACCCTCTCGTGCGTGTTTCTTCAGTTCGCTCACCACCTCGCCAACTTCGCCAATGAGACCAAGCATCGATGTCGTGATGGCGTCGCCACCTCGAACGGGTTCATGGAGGCTCGTTCTTGCCGCGTGCCGTTGGTAGCGGGCGAGATCCGGCGCCGCGCACGCTTGGGTGACGAAAAGGAGGGCATCCACCCTGCCGTTGATGCCCCACTTGGGAGGAAAGAAGGGTGCCGCGATGGGTTGCCCTGGTCGATACCTCTGCTTGATTCGCGAGCGACCTCCAGGTGGGGTGAGGGCCGGGAACCGTACGCGTGCATACTTGGCTAGCTCGCAGAACAGATTCTGGCAGTCGATGAGTTGCAGGGGACGGCCGAAGAGGTCCTGGAAGTCCAATCCGAGCCGCTCGAACTCTTCCTCCTGCACGTCCATCATCATGCGAATCAGTTCGCTGTCCGAGCGCCCCCCGCTGTCGGCGAAGCACTTGCGCAGTCCTTCCCGCGCACCGGGACCGGCAGCGACGAACTCCGTCTCCGAATAGTCCACCACCTCGCTGTAGTTGATGTCCGTGATGAATTGGTACGCGAGGAAGTCGCCGATCATGGGGTAGGACCGGAGCAGATCAAAGCCAGCTTCCATTGTCCTTGCGTCGGCCAGTCGATCGCCCAGGCGGTCGTCCATCATCCGCCGCAGCAAGGCCAGGTGCGCCTGATGCTTGTGTGCTCCGACGCCTTTGGGGCGCGCCGTCGGCATGATGTAGGCGGCGGAGTAGATGCGTCGTCCTGTGGCCAGCTCGGCGGTGAGGATCTCCTCGATCCGCTTGATTGGGTGGTCGGCGAGCGCAACCGTGCCCAACCTGCTCGTCAGCGCCTCCCATGTCTCGATGCGGTTGAATAGCTTGAACAACAGAATGCGGAAGACCACTTCGTCGGGGCTGCGCGGTGCGTCGTCTGCATGGATGACGTTCTTGATGAGGTACTGGCTGACGCGATCCGCCGCCCGGTAGGCGTTGGTGAACCGGTAGCCCGTGAGTGTGGGGTCGTCCGTCCAGGGGGGGGCCTCGCCGCGCAGCCTACGGTGGTAGACACGCTGTCTTTCGCAGGCGAACCTCCACCACGCATCGTAGGCTTCGGTCACCTTGGCGGTTGGCGTTGTCGCCCGGATCGCCGGCGGCGCGGGAACCGTGGCTACCGCCTCCACATCGTCGAGAAGGGTCTGCATGCGATGTTCGCTCGCCCCACCTTTCGTCCCGTCGTGGCCACTGCACCCTTACGTCACTGCGAAGTGATCAGGTTCGATCACGGCTTGGTCACCGGACGCACTGTATCACACCGCAAGACTCTATCTTGTTGATAAATATGGGTAAATTCTGTGGATAATCCTGGGGAAGCGGGTGCGAAATCTGTGGGGAAACCCGCCGCCCCAGAGTCGCGGTGTGGGTCGCACGCTCGCGCGCAGGGTTTCGATCACCGGAACGAAACGCCCTCGTAGTCGTTGTCGACCACCTGGCGCAGCCGTTTCGCGTACTTCGGGCCGCCGCCGTTGTAGATGTTGTAGCGCGTCTTGCCGTATTCGTGGCCGTCGAGGTTCGAGTTGTAGCCGGTGATCCAACTCTTCGCCCTGCGCAGCAGGAGCCCCTCGTACATCTCCTTGACATGCTCGAGCCACTCCGCCTCGGCGTCCGCGTTCGCGTCGAAGCGCCGGTAGCCGTGCCGCCACATGTATTCGAGCAACGGCGTCACCCAGTCGACCGCGAGTTCGAGGCCCCGGGGGAAGTTGGTCGCGGCGCCCTGCGGCCCGCCGAGCATCACCAGGTTGGGGAAGCCGCTGACCATGACGCCGAGGTAGGTGACGGGACCGTCCGCCCACTTGTCCCGCAGGCGGAGCCCGCCTCTTCCCCGGATGTCGATGCGCTCCATGGACCCGGTGAACGCGTCGAACCCGGTGGAGTAGACGATGACGTCGAACTCGAACTCGCGGTCAGTCGTCTCGATCCCCTTGGGCGTGATGCGCACGATCGGCGTCTCGCTGCCGTCAACGAGTTCCACGTTGTCGCGGTTGTACGTCTCGAAGTAGCCGGTCTCCATGGGTAGCCGCTGGACGCCGAACCCGTGGTCCTTCGGGATCAGCTTCTCCGCGACCGCTGGGTCATGCACGCGCCCGCGGATGCGCTCGGCAATGTACTCGGAGAGCTCGGCGTTCGCGTCCTCGTCCATGAAGATCTCGGTGAAGTTCCTGAGCCAGATGGCGAACCCGGGCGCGTCGTAGAGGCGGTCCCAGAGTGCGCGTCGCTCCTCGGGGCTCACGTTGTAGAAGCCGCGCCGGTCGGGCTCGTGCTCGAAGCCGCCCGGCGTGCGCGCACAGGTTGCGAAGATCTCGTCGTAGCGCGCGCGGATCTCGGCCATCTCGGCCTCGGAGATGGGCGCGTTGTTGAGCGGCGCGGCCCAGTTCGGGCGCCGCTGGAACACCGTCAGGCTCTCCGCCTCCTTCGCGACCTCCGGGATGAGCTGGATCGCCGTCGCGCCGGTACCGATCACGGCGACGCGCTTGCCCGTCAGGTCGAGCGGCTCGTGCGGCCAGAGGAACGAATGGAATGCGCGTCCCTCGAAGCTGTCGATGCCCTCGATCCTGGGCAGCGTCGGCGTGGAAAGGACCCCGACCGCGGTGGTCACGAAGCGGGTCGCGATCGTCCGACCGTCGTGGAGGGTGAGGGTCCAGGTGTCCGTCTCCTCGTCGAAGACCATCGTCTCGACCCGGCAGTCGAACTGCATGTGTTCCCGTAGCCCGAACTTCTCGGTGACGTACTCAAGGTAGCGCAGGGTCTCGGGCTGCGGCGAGAACTGCTCCGTCCAGTGCCACTCGTCCAGCAGTTCGCGCGAGAAGGAGTACCCGTAGGTGAAGCTCTCCGAGTCGAACCGGGCGCCCGGGTAGCGGTTGTGGTACCAGGTTCCGCCGAGGTCGGGATTGGCTTCGAGGACGGTCGCGCGGACGCCCAGGTCCTTCAGGCGCTTGATCTGGTAGATGCCCGCGACGCCCGCCCCGATGACGACGACCTCGTAGTCGGGCGCTGCACCGGGCTGCTGCTGGGGGTCCGCGAACTCGACGGTCTGCTCGGCCATGTCTTCTCGCTCCCGGCTATGCGTAATGCCCCTTGCCGGCTTCCCGGTTCCGGAACTCCGCCTTGTAGCCGCCGTTCACCTGATCGAGGAACCGCGGGCCTTCCTCCTTCCAGCCGTAGCTGTCCTCGAGTCCGGCCAGTTGCCGGAAGCGCGGGTGGTTCGAGTTGCGGTCGATGACCGACTGCGGCAGCTCGGTGCCGTAACGCTCCTGCACCTTCATGAACGGACGCGCGTAGGGGACCGCCAGGTTCAGTCGCAGTCCCGGGATCGACCTCGGATACGAGCCGTGCCAGGTGTTCCCGTGCCAGATCACGGCAGTCCCGGCCGGCCCTTCCATGGGAACCGCCTTCGGGTTCTCGTGCGTGCCCGCCAGCGCGGACTCTTCCGGATTGGGCTGTCGGCAGAGCTTGTGACTCCCGGGGACGATGGCCAGGCAGCCGGCTTCCTTCGTGTAGTCCGTCAGCGCGTAATTGATGTTGCAGATCGCGGAGTACGACGGCAGGGGAGGCGGCAGGCTGGCATCGGCGTGCAGCGGGATCTGCCCGCCGTCCCCCGGTCCCTTGAAGTGGCACCCCATGCTGAAGAGCTGCGCGCTCTTGCCGACCAGGTAGCTGATCAGCGCCAGGCCCGTCTCGTCGAGCATGATGTCCTGGAACACTTCATGGCGGGGCATGAGATACGGGACGAAACGCCAGTCCGGGTGCTCCTCGCCCCGCTTCAGGTCCGGTTTCCTCCCCGTCTGCTGCTCGCAGATGTCGCAGATGGCCTGGCGCGCCGTCTGCACGGTGTCCGCGTCCATCATGTTCTCGACGACGGTGAACCCGTAGGCGTCGAGTTCCATCGCGTGCTTCTCGAGGCCGAGCCTTTCGATCTCGCGGTAGACGTCGTCCAGGTCCCGCGTGCTCTCCCAGTCTCCCATTCTCATCTTCCCTCCTCCTCCCACTGTTCCGGGCCGGGCCGGATCATTCGCCGCCGGCCATCGCCAACCTTTCCTGGGCGCGTGCCCCGGTCAGGATGTTGCGTAGTCCGTAGTTGCCTTCGTGGCAAGCGTACTCGTAAATCTGTCCGGCGCTCCTCTGCATCGGCAGCGCCGCGGTGAACGGACGCGTGTAGGTCGCGGGATCGTCCACCGTGTATTCGTAGCGCAGGGTGTTGTCGGCGACCAGGGTGAAGCGCTCGGTGAGGCGCATGTGCTCGGCGGTGCCGACCGACTGGAATGGGGTCGGCGCGAAGCTCGAGCGCTTCGCGGGGAAGTTGGCCGTCTCTACGACCAGGGTGTCGCCTTCCCAGCGGCCGAGGGACGAGCCCGTCCAGGGGCGGATGTCCATCGGCAGGCGCCCGCGGCCGTCGGTCGGGATGATGCGGGCCTCGTGCACCATCTCCATGAGCACCACGACGTAGCCCGGCGCGTGGATGATCTTGAGGTTCTGGTTGTAGCCGCCGGGCCAGACCGGCGGGCCGGCGTTGAACCCGACGATGCAGCGCTCGGCGAGGCCGCGGCTCTCGGGATCGGCCGCGCCGACGCCGCCGACCAGCAGCCTGACCGGCGGATCCTCCGGCTGATCGTCTCCCATCGCCTGGCGCTTCACCCCGGGCTGCGTCGCGGGCAGCCTTCCGTCGGGCGGGTCGATCAGCAGCGATGTGCGGCGGTCTTCGGCGACGCGCGCGCCGTGGTCGAACCAGAAGCCGTTATAGGCCCCCACGTCGCCCTTGGGCGGGGGCGGCCGCTCCGGGTCGCTCGGTGCGTGCAGGGCGGCGGACGCCGCGTTCGCCTTGGCCTCGATGGCGTGGGCTTGTTCGGGATTCAGGAATGCCTGCCCGGCCTGGTCTTCCGGCCGTTCCAGGGGCGTCAAGGTGCGGAAGTCCCAGACGCCCGAGAGGTCGGGATGGCCTTCGATGGTGCGCGGTGGGCTGTAGTCGCTGGTCGGTGCGCCCCAGGCCCCGGCGGGCATCAGCAGCAGGAGCCCCGCCGCGAACGCGGCGAAGGGACGGCGGCTGCGCAACGGGGAAATGTCGGGAAAACGAACGTCGCTCATGATCCTCACCCCTCCTGTCGGCTGCCCCTGCCACCCGATCATACGAGATCGGGCGTCTCGCGCAACGGATGGCGGGGCGCTCTAACGCAACTGCACGAACGAGGCAGATCGGAACGGCGCGCCCGGCACCTGGCTCTCGAGCTGCAACCAGTCGTTCCTCGGGAGGGGGCTGTACGTGGCGTCGTCGCCGAAGAACCGCACCACCAGCGTGTGGCGGTCGGGCGTTTGGGCGTCTATCGGCGCGCGGCCGTGGAGGCAATAGGGGTGCATGACGACGACATCGCCCGGTTCGGTGTCGAACGAGACCACGTCCCAGGAGTCCGGATCCCGCCGGAGATCCCGCAGCCCGAGCTCCCAGCACTCGGGATGCGTGTTATCGACGAAATGCTCGTGCTCGGTTCCCCCAAAGGCCGTGAGGGCATGCTGGCTCGGGTTGGCCCGAACGTGGTCGTAGCAGGATTTGGCGGTCCGAAACTGGTCCGGGTGAGGAAGTGCTTCGCGAGGAACACGCCGTCGTCCGCGTAGCAGCGCTTTTGCTCCTCGGTGGGCGTTGGCATGGAAGGTGGGAGTGGCACGCTCAGCCGAGCTTCGACGTATCGAAGCTCAACCAGGTCTCCGCCCGTATCTTCCACAGCACGATGTTGTAGAGAAGCCGGTCGCCGTCCATGTAGGTGCTCCGGACATATGCCTCGCCGATCCCGTCTCCCTGGTAGCGGTTGGCGACGCCGATGAGTTCCACGTCGCCATCGAAATCCTCGTCGAACGTGACGGGGCCCTCCACCATGGCGTACTTCCCCTTGCTCAGGTCGTGGTCCTGCACGGTGAAGCTCGCCCTGCCCGCCGCCTCCAGCGCCTGGCCCTTCCGGGAATAGCGACCGCTCGTGAAGCGCAGCTCGCCGTGTTCGGCGTCCCACCGGTGCCAGACCGGGACCGAGATGGGGCCGCGACCGTCGCGCGCCACGCTGAGTACGCCGTAACGCGTCTCCGACAGAAGCGCCTCACGCTCCGCCCTGGTCATGGTTCCGACGGCCATGTGGCTTTCTCCCGTACTGTGATGGCGTGGCGGCCGCCCGTGGTCTTCCTCGCGGGCAACCGAAAGAGTGTCCCCCGTTGCCAAGGCGCCCGCAATTCATCGACCATGACGGTCCTGGCGCTTGCCCGGGCCGCAGGCGGATCTTCTTGAGGCGCGCGGAAACGAGATGACGGTTCGGGCTCCCGGGGCTGACGCTCGTGCGCGTACCGCTGCGCACGCGTACCTCTGTCTGACCTTCACGTCGATCTGTTTCGGCGCCAACACGACGTTTGCCAAGCTGGTCGTGGGCGAGGTGTCGCCCATGATGGTGGTGGCGCTGCGCTGGCTGTTGGTCGTGGCGCTGCTGCTGGCGTTCAACCGGAAGGCCTTGGTGCGGGACTGGCCGAACCTGAAGCCGCACCTCGGGTTCCTCTTCCTCATGGGCGCCCTCGGGTTCGCCGCGTTCAACGGCCTGTTCTACATCGCCGCCCACCACACGGCGGCCGTGAACATGGGCATCATCCAGGCCGTCCTGCCGGTGTTCGTCCTGGTCGGTGCGTTGCTGGTGTACCGCACCCCGACGCGGGGGCTGCAGTGGGTCGGCGCCGGCGTGACGCTGGCCGGCGTCGCCGTCGTGGTGTCCGGCGGCGATGTCGAGCGGGTGCTCCGCCTGCGCTTCAACGCGGGGGACCTGCTCGTGATGCTCGCGGCCCTGCTCTACGCCGGGTACACGGTGGGACTGCGCCGGCGGCCGGCTTCCACGGCGCTCGGGCTGTTCACCGTGCTCGCCGCATCGGCGTTCCTGGCGTCGTTGCCCATGGTGGCGGCGGAAGCCTGGCTCGGCGAGTTCCAGGCGCCGACCTTGCGCGGCTGGGCCGTCGTGGCGCTGGTGGCGCTGTTCCCGTCGTTCCTCGCCCAGCTCCTGTTCATCCGGGGCGTCGAGATCATCGGGCCGGGCCGCGCGGGGATCTTCCTCAATCTCGTGCCGGTGTTTGCGGCGGTGATCGCGGTGGCGTACCTGGGCGAGCGGTTCCACGTCTATCATGGGCTCGCCCTCGCACTGGTGCTCGGGGGCATCTGGCTCGCCGAGCGCGGCGCGGACACCACACCCGGGTGACGGGGCAGGGACGTAAGCGGACCGGGGGCCACTCCCTTGAAGTCACGAATCCTGATGGCGTTGGGGGCGGTCGCGGTCGCGGCGCTCCTGTTCGCGGCTTTGCTCACGCGCGATGGAGAGCGGGTCGTTCCGACGGGAAGCGGCGTCGTGACCCTCGATGCCGGCGACTTCGAGGCCTTCCCCCTGCCGGACGCCGCGGCGAAGTTCGTCACGGACGCGTACGAGAGCTACTTCGTCGAGGTCGAGCCGGGGATCAAGGTCCACGTCCTCGAAGTGGGAACCGGTTTCCCGATCCTGCTCCTGCACGGCAACCCCACGTCGGGCTTCCTATACCGCAAGGTGGCGGCGGCGCTGCCGACGGACCGGGTCCGCGTGATCATGCCGACGCTGGTGGGACTGGGATTCTCGAGCAAGGTGCCGGCGAGCGAGCACACGTTGGACAACCACATCCGCTGGATCGGCCGTGTTCTCGAGAAGCTCCGGATGACGGAAGTGGTGTTCGCGGGCCAGGACTGGGGCGGGCCGATCGGCATGGGGGCCCTCGCGGCCTCGCCCGGGTTGCTGAAGGGGGTCGTCGTGCTGAACACGCTCTTCGGCGAGCGGGAGGGGGCAGCGGAAGGGGACCTTTCGCCCGGCCATCGGATGGCCAGGAGACCGGTCGTCGGAGAGCTCGTCTTCGAGGCGCTCGTCTCGATCTTCGAGAACCTGCCGCGGACCCAGGGCGACCCCGCTTCCCTTCCGACCGATGTGCTGGAACTCTACGCCAGACCCGTGGAAGAGAGCGGCAACGACAAGGCGCCGCTGGCCATGATGCGCATGGTCCCCGACGGCCCGGAGCATCCATCGACGCCGCCGATGCGGGTGATCGGACAGTACGTTCAGGGGTTGGACATCCCCGCGGAGATCGTCTGGGGGATGCACGACCCGATCCTGGGCGGGCAACTCCCGGCGATGAAACGGAGCTTCCCGAAGGCACCCGTCATGGAGACGGGGGGCGGCCACTTCCTGCAGGAGGAAGTGCCGGAGGACATCGCGGCGGCCCTGGTGCGGGTCGTTGATCGGGTGCAGGCGTCGGGCGGGTAAGTCCCTGCGACCGCCCGAGCGGGTTGGGCCGAGGCCCGCGAACAGTCTGCAGCTGAAGGCACGACCGAGTTGCGCTTCCCCACTGCGTGCCGATGTGCCGTAGTCTGCCGGCGCTCGAACGCGTTGTATAGCAATTTGCTTTCTTAACGAAAGTCTATTTGCTATATTTGTTGGCCGTGACCTACGAGCTTACGTTCAAGCGGCAGGCCTTGAAGACGATGGTCAAGTTGCCGCGCTCGGAGGGTCAGCGGGTTCTCGAACAACTGCAGAAGCTGGCGGAAAGCCCGGGACGCCCCGATATTGATGTCAAGGCGCTGCGGGGGCGGCCGGGGTACCGGTTACGGGTCGGGAACATGCGTGTCGTCTTTGAGCGCGACGACGAGCGACGACACATCGCCGTCCTGCGAATCGCTCCGCGCGGACAGGTCTACAGGCAATAGGATACAGGCATGAACAAGCCACAGATCATTCGAGACGATGCCGGCCAACCGGCGTTTGCCGTTTTGCCGTGGCGAGAGTTCGAGCGCCTGGCGGGGGTCCGCGGAGCCGAGGCGGCGTTGGCCGATGAGGAACTGTACGACCTTGCCAAGGCATCCGACGAGGAGTCGTTCCCGGTGGAAGTCGTGAAAGCCCTCGTCGACGGCGAGCACCCGATCGCGGTTTTCTGCCGGCACCGGGGGATGCGGCAGCGACACGTCGCCGAGAAGGTCGGCATTCACCCGACCTACCTCTCGCAGATTGTGAGAGGTCGGCGTCATGGCTCGACGGCGACGTTGGCGGCCATCGCGCGGGTTCTGAATGTCGAGCTGGACGACCTGGTCCGCTACGAGAGCTGAACGTCTGGCGTGAGGCTCGAAGTGCTCGGCACGATCGCCGGGCTTGCAGCCGAAGACTGGTCCGGGCGTCCATCCGGTGGTCAGCGGCGCTGTCGAGGGCGGGAGGAGCGGCGGCGGCCGGGCGCTGTTCCCGTCGGGCGCCGATACGTTATCGTAGCGCCCCATTCGAACGGAACACAGGCGCGCACCGATGGCGGAAGAGCAACTCCTGGAACTGAGCGAGCCTACCTCGATCACGGATGCGCCGGCTCGCGAAGAGCTGCTCGGGGCTAGTGACGCAACCATCGACGATGCGACGCGCCACGGCGACCCGATGGTGCTCAGGGGCCTGATCTATCAACTCACGGGCGATGCGGAGATCGCGGCGACGCAGCCCGTGGCGCGCCGCGGCCCCGGCCTGTTCGGCGGCCTGACCCTGGACGAGGAAGACGCCGACCTGGTCCGCCGGAAGGCCGCCGAGTTCCTCAAGTCCTATCGGGACAGTGGCGCCGGCGCGCTGGGCGTCGGTCCAACCGACCGCCTGCTGACGAGCGCGGCCCTGACCATGGGCGCCGAGCCCGACCCCGACGCGACCGACCTGTGGCTCGAAGAGCTGGGCCTGAATCCCTGGGCGCGCGCACTGGAATGGTCACGGGAGCCGACGGGGCGACGCGAGGACTTCTCCGTCACCGTCATCGGCGCCGGAATGGGGGGTCTCAACGCGGCCATCCAGCTCAAGCGGGCGGGCATTCCGTTCTCGGTCATCGAGAAGAACGGCGACGTCGGCGGCACCTGGTACGAGAACCGCTATCCAGGCGCGCGGGTCGATACTCCGAGCCGGCTCTACACCCACGTTTTCGGCGTCGACTACAGCTACGCGTATCCGTTCTGTCCCTGGACCGAGAACCGGAAGTACTTCAACTGGGTGGCCGATACGTTCGACGTGCGCGGCGACATCACCTTCAACACGGAGGTCCGCTCGCTCGTGTGGGACGAGGCGGCCTCGATGTGGGACCTCACGGTCGACGGGCCGGAGGGTCGGCGCACCCTGCGCTCGAACGCCGTGATCACCGCGGTGGGCTTCCTCAATCGCCCCAACATGCCGGACATCCCCGGCATGGAACGCTTCCGCGGTCCGTCCTGGCACACGGCGCGCTGGCCTGACGGGTTCGATCCGAAGGGCAAGCGGGTGGCGGTGATCGGCACCGGGTGCACGGGCATCCAGATGGTCCCGGAACTGGCGCTCGAGGCCGGGCATGTCACCGTCTTCCAGCGCACCCCCCAGTGGCTCTTCGGGGCGCCGGGCTATCGCTCGGCGTTTCCGTCGCAGGTGCCCTGGCTGGACCGCAACCTGCCGTACCACACGAACTTCATGCGCCTGCGCATCGCGGCGGGATTCATCGCGGGGTTCGGGCCCCTCGCGCAGGTCGATCCGCACTTCCAGGACGAGCACGCGACCAGCCCGGTGAACAAGGCCGCTCGCGACAACTGCATCGCGTTCCTGGAAGAGAAGCTGGGCGACCCGGACCTGGTCGCGAAGATGACGCCGGAACACCCGGTGCTCTCGGCGCGTCCCGTGCTGGTGGACCCCGAGTACAGCATTCTCGACGCCATCCAGCGCGACAACGTCACGCTCGTCACCGACGGCATCCGCGGGATCACCGAAACGGGCGTGGAGACCGGGGACGGCGAAATCCACGAGGTGGATGCCATCGTCTACGCGACCGGATTCAAGGCGACCGAGTACCTGTTCCCGATGTCGATCACCGGCCGCGGCGGCAGGACCGTCGAGGAACTGTGGTCGCAGACCGGTGCGCAGGGTTACCTCGGCGCGATGATCCCCGGCTGCCCCAACCTGTGGACGCTGTACGGCCCCAACACCAACGGCGGCCTGCTGGTCCCGGCGTTCCAGGAGATGGAGACGTACTACGCGCTCCGGTGCATCGAGCGGCTCATCCTCGACGACAGGCAGTCGATCGACGTCAGGGAAGAGCCCTACCGGCGCTACAACGAGATGCTCGACGAGCGCAACCGCGGCATGGCGTGGAGCGACCCCCGTGCGGAGAACTACTACTGGACGAAGTTCGGCCGCTCCGCGACGCAGAATCCGCTTACGCCGCTGGAGGTCTGGAACGCGCTGCGGGAGCCGGACTTCGCGGACCTCGAGGTGCGCTGACGTCGCCAGGAGGATCCTCCCGTGAGCCGTGACGGCGGTCATCGTCATGACGTGCCGGACGAACGCCGGCGGGCCTGGGGCGAGAAGCACGAGCCGCGCTACTCGGGCGTTGCGACGTTCATGCGCCGCCCGCTGCGTGGCGACCCGGATGCATGGACCGACGTCGACATCGGCATCGTCGGGGTGCCGTTCGACGGGGGCGTGACCAATCGGCCCGGCGCCCGCCACGGCCCCCGGCACCTGCGGGACCAGTCGACGCTCATGGGGATGGTCTGCCATCAGACCGGCGTGCGCCCCTACGATCTGGCGGACGTGGCCGACTTCGGGGACGTGCCCATCGAGGGGGTCTACCGGCTCGACGACGCGATCACGGACATCGAGCGCCACTACGACGGGATCGCGGCAGCCGGTGTCCTGCCCCTCAGCGCCGGGGGCGACCACTCCATCACCCTGCCCATCATGCGCGCGCTGGCCCGCGCGCAGGGACAGCCCCTCGGCCTCGTACACTTCGACGCGCATTGCGACACGGGACCCGAGCTGTTCGGCCACAAGCACCATCACGGTGGACCGTTCAAGGTGGCCGTGGAGGACGGCGCGCTCGATCCGAAGCGCACGATCCAGATCGGCATCCGCGGTCCGGCGGAGCCGCTGTGGGCGTTCAGCTACGAGTCCGGGATGACCGTCATCCACATCGAGGACCTGTACGCGATGGGCATCCCGGCGGTCATCGAGCGGGCCCGCGAGGTCGCGGGCGATGGCCCGACGTACCTGAGCTTCGACGTGGACGGCCTCGACCCCGTGTTCGCTCCGGGTACCGGTACCCCGGAGGTCGGGGGCTTCACCACGTACGAGGCGCAGCAGATGGTGCGGGGCCTGCGGGGGCTCGACATCGTCGCCGGCGACGTGGTCGAAGTGTCCCCGCCCTTCGATCCCTCCGGCACGACCGGGCTGACCGGCGTGCAGATGATGTTCGAGATCCTGTGTCTGCTGGCGGAGACGGTGGAGCGGCGGGGCCGGAGCTGACGCGGCCGGCGGACGCGGGGCGGTGAGCCCCTTGCACATTGGAGACTGCCATGCGATTTACTTGCCCGACGCGACTGCAGCGCCACTCCGACGGCGAGATCGTCGTCTCGTTCCGCGATCTGCCCGAGTGCCTGACCTCGGGCGCCGACGAGGGCGAGGCGCTGACCGACGCCGCGGACGCGCTCGAGGAAGCGATGGCGGGGCGCATCAACCGCGTCGATACGATCCCGGCGCCGAGCGCACGCCTGGCGGATGAGCAGCTGGTGGCAGTTCCGCCCGTGACGGCAGCGAAAGCGGCGCTGGCGCTCGCGTTGCGCGACAGCGGGCTGACCCGCGTCGCCCTCGCCGAGCGGCTGGGCGTCAACGAGAAAGAGGTCCGCCGCATGCTCGACCCGCGTCACGGGACTGCCATTGGCCGCATCGATATGGCGCTGCGGGCGCTGGGCCAAGAGCTCGTCGTCGAAAGCCGAGCCGCCTGAAATCCGGAATCTGGCTCCGCCTGCTGGGCTCGAACCAGCGACCCGCTGATTAACAGTCAGCTGCTCTACCAACTGAGCTAAGGCGGAAAGGCGCGGTAGTTTACCACCGATCAAGAGGCCGGCACCGCTGACCGTCATCGCCTGTCATCGCCGCCAAAGGGTGAGCGCCCTACCGCCGATAGAACCCGTCCCACACCCGCGGCCGGTGACGGGCAAGGGCACGCCGAGAGCCCTATCTGCGCGAGTACGCCACCGCGCGCATGAAGCCCTGCAAGTCTTCCTTGCCGGCGGGCTTGGCCAGGTAGTCGTAGCGACCCATGAGCTGGGCCATCGGCTCGCCGTGCTGTTCGACGAGGCGATCCTGGACCGACCGGGGGTAGACCTCCATCTGCCGCATCATCAGCCGTGTGTAGGACACGTGCAGCACGGCGCGCTCGCCGTCGATCGTCCGAGTGGCGTTGTCGTGCCAGGTCCGACCGTCCCACACGGCGATCGACCCGGCCTTGCACTCGATGGGCACGGTCGCCGTCGAGCCGATCTCATCGAGGTTCGGTGGCCGACGTCGTGCCGCGCTGCCCGGGACGACGGTTGTCGGGCCGGCCTCGGGCGTAAAGTCATCGCAGGCCCAGCACGCCGTCAGGAAGAGGTTGTGCTCGGGAAACGGCACGGGGTGCCAAACCTGATCGCAGTGCAGCCCGATGTTCCGGTCCCCCTTCCTGCGGATGGACGAGGCAACGTTGCTGAGGATGAACCCGGCGCCCACCGAGAACTCCGCGAGCGCCATCATCTTCGGGTTGATGGCAGCTTCGGCTACGACTGGATACTTCGGCATCAAGGTGGAGCCCATGGATCCAGCCCTCGCGCCGGGGTCAGCGGAAGCGGCCTTGAGGATGGCCGCCCGCAGATCGCGCCAGTACTCCGGCGGCGCGGCGTCTTCGACCACGGTGTAGCCCTGCTCCCAGAGTTCGCGGCAGTTGCGCTCGAGACCGAACTCGCGAATGCGCGGCGCGAGCTCCTCGGAGATCTCGCCCGGGGGAGTCGCCGGGCTGCCCTGGAGCCGGTTGAAGACGTCCTGGAAGCCGGTCAGGTCGCCGCCCGAAACGAACTCGCTGGCCCGATCGACCAGGTCGTCGTCGGGTCCGCGCTGGGTGCGTGCGGGAAGCGGCGGCGACACGCGGGCCGTCCCCTCGCCACCGTCGTCGTCCCCGGCGTAGTAGTCGCGGAAGCTCCGGCTCGGCAGCAGCCTGAAGTCGCCGTAGACCGCATAGCGAACTCCACCCCCGAGCGCACACGACCCAAGCATGCAGAGCAGCCCGGCGACGGCTGCCGTGGCGAGCGCAGCGCCGCCCGGGGACGGGTCGCCCATGAACGGGGTCGAGATCACGCCGAGCAGCGCGAGCACCCCCACCGCGGCGCACACGAGGTGGAACACCAGGACGGAACGCGCCACGACCCGGCGCCAATCCTCGAACATCTTCACGAAGTCCATGCCATCAGCCCCCCTTCTCTTCGACAGAGTACGATAGATTCGATCGTGAGCTTGGCGCATACGGGGCGCCGACCTGTCTGGTCAAGTTGCCGCGTCAGGAGGGTGAGCGCGTTCTCGAACGATTGCAGCAGCTGGCGGAGGATCCGGGGCGTCCCGATGTCGATGTCAGGGCTTTGCAGGGGCGACGGGGTTACCGGTTGCGGGTCGGAGGCATACGCATCGTCTTCGAGCGCGACGACAAGCGACAGCACATCACCATCCTGCGAATCGCCCCGCGCGGACAGGCGTACAGGCAATGGGGGGCATACATGAACAAACCACGGATCATTCGAGACGATGCGGGCCAGCCGGCGTTCGCCGTCTTGCCATGGCGAGAATTCGAACGCCTCGCGGGCGCCCGTGGAGCTGAGGCGGCGTTGACCGATGAGGAACTGTACGACCTCGCCAGGGCGTCCGACGAGGAGTCCTTTCCGGTGGAAGTTGTGCAGGCCCTGGTCGATGGCGAGCACCCGATCGCGGTGTTCTGCCGGCACCGGGGCATGCGGCAGCGACAGGTCGCGGAGAAGGTCGGGATCCACCCGACCTATCTCTCGCAGATCGTCCGAGGACGGCGGCAGGGCTCGACGAAGACGTTGGCGGCTATCGCGCGCGTTCTGAACGTCGACCTGGACGACCTGATTCTCTACGAGAGCGATCGTTCGACGTGAGGTTCGATTTGATTGGCTCCGCCTGCTGGGC
>JAJDVW010000026.1 GCA_022825925.1 Pseudomonadales bacterium | reverse complement strand
GCCCGCAACAGCCGCCTCCAGCGTGCCGAACCGCTCGAATCGGCCGCCTTGCACTCCATCCCGCACTCGACGTGGGACAATGCGCGGTCGCGTCGAGTCACGTCGGCGCGCGCCCAGCCGTCATTCCCGGACAGGAACTAGGGAGGGGCGGTTGCAGTACAGCGTGTTCGTCGATCGCGAACGCTCCTTCGGATGTTGCACACTTGAAGACCTCACCCCAAAGCGACTCATAGCCGGGTATCGGTTCGAATGACCTGATCGGATTACCAAGGTACATCCCAACATTCCGGGTGAAGTACGATCTTTCCTCCCGGATCCGCCATCGGTCCATCACCGCCTTGACGTTGTCACTGGAGAGCCATTCATATCGGAAGCAGTCCGGCCCGAGAACGAGTTCGCCGAATCGCCACTCTGGCGCAATCAAGGGACGAGGCTCTGGAGTCGCTCCGTAAATCCTGTAGATTCCGATGCCGAGGCCCGGTTTCGCGAACCACACTTTGCCGTGACCGAGAGCGCAACCGCGCCACCCTACGCAGAACGGTGCGTCCCGCAACACGGACTCGCGCCACTCTTCGTCGAAGACCTGGTGAAACGCCCTAGCGTTCGCGTAGGCCCGCCGCGGGCCCGGATTCAACTCTCCCACCGCAAGATCAAGCAATGCGGCAACGTCGCGCTCGCGTACGGCCTCCCGGACTCTACGAGCCACTCCAAGGACTTCATCCGATGGCCAACTGCCTTTGTCGCTCGACAGATGGTTCTCCCTGAAGTCCTGTAGGTCACTGTCGAGGGCGAGCGTCGCGTCCGTGGACGCCGGAGGCGAAGCGGTTGGCCGTGACTCAGCCGCGATGTCCCCGACGGCGGCGGGCGCGACGCCGGCCACCATTGCACCGAATAGCCAGCAAGCCCCTCCCACACGCCTTCGGGCGCGGCGCATGAGCACGCACGCGCGCCACGGTCGCCCCCGCGAAGCCGGCACGGTCGTTGGAGTGGCTAGCGCTCGGTGCCCCTTGCCTGACTTCACCCGGATGTCCTCGACGCGCGCCTTTCGTCTACTTTCCCAACCGCGCGCAGCCGCGGACGTCCGCGCACGCGAAACCAAACCCGAACCCGGTAGAGGAGGCTGGCCCTACGGAGCTCGCGAAGGGCACGCTCGAGCCTCGCCGTGGTTTCGTCCAGTGCC
Source organism: Pseudomonadales bacterium (assembly GCA_022825925.1). Classification (GTDB taxonomy): domain Bacteria; phylum Pseudomonadota; class Gammaproteobacteria; order Pseudomonadales; family Azotimanducaceae; genus VXNE01. The sequence continues at coordinate 4,201 of JAJDVW010000026.1, read as the reverse complement.
GGGCCGGTTAACGGCTGCGCGGACCCCTGAGGGTCTGTCGTCACCACGCGTCCTCCTGCACTGTATAGGCTCCGAACAGGCCCTCTATCAGTCTGTCGTGAGCACGCTGCCACCGCCTTTTGGCACCTTCCGACGTGTTGTCCCAGACGCGCACCCAAAAGATGCAGGAATACGTGCGCACCAGTCCGTCCTGCCCTGCTTCGCTGATCGGCGCCAGATGACGTTGAAACTGACTGTCGGAGAGGCGTGTTCCGTATGGCACCGCGTCGAGTCCGATCTGCGCAGCCTCTTCGACATACAGGCGGCCGTCATCGTCAACGGCCCGCCCGGGCGGGGGTTCGACCGCTCTCAGCACGAAGTGATCGTCGAACACTCCAACATCAAGCATGTAATACGCCTTCTCACGCTGCCCACCTTTTTCGTCATCCACCATCCGATACCAGCATGGCGGGTTGTGGCCCTTCGTCTTGATCACCGCCAGGTTTCTTTCGCATCGCCTGGCGCGCGACTCGGCCTCTTCAAGCCCCGCATTGGCATCCCGGAGAGCACGGATACACTGCGACGCTTGGTCGGTCTCCCCGTCCTCAAGTTTTTCAAGGATCGCTGCGGCCTCGCGGTGACGCTTCGCTTCCGCCTGCGCCTCCACCAGCCGGCGCTGGAGCGTCATGACTCGGTCCGGAGCTTTGAACTCGTCCATCACCGGGTGCCACCGCTCAAGCGTGTCCTCCGTAACCGTGAGCCGCTCCTCCGCCTGCGTCAGCTTGGCAGCAGCGGCCTCGGAGCGGACCTCCCAATGCCGATGCAGCCCGAGATACATGAGCAACAGCAGGAAGAGCAGGAGGATGAAGACCTCCGCAATCGTCAGGCCCAGTATCGTCCCGCGGCGGTACTCGGTCTCTGCGTCCATGGATCAACTGCCCCGAACCGCACCCGTCAGGTCGGTCACGACGTCGATCAATGCCTCCCGTGCGCGGCTGACGTCGTCAGCTTCGCGTGCCGACTTCTCCGCAAGCTGCCGGAGTTCGCCCGCGTGGTGTTCCGCAGCATCCCGTTGCTTCCCCGTCGCGTCAGCCTGGGCCTCCGCACTCGCCGCGAGTGCCTCAAGTCTGTCCGTCACGCCGGTCAGAGCACCGTCGAATGACTCAAGGTTGGCATCGAGGGCCACGAGCTTGGGACCAAGGAGTTGCACCGCTTGGAGAACCGCATCGACGGCGACGTTCGCGCGCTCCGCGCGGTCAGCCTCGGTCGTCGCGATCGCAGCTGATTGGCGTGCTCCCACCGCGTGTCGCTCGGCCTGCCTCGTCTCAGAAATCGCCTCCTGGGTCGAGTCCACAGAAGCACGCAAAGCCTTGCCTAGCTCCTGTCTGGCCTCTACAAGCCCACCGTCGAAGGATCCAAGGGAGGTCTCGAGCGAGGCCAGTCGCGTCAGCAGAGGATCGACCGAGTCCGAAATTCCCGCGATGCGGGCGGCGGCGCTACTGGAAGTGCGTTCGACGCTGTCCGCGACAGTCAGCCATCGACGCTCGATCTGAGCCGCCGCAGCCTCGGCCGTGTTCGTGGACTCTTCCAGCAAGTCGCGACAGCCTCGACTGATTGCCTCGGCAATCTCCCGCCACGAGGACTCCGTGTCGCGAAGCGAGCGCTCTGCTTCCACATGCCCCGCCTTCGACAGGTCGGTCACATGCCCTGTGAACTCCGACAACAGAACCTCGGTGTGCTTCTTCGTCTGTTCGGCTTGATGCAAGGTGACACGTATCAGGTGGCTGAGCGCTTCGGTCATCTCTCGGACCCTCAGCCGCAGGGTTGCCAGGTCCTCTTCGCTAACCGGCAGCGACGATGCTGTGCCTACACCCTCATCCTGCCGCCCGCCGCGCCCGTCGGACTCCCGGTTGCCGTCGAGGCTTTGCGTCATGATCCGAGCGAGAATGCCGACTATCGTCGACGAGAGCGCGATGCCGAAGCTGCCAACGAGTCCATCGACCCGCCGCTCGAAACTGTCGCCGGCGCCCAGCACGAACAGTCGGATGAGCACGTAAGCCAACGAGATCAGCGTGAACAGCAGACCGAGATAGTAGAGATTGTCCCCGGCTCGGCTCCTCTCGAACTGCGACAATCCGGACCGGTGGTAGTGTCCGCCGAGGGCAACAATCGCTACGCCTGCTACGATGGCAGCCGCGATAGCTCCGCCCAGACCGGGCGAGACGTAGCGGACGAGCACCATCGCGGCGCCACCAGCGCCCAGTGCGATCAGCAGTGGCCGAACCATCTCAGATCGAGTCCTGATAGACCACTGTGCCCCCGAACGCCTCGATGAGTTCCGTCCACCAATAGTAGTGATCGCGGGTCTGCCACCGACCTGCCGGAAGTGGCCGTTCGAGCCGGTACAGACTGACATCCACGCCCTTCAAGTCCGTTGAGAGCGCACGCAAACCGTCCGTATTCACCAGTTGGTCTGGATTCGGATATGGGCCGTAGTGGGACAACGGCTCCGAATGCTGTAGCAGGTCGGAAAAGAGAATCACATGAGTCCTGCTCTCCTCGTCGGTGGCCTGCCTGGATCGGCTGCTTCGTGCATGCCGCGGGACAATGACTCCAAGGGTCTCGAGGACGAGGGACTGCGCCTGCTCGACCTGATTCGTCGTGCCCTCGAAGAGCGGGGCCACGGCCTCGGTGAACTGCCGCCACCGTCGAAGGGAAACTTGCTTCCCTCGCGTTAGCTCGTCCTCCCACCCATCCGGTTGGTCACCGGGGTTGCATACTCGAAAGCTCGGCTGTAGCTCGCGGAGGTTTTGGTTCAACTCGTAGACGATGAGCGCTTCCCCCGGCGCAACACGAAAGTCGTTAGCGTTCGCCGTTGGCGCCTGCAGTTCTCGCACCAGACGCGCCAACTCCTCCTCGTGCTTGACCGAGAGCGGGTCCGACGTGTCCAGCAACAGAACCGTGCTGCGAGATTCAGGACGGTCGCGGGGGCAGAGATCGTCGTCGAGGATCGGTCGATCACAACTGCTGCTCGAGCATCCTGCGAGCAGCACTACCAACAGCGTTCGCGCTCCGGCCCGGGTACCCTGCGAGAACAACCAGTCCCCGATGGACGCCAACAGTGCCCCTTGCCCTAGAGTCACGAATTCTCTCCGCGTAGATCGACCAGAGTCGGAAACTGCCGAGTTTCCTCGTCGTGCCGTGCCTGCAAGCGTGCTAAGGAAGGTCTGAACAAGCCCCGCGGGCGGCGGCCGAACAAGGCTTTAGGTTATATGTGTGTTGTTCTGATAACGGAAAGTGGTTAAACACGCCGCCGCCGGTCCTGAAACATGTGCTGGCGCGCCGTTCGGCGAACGGCGGGCACGCGGGCGCCGCGTCAGGCGGTTGCTTGGCGCGCCGCCATCAACAAGTTCGTGAAGCCCAACAGCATGGCGATGCGTTGCGTGTTCTTCGCCAGGCCCCGATAGCGCACCTTGTCGTAGCCGAAGATGCGCTTCACGTACAGGAACGGATGCTCCACCTTCGCCCGCACCGACGCCGTGTCCCGCTCCGCCGCCTCCTCCGGACCGTCCTTGTCCAGCAACCGCCGCTTCCCCGGCCGCATCGCGACGTGCCACGCCGCCGGCCGCGATTGGTTCTCCGGGCGCTTGCCCGCGCCCTGGTAGCCCGCGTCGCCCCACACCTCCTCCTCGTCGCCGCGCAACACCTCGTGCGCGTGCGACACGTCCGCGCCGTTCGCCGGAGTCGTCGCCAGACCGTGCGTCAACCCCGACTCGGCGTCCACCCCGATGTGCGCCTTCATCCCGAAAAACCACTGGTTGCCCTTCTTGGTCTGGTGCATCTCCGGATCCCGCCGGCCGTCCTCGTTCTTCGTGGAACTCGGCGCGTCAATGATGCTCGCATCCACGATCGTCCCCCGGCTCAACCGGTGACCCCGCGCCTCCAGGTGCGCGTTGATCTCCTCGAACAAACCCGTGCCCAGCCCATGCCTCTCCAGCAGGTGGCGAAAGTTCAGGATCGTCGTCTCGTCCGGGATGGCCTCCAACAGCCGCAGGCCCGCGAAGCGCCGCACCGACTCCGCCTCGTAAAGCAGGTCCTCCATCCCCGGGTCGCTCAAGTTGTAGAACAACTGCACGCAGTGCACCCGCAGCATGGTTCGCAACGGATACGGCCGGCGCCCGCGCCCCGCCTTCGGGTAAAACGGCTCGATCCGCGCCTCCAA
>JAJDVW010000014.1 GCA_022825925.1 Pseudomonadales bacterium | reverse complement strand
GGATGAGCACGGCCCGCGGCCGAACGTGTTGATCATCCTCTTCGACGACATGGGGTTCGCGCACCTGAACTGCTACGGCTCCACGATCGACACGCCCAACATCAACCGGCTGGCGTCGGAGGGATTGCGCTACTCCAACTTCCACGTGACCCCGTTGTGTTCCCCCACCCGGGCGTCGCTGATGACCGGACGCAACCACCACGCCGTCGGCATGCGGGGCATCTCCAACATGGACACCGGCTTCCCCAACATGCGCGGGTTCCTGCCGGCCACGGCCGCGACGCTGGCCGACGTGCTGCGGGAGGCCGGCTACGGCACCTACGCGGCCGGCAAGTGGCACCTGACGCCGATGTCGGAGTGCACCGCCGCGGGTCCCTTCCACAACTGGCCCCTGCAGCGCGGCTTCGACCGGTTCTACGGATTCATGCAGGGCGAGACGGACCAGTTCTACCCGGAGCTCACGCGCGACAACCATCACGTCGAGGCGCCGGCGCTGCCGGAGGACGGCTACCACGTCTCGGAGGACATCGTCGACCGCTCGATCGGCTTCCTGCGGGACCAGGTGTCGCTGGTGCCGGAGCGGCCCTTTTTTCTTTATCTCGCCTTCGGCGCGACGCACTCGCCGCACCAGGCGCCGCGGGAGTACCTCGACAAGTACCGCGGCCGGTTCGATGCCGGGTGGGACGCCGTGCGCCGGGAATGGTTCGAGCGTCAGAAGCGCCTGGGCGTGATCCCGGAGTCGACGGATCTCGCGCCGCTCAATCCAGGCGTCCGGCCCTGGAACGAACTGAGCGACAACGAGCAACGGTTCGCGGCGCGCCTCACCGAAGCGTTCGCCGCGCAGCTCGACCACACCGACGCCCAGATCGGGCGCCTCGTGGGCTTTCTCAGCGAGATCGACCACCTCGACGACACGCTGCTGATCGTCCTGTCCGACAACGGCGCGAGCCAGGAAGGCGGACCGACGGGCGTGTTCGACGAGATGCGCTGGTTCAACGGCATGGCCGAGGACGTCGAAGAGGCTGTCAAGCGACTCGACGACATCGGCGGGCCGGACAGCCACTCCAACGTCCCGTGGGGATGGTCCCAGGTCGGGAACACCCCGCTCAAGTGGTACAAGCAGAACACGCATGCCGGCGGGGTCCGCGACCCGCTGGTCGTCCACTGGCCAAAGGGCCTGAGCGACACGGGCTCCTTCCGACGCCCGTTCTGCCACGCCATCGACATCATGCCGACGGTCCTCGAGCTCACCGGGACCGAAGCGCCCGCGCAGTTCCGCGGCGTCGAGCAGATGCCGCTGCACGGCGCCTCGCTGGCGGGCAGCCTCGCCTCGGCGGACGCCGACCCCGCGCGTGCCGTGCAGTACTTCGAGATGCTCGGACACCGGGGCATCTGGCACGACGGGTGGAAGGCGGTGACCCACCACGACCGCGGGACCGCCTTCGACGACGACCGCTGGGAGCTCTACCACCTCGACGAGGACTTCTCCGAGACGAACGACCTCGCGGAGCGGCATCCGGCGCGCCTGCAGGAGATGATCGACCTGTGGTGGCGGGAGGCCGAGAAGCACGGGGTACTGCCGCTCGACGACCGGGCCGCCGCCCAGGCGTTCCGCGCCGCGCGCCGGCCAGGGTTGCCGGCGTCGCGGGACGTCTACGTCTACTACCCGCCGGTCTCCCACATCGTGGCGGACGCGTGCCCCTCCGCGGCGCGCGGGTGGATCACCGAGGTCACTCTCGAGCACCCGGCCTCGGACGCGGAAAGGGGCGGGGACGGGGCGCTGGTCAACCGCGGCACGCTCAACTCCGGCTTCGCGCTCTACGTCCGCGAGGGCCGGGTGCACTTCGACTACAACTGCTTCCACGAGCACACCGTCGTCGCGGCGCCGTCCCTGTTGCCGGCCGGGGAACGGGTGGTGTCGGTCGAGGTCGCGCGGCAGGCGGGGCGCCGCGCGGCCGTGCGGCTGCGCGTCGACGGTGAGCTCCAGGCGGAGGGCGAGATCCCGCTGCTGCTCGGCATGCTGTCGAGCACGGGCATGGACTTCGGCCGCGCCATGGCCCCGGTCAATCGCGATTGCCGGCCGCCGTTCGCCTACCCTGGGAAGATCCGCAAGGTCCGCTTCGAGGTGGCCGCGCGACGCACGCAGCGCGACCGGCGCGAGGAGGCGGAACGCGAGGCCCGCGCCGCCATGGCGCGGCAGTAAGGCCGAACACACCGGGAGCCGGACGGATGGAGAGGAATGCGATGAACGCTTCAATGAACGCAAAGAGCCGCGCGCTGATCGCCACGGCTGCGCTGGCCGTGGGTGCGGGACCGCACGCCGAGGAGCAGGCGCGCCTGAACGTCTATTTCGGCGACCTGCACCTGCACACCGTGTTATCGAACGACGCCTACGCGCTCGGGGCTCGGCGCACGCCGGACGGCTCCTACCGCTATGCGAAGGGGGAGCCGGCCGACGCGCCGGACGGGCGCACGGTACGCATCGACACGCCACTCGACTTTCTGGCGGTCACGGACCACGCCGAGTTTCTCGGCGCGATGCGGGCCGTCGGCACACCCGGCGGCGAGTACGCCGACACCGAGATCGGCCGGCTGCTGGGACCGCAGGAAGGGGAAGAAGATGAAGATGCCGATGGCCTCTTCTCCGGCCGGCGCGCGCAAGCGTTCATGGCCTTCGTCCGCGCCATGCGCTCAGGCAACCCCCCGCCGGGCTTCGCGATGCCCGAACGCGAGCGCACCGTCTGGCGCAGCATCGTCGAAGACGCCGACGCGCACTACGAGCCCGGCACGTTCACGACCTTCGCCGCCTACGAGTGGACCAGTTCGCTGCCGCGTACGCCCGGCGCGCAGGGCGCCGGGAACATGCACCGCAACGTGATCTTCAAGGGCACGGACGATCTGCCGGACCCCTTCTCCGCGGTGGACTCGCGACACCCCGAGGATCTCTGGACCTACCTCGAGCGTCAGCGCGCGCACGGCGTGCAGGTGCTGGCGATCCCCCACAACCCGAACGTCAGCGACGGGCTGATGTTCCGGGACACCGACTCCTTCGGCGAGCCCATGGACGAGGACTACGCGGCGCGCCGGACGTGGAACGAGCCGCTGGTGGAGGTGACGCAGCAGAAAGGCACCTCGGAGACCCACCCGCTGCTGTCGCCGAACGACGAGTTCGCGAACTTCGAGCTCTTCACCGAGCTTCTCATCACGAACATCAAGGGCCAGGTGCCGGGCAGCTACGTGCGCGACGCGTATCGCAACGGGATCGAACGCGAGGCGAAGGACGGCTTCAACCCCTTCCAGTTCGGTCTCGTCGGCGCCACGGACTTCCACAACGCCATCACCTCCGTGGGCGAGGACTTGACGCGCGTCGACCCGGCACCGCCGCAGACGCGCGAAAACCCGAACCTGTGGGGCGGGCTGCCGCGCCAGGCCTTCAGCATCGCCGGGCTGACGGGCGTCTGGGCCGAGGAGAACACGCGCGAGGCGCTCTTCGCGGCGTTCCGCCGGCGGGAGACCTATGCGACCACCGGTCCGCGGCTGCGGGTGCGCCTGTTCGGCGGCTGGTCGTACACCGCCGAACTCCTCGACGATCACGATTGGTCCGCCAAGGCCCGCGCGGGCGGCGTGCCGATGGGCGGCACGCTGAAGGGCCCGGCCGGCGCCGCGCCCGCGTTCGTGGTGGAAGCCCTGAAGGACGCGCGCGGGGCCAACCTCGATCGCGTGCAGATCGTGAAGGGCTGGATGGCCGGCGGGCAGAGCCACGAGCGGATCTACGACGTCGCGCTCTCCGGCGAGCGCGCGGTCGGGGAGGACGGCGGCGTGGCGCCCGTCGGCAACACGGTCGACGTGTCCTCGGCCACCTACGCCAACACCATCGGCACCGCCGAGCTCAGGACCGTCTGGCGCGACCCGGACTTCGATCCCGGGCAGCACGCGTTCTACTACGCGCGGGTCCTCGAGATCCCGACGCCGCGCTGGACGACCTACGATGCCGCCGCCCGGGGCGACGAACCGCAGGACGACGTGCCGACGACGCTGCAGGAGCGGGCGTTCACGTCGCCGATCTGGTATCGGCCGGAGACCCGTTGACGGCAGGCCGGTTCGCATGAAACGCGTCCTGATAGCGCTTCTGGTCCTCGTGCTCGTGGTGGCGCTGGGGGTGCCGCTGGTCCTGTGGATCGGTTCGTACGCCTCGCTGGATCATGACTTCGCCCACACGCGCGCGACCGCCGAACTCGACGCCTTCGACCCGGCCGGCAGCGCTGCGCCCACCCCGACGCTGTCCCTGATCGAGGCCAACTCCATGACCTTCCGGGCGCGTACCGCCGGGTTCGGGAGCGACCGGGGCAACGTCGTCCTGCTGCACGGCTTCCCCGAGTCCTCGGCCATGTACGCGCCCATGATTCCGGCGCTCGCGCGGGCCGGCTACCGGGTCGTGGCGCCCGATCAGCGCGGTTACAGCCCCGGCGCGAGACCTCTCGGCCTGGACGCCTACGCCACGGAGAAGCTTGCGGCGGACGTGTTCGCGGTCGCCGATGCGGTCGGTTTCGACCGCTTCCACCTGGTCGGCCACGACTGGGGCGCGGCGGTCGGCTGGCTGATGGTGTTCGACGCCTCGCCGCGCATCCGGAGCTGGTCCGCGCTGTCCATTCCGCACATGGGCGCGTACGCGGCCGCGATCGCGGAAGACCCCGACCAGCGCGAACGCAGCGCCCACCTCGGGTTCCTGCAGTTGCCCTGGCTGCCGGAGGCGCTCTTCAGCTTCAACGGGTTCGCGATGATGCGCACCGGGATCTACAGCGAGCATGGACCGGAGATCGTCGAGGAGTACGCGGCCATCTTCTCCGAGCCCGGTGCCCTGACGGCGGCGATCAACTGGTACCGGGCCTCCGGCCTGGCGACCCGCCCGTCACAGCGCACCGTCACGATTCCCACGGCGTTCATCTGGGGAAACCAGGACCCCGTGGTCGGCGACCGGGCGCTTCGGACACAACGGCAGTACTTCGACGGCAACCTGCGGGAGACCGAACTCGATACCGGGCACTGGCTGATGGAGACGGAAGCGCGCGCGGTCACGGACGCCGTGCTGGAGCATATCGAACGGCATCGTTGAGGGGCGGGCCATGTCGGTCCTCGCGCAGGTCGCGTGCGTCGGGGTTGGCCGGGCTCGGCACCCCCGTTCGGCCCGAACGGCTTGCAGGCGTGGATGTCGACGGGGGGCAGTCCGCCCGCGTTGCCGTGGCGGCCCGCCGCGCGGTGCGCGCGTAGTACGTCATGGCCTCCTGCGCGGACACCTCGATCCGCCTGCCGCACCCGCGGCGGCCTGCGCGGCCATGGGGGAATCCCGTTTTGACTGGGATCGCGTCGTGAACACCGCCAAGGGGTTGGATCAAGGCGCCAAGCGCCGTAGGGAACCGGCACGGAGCCGCAGCGTTCCAGACGCGATGCGCTACGATAACGGTACGCGATCACGACATGGAGCAGCGATGCCGACCGGCACGGAGTGCTACAAGGGCGCGGCGCTTCGTCACTTCGATGATGCGCATTACCTCGCGACTGACTCTCGCTGGGATGACGCCGGCGATCTGATGGGTTTCGCCGCCGAATGCTCGGTCAAGCACGCCGTTCAGCAACACACGCGAAGTGCTGTCCCCCACGTCCACTTCCCCGATCTGACTCGGAGAATCACAGGACGCTCGGCGGACGCAACGTGCTGCACTCCGTGCGCCAAGCACTGAGCCGTCTCGGCCAACCCACGGCCTTTGACGACTGGGATGTCGGGATGCGCTACGCCGCGACCGGTAGCGTATCGTCCGACAAGTATCACGAGTGGCGGAGGGCTACGGGGCGCGTCATGGCAGCGGCCGGCATCTCGCGGCCAAGATCATGAACCCACACGAGCAGAACGTCTCATTCGACCACGCACTCGGCGTGTTCGCTCGCGCTGTCATCAAGCACCTCGGCGAGGGCGCGTTGGACGCCCATCGGTTCCTCCGCGACATCGACGGGAGGCTGTCCCTGCTGCTGCTTGAGGACGCCCCTGCCGACGCACTCGCGGCTTTGCGATCCACCGCTGAAGGAGCGCTGGGCGTCTTCGCGGGCCCCGCTGTCGTCGAGTCGCGCGAAGACCTGCTTGACCCGTCTCTTGCAACGGACTTCACCGTTGGAGAGAAGGTCAACATCGCCGAGTCGGGAGAGCCAATCTGGCGACGCGTCGCCGTAGTGGATCGACGCATCGTCGGTCGGGATTGGGCTAGTGAACTCCAGGATCCGCTGCCAAACGCACCCCCGATTCTGACGTTCCATGGCGTCAAGGGCGGCGTCGGCAGGTCCACCGCCCTAGCTGTCGCGGCCCGCGCACAAGCCGAGCAAGGGCGCAACGTTCTGGTAGTCGATTTGGATCTTGAGGCCCCGGGCCTTGCGAGTCTACTCCTCAGCCGAGACAACCTTCCCGATTTCGGCATTATCGACTGGTTGGTGGCGACCAACCTGGGTCAAAGTGATGCGAATCTCGCTGCGGCTTGCATAGCGGAGTCGCCGCTTACGGCGGGGCGTGGAGCGATAGACGTGCTGCCCGCGCTCGGGCACGCAGCCTCAGCCACCCCTTGGAGTGTCGTTCCGAAGCTCGGCCGCGCTCTGGTGGACCATCCCACCTCCGGTCAGCCATTCCTACAACGCATTCGACGCTTGGTCGAGGTCGCCTGCGAGGCTGGCCCGCGGCATTACCATGCTGTAATGGTCGACGCTCGCGCGGGACTCGCAGAGTCATCCGCGGCGGCGCTGATTGGTCTCGGCGCCCACAACCTGTGCTTCGGCATTGATGCGAAAGCGACGTACGAGGGTTATCGTTACCTTTTCTCCTATCTGTCGGGAGTCGCACGCGCAAGAAACGACGATTCACATTGGTGCATGGACTTCCGCATTGTCCATGCGAAAGCGCAACCTGGCAGCGAGCCGCGCAAGGCGTTTCGCGAACGAACGTACGAAGTGTTCGTAGAAGAAGTCTACGACGCCGATGACAATAGCGAAGGTACGTCCTATGAGCGGTTCAGTTTCGACTATGAGGACGAGGAGGCACCCCACTGGCCATGGCCGATCGCGTTCGACGCGACCTTTACGGAGATCGACCCAAGCCAGAATCCCGACCGACTGTCCGGCGAGTTCGCCGATCGTGCTTTCGGCTCATTCGTTGCGCGAGTTGACGGATTGATCAGCGGTACGCCGGAAGCTGGGCGCCGATGAGCGTTGGGGCGCCGCCTTGGGATAACGCATCCTTGATGGCGGTGCGGGAGGCACTCAAGGGTTGCGAGAGTAGCTACGACCACGAGCCCGGCGCGCATGTCGACCCAGAGCGAATGTATGCGTCGGCCATGCAAGGCATCGCTGCGGCGGTCGATCGACCGTTGGTCGTGGGAGGCCGGGGCACCGGCAAGAGTTACCTCGCCAATGCGTTATGCGGCGAAAAGTCCCGACGAAGGCTGGCTGACGCCTACAACAACATGTCGCTTGGCCGCGCCAGGTGCTTCTTCGGCTTCGTGAACCGTCTAGGCGCGGCCAACGCACCGTTCGCACCAACGGCGGGCGAGTTGGAGGACATGTTGGCGATGCGGGTAGCGCCCGATCACATCTGGCGGGCCGTGCTTTGCCGCTACCTGCGCAATAGACCGGCGTCGCCGCTGGCCGAGGTCCACCAGTCAGGCGAGACCCATGATGCAGCCTTCCAAGCAGTGGTTCTCCAAACGAGCCGGCAGGTCGTCATGGTGTGTGATGCCCTTGACCGGTCGGCGACTAACTGGTCTGTAGTGCGAAAGCTCTCCCGGGGCCTCATGCAACTCGCCTTGGATCTTCGCGGATTCAAGCGAGTCAACGTCAAGGTGTTCCTTCGCCGCGACCAGTTCGAGGACAACGCCTTGTTCGACTTCCCGGACGCGTCAAAGCTGCGTACCGGGGCCGTCGACCTGCATTGGGAACATGACGAACTGTACGGCCTTCTGTTCAAGTGGATCCGAGCGGAAATCCCGAAACGATACTGGGCAAGATCCATTGCGCCACTGATACCGGATCGGCCCGGCACGAACTCGGATCGGCACCGCGCTGCGTTCGAGCACATGGCGGGCGAGCGCATGGGCTATGCGAAACGCGGATTCACCTACACTTGGGTGCCTCGGCACTTGGCCGACACGACGGATCGCGTGAGTCCTCGGAGTTTCTTGGTCGCGATCGGACGAGCCGCCACTGCAACGCGTAACGACGCAGGGCGCCCGATCGACTATCGAGGAATCCATGAAGGCGTCCGTGCTGCTTCCCAGACGCGCGTGGACGAGCTGAAAGAGGACCACCCATGGATCCGCACGGTCCTCGACGACCTTGAGGGTCTCGTCGTACCTTGTCCGGCGAGAGAGTTGACCGCCCGCTGGCGAAGTCGTCAGACCGTGAGTCGTATACGAGCGTCGGAACCCGACGACGTACCTGTAGACCCCATCACTTTGGCCAGCGGAACGTCGGCGTCTGACGAACAGGCACTGCTCGACGCGCTGGTGACCTTGCGGGTCGCCGAACTGCGGAAGGCGACAAACAAAATCAACGTTCCGGACGTGTATCGAGTGGCGGCCAAGATAGGGCGCCGAGGCGGTGTGCCGCCGCTCAGACGCCGACACTGACTGCGCGCACCGCAAAGCTGTCGGGCGGCGCCTACGGCGCCGCATCTCCGCCGCGATGCCGCGGGCCATCGCGCAGGCTTCCGCTCCGACAACCCCTCCGACGACGCCATTTCCCGGGCGCGGCCGAACAACCCCGCCAGCCGCCAGCACCAGCATGCGCCGCCCTACACCCGAGTTGGCGCCGCGATCCGCTGCGGGCGCGCCTCGAGCGCGTACCGCGGCACGGTGCTCGCATTCGAGTTCCTGGTGCTCACCGTCATCTGCTCCAGAGAGGTCCTCAGCCGACTGGAACGAGATCGACCACGAGGCCGCGGCGTGGACCGTCCCCGACGCGCCCATGAAGGCGGGCCGAGCACCGCGGACCCCAAGCGGGACACGCTGCCATCAACGTCCTAATTTAGCTGTCGACGGCTCGACGCTCGCGCCCACCCCCTTCGACACCCACCCCGAGTGCCGCCTGGCGTCCGGCGAGGCGGCTGTAGAGACCGCCGCGGGCGATCAGTTCGTCGTGCGTGCCGGTCTCGAGGGTGCGGCCGGCGTCCAGCACGACGATGCGGTCGGCGTTGCGCACCGTGGAGAGGCGGTGCGCGATCACGATCGTCGTGCGCTCGGTCATCAGCTCCTCCAGCGCGTGACGCACCGCCTGCTCGTTCACGGCGTCGAGATGCGAGGTCGCCTCGTCGAGGATGAGCACCCGGGCATCCTTCAGGAACGCCCGCGCGATCGCCACGCGCTGCCGCTGCCCGCCGGACAGGCGCACGCCCCGCTCGCCGACGCGCGTCTCCAGGCCGTCCGGGAGGGCGTCCACGAAAGAGACCAGCGAGGCCCGGCGTACCGCTTCGTCGAGTTCCGCTCCTGTCGCCTCCGGCCTGGCGATGAGGATGTTGGCCCGCAGGGTCTCGTTGAAGAGATACGTGTCCTGGGTGACCAGCGCGATGCGGTCGCGCAGTTCGTCGAGCCGGTAGGCCCGCAGGTCGTGGCCATCGAACCGGATGCTGCCGGCGCCCGGGTCCCAGAAGCGCATCAGGAGGTGCGCGGCCGTCGTCTTGCCGGCCCCCGATGGACCGACCAGCGCCACGGTCTTGCCCGCCGGCACCGTGAAGGTCGCGCCATCGAGCGCCAGGCGGCGGTGTCCGGGATACGAGAAGGCCACGCCACGGACGTCGATCCCGGCTCCCCCGGGATGCGACGGCGCGCCCACTCCGGGGCCGTCCGTCACCACCTCGACCTCGTTGTGGACCGCGTGGAGCCGCCGCGTCGCACCCAGCGTGTCCGCGAGCTGTCGGCCGATGTGGGCGATCTCGGACACCGGCAGGAACGCCGCCATCGCGAGCAGGGTCAGCATGGGCAGGGCCGCGGGATCGACCGCCTCGGTGGCGACCAGGTGGGCGCCGGTCGCCACCACCACGAGCCCGCCGAGGCCGGTGACCGCTTCCAGGATCGCGGTCTGCTTCGTGAGGTCGGCGAAGAAGGGCAGTCGCAGCGCCGTGTGGCGCTCGATGCGCGTGACGAACTCGGCCCCGCGCGCCCGCGTGCGCTGAAACGCGAGGATCTCCGGCAAACCCTGGATGGTGTCCACCGCGTGCGCGTTCATGTCGCCGAAGGCCTCCCGCGCCCGCGAACCGAGCGCGTCGATGCGCCGACGGGCGAGGAACGGGCTGATCGCCACCGCGGCCAGGAACGGCGCGAGGGCGAGCGCCATGGGCCAGCCGAACCACGCGAGCGTCCCGACGACGGCCGCCGGCACCAGCACGGCCACCAGGAACGGCGCCACGGTGTGCGCGAAGAAGTACTCCACGAGTTCGACGTCATGCGTCGCCATCCCCACGAGGTCCCCGGTACGGCGCCGGACGAGGTACGCCGGCGCGAGCCGGTCCAGCTTGTTGAACAGGGCGATGCGCATCTCGGCCAGCATGCGGGACGCCATGTCGTGCGCGAACCACGACTCGAGCCAGTGCAGCACGCCGGCGAGGGGCGCGACGAACGCCAGGGCGACCAGGTACGGCGCGTACGGTTCGCCGCGCTTCACCGCCGCGACCGCGAGGGCGCCCGCCACCGCGACGCCGATCAGGGCCGCGACCCTCGCGATCCCCAACACCAGCACGACGGAGAACTTCACCTTCCACGGGACGACGTGGCGCAGCAGTTCGCGGAACACGCCCGTCCACCCCAGCCCATCGGCGCGCAGGATGGCGTCGGTCGGTTCGTCGCGTGCGCCGGAACCGTCGACCTGTACGTCCTCGGGGGGCAACTCCCTTGGGCTCGCACTTCCGTCGGCCACCGCCGCCACGGACCCGTCGGCCACAGCGCTCTCTTGCGCCTGGGCGCCCATCAGCCGAAAGTAGACCCCGCGCGCACGCATCAGCGACGCGTGATCGCCGACTTCGACCACGGACCCCTGGGCGAGCACCAGGATGCGGTCCGCCCCGACCACGCTCGACAGCCGGTGCGCGAAGATCAGCGTCGTGCGGCCCCGCATCAGGCGGTCGAGCGCGGACTGGATGACCGCCTCGTTCTCGGCGTCCACCGACGAGAGCGCCCCTCGTCGAGGACCAGGATCGGCGCGTCGCGGAGCACGGCGCGGGCGATCGCGATGCGCTGGCGCTGACCGCCCGAGAGCCTGATGCCGCGCTCGCCGATGACCGTCGCGTAGCCGTCCGGCAGCCGCGTGATGAACTCGTGCGCGTTCGCGGCGCGCGCGGCCGACTCGAGTTCCTCCGCGGTGGCATCGGCCTTGCCGAAGCGCAGGTTGTCCTCGACCGTCCCGTGAAACAGGTAGGTGTCCTGGTTCACCACCGCGACGTTGGCGTAGACGTCGTCCGCCCGCAGGCTGCGCAGGTCGTGGCCCCCAACCCGCACGATGCCCGCGTCCGGATCGAAAAAGCGCAGCAGCAGGCGCACGATGGTGGATTTGCCTGCCCCGCTCTCCCCGACGAACCCGACCCGTTCCCCGGCTTCGACGCGGAAACCGAGCCCCCGGTGCGCGGCACGGCGCCCGCCGGGGTACGCGAACGACACGTCCTCGAACTCCACGACCGGGGCGAGCGGTCCGTCGAGGCCGACGGGCGCCGCCGGCGCTTCGACCCGCGGTCGCGCATCGAGCAGCGCGAAGATGTCGTCCGCCGCGGCGCGGCTCATCATGCCGTTGTGCAGGAGGGCCCGCAGGTCGCGCTGCGGGCGGAACACCTCGATGCCCATCATGAGCACGACCAGCAGCGCGTCCAGGCTCATCTGGCCTCCGGACACGCGCCAGGCGCCGAGTCCGAGCACCGCCGCCGTGCCGACCGCGATGCCGGCGTCGGTGAGCCCGCGGGTCCCCGCGTTGGTCGCGAGCACCCACATCGTGCTGCGGAAGACTTCGCGCGCCCGCTCGGCCAGGAGCCGCCCCCGCGCGGCGCTCTGGCCGAAGGCCTTGAGCGTGGCGAGCCCCTGGATCGCGTCGAGAAACTCCGCCGCGAAGGCGCGGTACGCCCGGGACCGGCGCATGCTGCTCTTGGCCTCATGCCGCTGCAACAACAGCGGCGCGAACAGCGTGAACATCGCGAAGCCGAACATCAGCGCCGCGACGGGCAGGTCGTACGCGGCCAGCGCCGCGAACACGGCGAGCGGCGTGATCACGGCGACCAGGAGCTGCGGCAGGTACTGACCGAAGTACGTCTCGAGCTGTTCGACGCCGTCGATCATCGAGATCATCACGGCCCCCGTCCGCTCCAGCCCGAAATGGGCGGGGCCGAGCGCGACCGCCTTGGCGTACAGCCGCTTGCGCAACGCCAACTGCACCCGTACCGCGGTGCGATGCGCGACCATGGCGCGCGCGTGCTCGATCCAGCCGCGCAGCACCATCACCGCCGCGACGGCAACGAGGGGCACCACCAGGTCGGCGAACGTATCCCCGGTGAAGACCCGCGCGAGCAGCCACCCCAGCAGGGCGAGCCGGCCGATCCCGACGAGGGACGAGGCGACGCCCATCGCCACGGTGGCCGCGATGCGGGCACGCACGCCGAGCGTGAACTGCCAGAGGCGGGGGTCGAAGAGCATTGGGGCGGGCGTTCAGGTCCTGGTGGCGGTTGCCGCCCAAGATGGTAGCTGTTTCGCTGTCTCGGCTCCGCCGCGACCGGCACGCGTGTATGCTCCAACCTGGGCCGAGGCGTAACCGCATCGAGGGGGATCATGTCCGCAACGCTCCAACCGATCGCCACGGGTTCGCTCCAGGCGGAGCTGATGACCGGCCAAACGGGCGTGCGCATCACCGGGGTGGCCATTCCCGAGATGACCGACGAGCAGGTCGAGGAAGTGCGCCGGCTGGTCGGCGAGTACTGCGTCGGCGTGTTCCCGGGCCAGCACCTCACGCCGGTGGAACAGCGCGACTTCATCGCACGTTTCGGCAAGGTGACCGTCACGCCCGGGGTGGACATGCGCACCGAGTACGCCATGGTCCACAGGGTCGCCAACCGGGGCGACCCGAACCGGCCGGCGTCCGGCGGCTTCCACACCGACACGTGCTTCGTCGAGAGACCGCCCTCGTTCTCGTCCCTGAACCCCATCGAGGTGCCCCGGCACGGCGGCGACACGATCTTCTGCAATCAGTACATGGCCTACGACAGCCTGTCCGACGTCATGAAGGGGTGGCTCCGCGGCCTGCGCCTGAAGCACGTGGTCAGCGGCACGGATCGGCCCGAGGAGTGCCCGGACCCGGTCTGGCACCCGGCCGTCCGGACGCACCCGGTCACGGGGCGCAAGGCGCTGTACGTGACGTTCGCCGACCGCTGCGTCGAGGCGGAGGGGATGACGCCCGCCGAGAGCAGGAACCTGATCGACTTCCTCTACCGGCACTCGCTCAGGGACCACGCGATGTACCGCCATCGCTGGCAGGTGGGCGACTTCGCGATGTGGGACAACCGCTGCGCGCTGCACGCGGCGGTCTACGATCACGGCGACCAGCCGCGGGTCATGTACCGGGTGATGTGCGAGGGCGAACGGCCCCGCGAGTAGCGCGGCCAGGTCCACGCGAGAAGCACCATGCCGAAGCCGGGCGGCTCCGCCCTCGCCGACAGGTCCGTCACGGCGAAGCTGGCGGGCTTCTTGCCGCCAGGCACCATCCGGACCAGAGGTACTACTACTTATCCCGACATGACGACGGACGAGGTACTGCTGTTCCGGAACGCGCACTACCGCAAGGGAGACGAAGACAACGGCGCCGTGCCGGTCTTCCACTCGGCGTTCGCCCACCCCGAGACACCGAAGGACGCCGAGCCGCGGCTCAGTTTCGAGTACCGGGTCGCCTTCCTCGTCTGACCTCGCGCGAGCGTCGGCCGGCACGGGTCGGGCCCGTGGTATGTTCCGCCGTGGCGGGAGCCGTGGGAGTCGGCGCGGCGCTCCCAGCGCGCCGCGGCAGGGGCGGCTCCGCCGGGGGCGGGCATGCAAGTCGAAGAGATCCAGTCTGGAAGTACGCTGGTCATGGTGGTCTCCGGCAGGGTCGATGCGTCCACCGCCGCCGAGTTCGAAACGCGCCTGGCGGGATGGACCCGGCCCGGCGCACTGAGCGCCGTGGTCCTGGACGCGACCGAGCTGACGTACATCGCCTCCCGCGGCCTGCGCGCCATGCTCCATGCGACCAGGACCCTGGCCGGCAAGCCGGGCCGATTCCTGGTCTGCGCGCCGACGGCGAACGTGCGCTCGCTGCTCGAGGTGACCGGATTCGATCAACTGCTCGAGGTACACCCCACCCGCGCCGCCGCACTGTCGGCGCTGGAGCAGGCCGTCGACACCGGCGACTGAACCGCCGTGACACCGCATCGCTAGGAGCCGGAATGCTGACCGGAAGCTGTCTTTGCGGAGACATCGCATTCGAGATCGACGGACCGGTGGACGTGGTCGGCCACTGTCACTGCTCGATGTGCCGCAAGTCTCACGGCAGCGCGTTCGCCACTTTCGTCACGGCCGCGCCGCAGGACTTCCGCTGGGTGCGCGGCGCGGAGCGAGTGAAGACGTACCGGTCCTCCGCGGCGGGCCACCGGCACTTCTGCGGGCGTTGCGGATCGGCCGTCCCGATGACCGGGGACGGCCTGCCGTTCGCGCTGGTGCCCCTCGGCTCCGTCGCCGAAGATCCCGACGCGCGACCGCGTCTCCACATGTTCACGGGTTCGATGGCGTCTTGGGACGACATCGTCGACGACCTGCCGCAGCATCCCGCGCTGCCCCCGGAGTTCGGGGCGCTGGCCACGGCCGTGGACCGGCCCGCCCTGGAGCCGGGAACGCCGGGCGCCACCGGAGGGAGCTGCCTGTGCGGGGCGGTCGCGTTCGAGTTCGACGACCCACCCCTCGGGATGTATCACTGCCACTGCTCGCGCTGCCGGCGCGCCGCCGGCGCCGCCTACCAGACACTCCTGCGCGTGCGCCACGGCAGCTTTCGCTGGCTGAAGGGTGCGGACAACGTCACCAGATACCGGTTGCCCGGAACGCGTTTCGAGTGTGCGTTCTGCCCAACCTGCGGTGGGCGCGCGCCTTGGGAACGGGACGACCAGGCGTGCATTCCCGCCGGCTGCCTCGACGGCGATCCGGGGGTGAAGCCGAGCGACAACATCTTCACCGACTCGCGCGCGGCGTGGACCGCGCTGGACGAGCGCCTCCGGACCTGGCCCAAAGCCGCGTTACCGTAGGGGACACGGGCTTGTCCCGTCCCGGCGCGACCTGGCGGTCGCGTTGGCAGTTTCGCTGCCGCGAAGTGCCGCCGTCTTCGACGTCGTACGAGACCCGAGACGGGCGACGACAAGCGTCGCCACTAACCCGGATCAGTCCGCGAGCGCCCTGCGCTCCTTCAGCTCCCTGAGAATCTCCGCATGCCGCCGCTCGCTCAACCGGTACATGCCCATGAAGCTCACGCCGACGGCGATGATCACCCAGAAGAGGGGGCCGGAGAGGAACAGGAGACCGTTCAGCGCTTCCGCGGGCACTTCACCCACCACGGCATTCTTCGGGAACGCGATCAGGTCCAGCCCGAAGCCGGCGATCAAGCCCCCGACCCCCGACGTGGCCTTCATGGCGAACGTGCGTATCGAGAACACGACGCCCTCGGACCGATGCCCTGTCCGGTGCTCGTGGTCGTCGGCGACGTCCACGAGCTGCGAGTCGATCACGATCGGCAGCAGCGCCCCCGGCACGTAGCTGAGCGTGAGCGGGGCGAACAGCGCCGGCAGCAGCCACGGCGAGTCGTTGGCCGGGAAGAGGTCGACCATGCGCAGGACGTACGGCAACCCGACCAGGAAGGCGCTCACGCTGCAGGACCAGATCAGGGTCCATTTCTTGTCCAGGCGCCGCGTCAGCCAGGCCGCCAGCGGAATGGCGACGAGTATGCCGGGCAGGGTCACGAAGCGCTGTATGGTGAGCTGCTCCGTCGATATCTCGAAGACGTAGATGTAGGTGTAGGTCGAGACGACCGCGATGATGCCGAAGGAGGCGGCCAGCACCAGCCAGCTCACGCAGACGGACAGGTAGGAACGGTTGGTGAGCAGGTTCTGGAGTTCGCCCAGGTACGCGCGCACCCGCAGTTCGCGCGGGGTTCGGGTGCAGGTACGGGATCTGGTCCCGCGTGCCGAAGACGCACGCCATCAGGGACGCGACGATGATCACGGCCCCCGACGCGGCAAGCAGCGGATAACGGCTCTCGTTGAGCAGGCCGTTGCTGTATCCCTCCGTCGAGGGGAAGACCACCAGCAGCAGGAGCACGCCGAACCCGACCCCGCCCGCCATCCCCGTGACCGCGTTGTAGCCGAAGATCGAGGTGCGCTCGTGGTAGTCCTCGGTCAACTCGGCGCCGAGGGCGGCGTGGGGCACCGTGTAGAAGGTCTTGGCGACGCGCACCAGGATCATGAAGAGCAGGAACCAGGCGAAGAGCCCGACCTCCCCGAGACCCTCCGGCGGCTGGTAGAGGCAGTAGAACGCGATCGCGAGCGGGAAGGCCGACAGGAACATCAGGGGATGGCGGCGGCCCCACCGGCTCCTGAACTGGTCGGAGAAGGCGCCGACGATCGGGTCCGATATCCCGTCGACGACGCTCGCGACCAGGAACACGACGCCGCACAGGCTCGCGGACAGACCGAGGACCTGATTGTAGAACAGCATCGTCGCGAAGCTGGCCGCGCCCACCACGGCCTCTTCCAGCGCCCCGGAAGAGAACGCGAGCTTGGTGCGCAGCGGGAGGCGTCGCGAGCGGTCCATCATCGGCGTGCCGCGACGCCACGAGCGTTCAACTGTCCAGGGCCGCGAGCACCTTCGGCGGCGACATCGGCAGCTCCCGCATGCGCAGGCCGACCGCATCGTGGATGGCGTTGGCGACCGCGGCCATCGGCGGCGCGATCGGCACTTCGCCGACCCCGCGCACCCCGTGCGGGTGGGCGTCGTTCGGCACCTCGACCACGACCGTGTCGATCATGGGCAGGTCCGACGCCACCGGGATGCGGTAATCCAGGAACCCCGGGTTCTCGAGGCGACCCGAGGCGTCGAAGATGTACTCCTCGTTGAGCGCCCAGCCGATGCCCTGGGCGACGCCGCCCTGCATCTGGCCCTCGACGTAGCCCGGATGGATGGCGCGGCCGGCGTCCTGGACGGCCGTGTAACGCACCACGTCGACGCGGCCGGTTTCGGTGTCGACTTCGACGTCGCATACGTGCGTGGCGAACGCCGGGGCGGCGCCCTGCGCGTTCACGGACACCTGCGCCGCGATCGGGCCGCCCGTGATGGCCGCCTTGCCGGCGAGGTCCGCGAGCGAGAGCGGTTCGAAGTCCCCGGCGTTGCTGCCCGCGGGGTGGGCATGGCCGTCCTTCCAGTCGACCGCGTCCGGGTCGATGTCCCAGAGCATCGCCGCCCGCTCGCGGAGCTGCGCGACGACGCGCTCGGTGGCCTCCGAGACCGCCGTGCCGGCGGAGAAG
The DNA here is from genome assembly GCA_022825925.1 of Pseudomonadales bacterium. Classification (GTDB taxonomy): domain Bacteria; phylum Pseudomonadota; class Gammaproteobacteria; order Pseudomonadales; family Azotimanducaceae; genus VXNE01. The sequence goes on along the minus strand of JAJDVW010000014.1, from coordinate 45,198 downwards.
GTCACGCGGCTGCCGCCGGTGGTCGCGCTGAAGCCGATCGTGTTGGTGTCGCCCACCTGGGCGCTGACGTCGCGGTAGTGAATGCCGAGGGTCTCGGCGACGATGTTCACCATGGACGCGCGCGAGCCGCCGATGTCCGGGTGTCCCGTCGTGACCGCGACCGTGCCGTCCTCGTTGACGTTCACGTGCGCGCTGGATTCGCCGCCGACGTTGAACCAGAAGCCGCTCGCGACGCCGCGTCCCTGGCGGCCGTTCTTCGGCGCCGTGTAGTGCGGATGGGCCCGAGCGGCCTCGAGCGTCTCTTCAAAACCGATCCTGCGGAAGGTCGGGCCATACGCTGCCCGCGTGCCCTCCCGCGCCGCGTTCCTGAGCCGGAACTCGATGGGGTCGAGGTCGAGTTCCCGCGCCAGTTCGTCGAGCACCGACTCCACCCCGTAGGCGGCGATGGGCGACCCGGGCGCCCGATACGCGTTGCACTTGGGCCGGTTCGCCACGACATCGTAGCCGACCACCCGGACGTTGTCGATGGCGTACGGCGCGAACGCGCAGTTCGAGGCCGCCCGGACCGGCGAGCCCGGAAACGCGCCCGCCTGGAAGCGGAAGGTCGCGTCCGCGGCGACGATGCGGCCGTCGCGGCGGGCGCCGATCCTGACGGTGTTCGACGAGCCCGCCGTCGGTCCCGTCCCGCGGAAGACCTCCTCGCGGGTCATCACCATCTTCACCGGCGCGCCGGCCTTGCGCGACAGCACATAGGCGAGCGGTTCGAGGTACACGATCGTCTTGCCGCCGAACCCGCCCCCGATCTCCGCCGGGATGGCCCGGATGTCGGAGAGCCGGGCGCCGGTCATCCGGGCGGTCGCGTTCCTGACCATGAACTGGCCCTGGCTGGAGCTCCAGATGGTCGCGCGCCCGTCCGCCGCGACGCTCACGAGGCACGCGTGCGGTTCGATGTAGCCCTGGTGCACCGGCTTGGTCCTGAAGTGCCGCTCGATGACGACATCCGCCTCGGCGAACCCGTCGTCGACGTCGCCGAGCGTGATCGTCATGCGGCTCGCGATATTGGTCGGGGCATCCGGCGCCGAGTCGTCGCCGTCCGTGCGCAGGAAGTCGTGCAGCACGGGCGCGTCGGGCTGCATCGCTTCGTCCACGTCGAGGACCCAGGGCAGGGGTTCGTAGTCGACCTCGATCAGGTCCAGCGCCGCCTCGGCGGCCTCCGGCGTCGCCGCCGCGACCGCCGCCACCGCGTGCCCGGCGTAGAGCGCCTTGTCGCGGGCCATGACGTTGCGGCTCACGAAGCGCAGGTCGGCGGGACCGACCATCACGGGCTTGTCGAGGGGGAAGTGCACCAGGTCGTCGCCCGTCATCACCGCTCTCACGCCGGGCGCCGCGGCGGCGCGCCCGATGTCGATGGACCGGATGCGCGCGTGCGGGTGCGGGCTGCGCAGCACCTTGCCCCAGAGCATGCCGGGCTGGGCGAAGTCCGCGCCGAACGCCGCGCGCCCGGTGACCTTGTCTTCGCCGTCGGGGCGGATCGTGCTCTTGCCGATCCACCGGTTGTTGGTTTGTTCGCCCACGATTCGCCCCCCGCGCAAAGGCCGATTGGAGTCGTCAACGATCCGCGCCGCGTGCGTGGACGGCGGCCATGGGCGGGCCTGTCGATGCACCCGGACGCGGAACGCCGGGCCACGGTAGCCGAGGGCTCGGACAGCGTCAACGCACGCCAGGAGCTTGCGCCGTAGGAGTTTCGCCTTGGCGAAACTCCCAACGCGACCGCCAGGTCGCGCTATCGTCTCCTGATGAACCCGAGATACACGTAGACCCCACAGAGCACGGCCACCATCGCCAGACCGAGGTTGCCGAACATGGGATGTACCTGCAGGCCCAGGAACAACGCGAGCGAAAACGCGACGTAGAGGGCGGCGATGACCGCCGCGTGCACCAGGACCCTCCACACGATACGCGTCGAGATTGCTCTCATGGTCGTCTCCCGCCGTGACTTCTTTCCGGGTGCGAGCGCTCGCCTGGCGAGGCACGCATCCCGGACACTCGAACGAGACCACACCGGAGTCTACTGCCGCGGGTTGTCGCATTTTGCGGCGCGTGGTGTTGCACGCCCGCAGCGCCGATCGCGGGTCAGATCGCCCTGTGCGGCCCGCGGCGCACGAGCCGGGCGCGGCCCTTCACGCCGGTGACGCAGCCGTCCTCATGGACCACGTCGCCCCGCGAAATCGTCCACTTCGGCCAGCCCCGGACCTCGAACCCGTCATAGGGCGAGTAATCGGCGCGGCTGTACATGGATGCGCCGTCGATGGTGCGGGCCCGGTCGGCGTCCCATACAACGAGATCGGCGTCCGCGCCCACCGCGATCGTGCCCTTGCGCGGATAGAGCCCGAAGAGCTTCGCGGGGTTGGTGGCCGTCACCGCGACGAACCGCTCCACGGTGATGCGCCCGGTGAGCACGCCCGCCGAGTACAGCATCGGCAGGCACGTCTCGAGGTCGGCGACGCCCTGGCGGAGGTTCGTCGCATCGAAGGCCGGATCGAGTTTCTCGGCCAGCATCCAGGGGGCGTGGTCCGTTGCGAGTGTATCCACGTTGCCGAACGCGAGGCCCGCCCAGAGGGCGTCCACGTCCGACTGCTCCCGCAGGGGCGGCGCGCCGGCGTACTTCGCTCCGTCCTCCTCCTCGAACCGCCGGCGGGTCAGGTGCAGGTAGATCGGGCGCGTCTCCACGTAGATCGGCACGCCGCGACGGCGTCCGTCGTGGCACGCCTCGAGCGCGCGGGCGCTGGCGAGGTGGACGACGTAGCTCGGACAACCGGTCGTCTCGGCGAATCCCACCGCGCGCTGGGTGGCCACCACCTCGGACTGTACCGGCCGCGCGTCGGGAAAGAACTGCGGGTGCGTCTTGCCGGCTTCGCGCAGCAGGCTGCAGCAGCAGTCCATGATGGCGGCGTCCTCGCAGTGGATGAGCGCGATGCCGCCGTGGTCCTTCGTGATCCGCATGGCCGTCAGGAATTCCCGCACGTGCCGGTCGAAGTGGTTGAAGGACAGGAAGAACTTGATGGAGGTGTGCCCCGCTTCGTGGAGCGGGGCGATGCAGGCCAGGTTTTCCTCCGTCGCCCGCATGAGCACCGGGTGCAGGAAGTAGTCGGTCACGGCGAGCGCGCGGGCGTCGGCATCGTCCTGCTCGATGGCGTCGGCGATGGTCCCGTCCCGGGGCGGGAAGCTCATGTTGCCGACGGTGGTGATGCCACCCGCCAGCGCCGCCTGCGTGCCGGACTCGAAGTCGTCCGACCAGTGCCAGTCCGGGTCGCCGCGTATGGGGTCCGTCAGGTGCACGTGGGCGTCCACGCCACCGGGAGTTACCACGCGCCCGGTGGCGTCGATCTCGCGCCCGCCGGTGCCGGTGGACATCTCGCCGCCGAGTTGCACGACCACGCCATCGCGAACGCCCACGTCGACCACCGCGCGACCGCCCACCGTGACCACCGTCCCCCCACGTACGATCAGGTCCACCGGAACGCGCCCCCGCGGTCGGTTTCCTCAGGCCTGCCCCGCCACCACCTCCGCGACCTTGCTGTAGATCGTGTAGCCCGCGAACGCGATGTACATGGCCGACGCGAGCACCATGAAGAAGATGTTGATCCACCCCGGCCGGGCGGACTCCGGCAGATAGCGGAGGTTCATGTACAGGATCATCGGGACGTAGACCGCCATGACGAAGCCGCTCATGAGCGCGGCGATGAACAGGAAGTCGAGGCCGGCGATGTCGTACCTGCCGAAGAACCAGACGCTGAAGATCCCGACACCCATCGTCGTGCCGACCAGCACCAGGTACCACTGTTCGAGTTTCAGCCACCGCCCGAACTTGAAGTTGGTGTGCAGCAGGTCCGCGAAGATGCGGCTGCCGCCGTCCACGCCGCCGAGCTGGGTACTGAAGAGCGCGGCCATCCCGACGACCAGGAACAGGTAGCGGCCGAACGTGCCCATGCTCTGTTCGAGGATCGAGGCGAGGTCCCACACCAGGCTCGCCCGGTCCGGCACCAGGCCGATGGGATGCAGGACCGCGAGGGCGCCGAAGACGAACAGGAACATGGTGAAGCTGCCGAGAATCCAGAAGAAGACCGTCTGGTCGACCACCACGTAGCGGAACCAGTCCTTGAAGCGGCGCCGGTTCTCGGCCGTGTCGGCGTAGAGGTAGCCGGTGTCGCGTTCCTTGACTTCGTGCTTGTGCACGGCGCTCATGAGCGAGGGTACGCGGGCGCCCATGCCGATGTTCTTCTCGCGCAGGTAGTACGCGTAATAGAGGTTGCCGAGCCCGCCCGCGCCGGCGAACACCACCGCGCCGAAGAAGCGGTTGAAGGTGAGCTGGTCGCGGACGGTGCCGTCGTCGGCGAGGACGTCGACCGGGAAGTCCGGGAAGCTGAACACGCTGATGACGCCCCGCCACATCTCGCGGAAGATCTCCACGGAGCCGATCTCCCAGACGACGTAGACGAGGCCGGCCACGATCACCGCGATCAGGCCCATGATGCACCGCTCCACGGCCGTGTAGATGACCTTGGGGCCGAACAGGATCGCGGCCACGAGCGCGAACACGACGGCGGTCCACACCCACGGCGGACTGTCGTGCCCCGGGCCGAAGATGAGGTCCCGCAACGCAATCCCGGTCTCGCGTGCCCATCCAGGCAGGAACTTGCCGACGACCACCACGAACACGAAGACGTACACCGTGAGCTTGATGACGCGCGCCATGCCCGTGAACGGGCTCTCGCCCGTGACGACGGCCCAGCGCCCGATCTCGATGTTGACCCAGAGCTGCAGGAAGATGCCAATGGCCGCCGCCCACAGGAGCTGCGCTCCGACCACCGACGTGATCCACGGCCACATGATCAGTTCGCCGGAGCCGATCGCGAGGCCGGCCATCACGACCCCCGGCCCGACCATCTTGAGGATCGGCCGGTCGCGCTCGGGCAGTTCCGCTCGCTCCAGCGGCTTGATCGGATTCAGCATCTCGACACCCCCCTTGGTCGAATCGCCCCTCGGTCCGTCGGGCGCGCGGCAAGCCCGCAGGCTTGCGCCATAGAACGTAACGGCAGTGAAGTCTACGGCGCAAGCCCGCGGGACGGCGGCGGCTGGGGCAGGAGCCTTCAGCCGGGGAGCGCGAGGGCGGCCCGCGCAGGGGCTTGCCCCTCGCATGAGAGCTCGTCGCCCCCCAGGGCGACGGTTTGGTAGCGATAGCAGGCTCGCGCGGTCGCCGGGGCACCTCTCGATGCGCGAGATCGCGCCACCCGCCGCCGGCCGTTCGCACACGAGAGGTGCGGCGATAGTCCATCGCGCGCCCTCCGGCCGATGCCCGATGCTACCCCGGACCCCACACCGGGATACGGCGCATGGCGGACGCGGTTAGCCACGACCAGAACTTCAAGAACCTGATCCTCGACTACCCGCGCCACGCGCTGGCGCTCTTCGCCCCGGAGGAGGCGCCCGCGCCGGAGGACGAGGTGAGCATCCTCCCCGTGCGCCAGGAGCAGCTCAAGGAGCGCCTCGGCGACCGCTTCCGGGAGCTCGACGCGCCGGTGCTCGTGGACTGGGCCGACGGACGTCGCGACGCGGTCGCGTTCGCGCTGGAGGCGGAGTCCGACGCGCGCCGGTTCGCGCCGCGCCGCCTCGCCCGCTACTGCCTGGACCTCGCCGACATGCTCGACACCGACCGCGTGGTGCCGGTGGTGGTGTTCCTGCGCTCCGGCGCGGCGCCGGGGCCGCTGACGCTCGGCACCGGGCGGCGCGCCTACCTGACGTTCGACTACCTCGCGTGCGCGTTGGGCGACCTGCCGGCCCAGCGCTGGATGGACAGCGACAATCTGGTGGCGCGGGTCAACCTGCCGAACATGCGCAGCCCGGCGGACCGCAGGATCGACGTGTACGCGAGCGCCATGCGCGGCCTGCTGGACCTGGAGGCGGACCCGGACCGGCGTGCGAAGTACGTCGACTTCATCGACATCTACGCCGGCCTTACGGACAATGAGCGCCGGCGCTCCCGGGAGCGATATCCCGAGGAGAGCAACGTCATGAGAGGAGTCGTCCAGAGGGCCCGCGACGAGGGCATCGAGCAGGGACGCATCGAGATGAAGGGCGTCGTCCAGCAGGCCCGCGACGAGGGCATCGAGCAGGGCATGCGGCAGGGCCGGGTGGAGGGTGAGCGGACTGTCCTGGAGCGGCAGCTACGGCGGCGTTTCGGCCCGATTTCCCCCGCTGCCGCCGAGAGGCTGCACGAGGCTTCGGCGACCGATCTCGAAGCCTGGGCCGAGAATCTGCTCGACGCGCGAACGCTGGAGGACGTGTTTGCCCCCAACCCCTGACGCGCGGCGCACCGTTCGGCGGTCGTTTCAGACGGCGCTCGTCTCGTGGAAGTTCGCGGGGAGGTGCACGTGAAGGAGGTGCGTTTCGATGTCCTAGCCAAGAGGCGGCGTCTCTTGGATGCTCCTGGAGGTGGGCGAAAGCCCTCGGCGAAGAGGCGTCACAACGCATCTCCGCCATCCGGCAGAAGTGCCCGGACCTCGATGATCTGGCGCGACGCATTGAGAGTGCGGTCACTGGCAACTGAAAGGACGGATCCGAGAGCTTCGGCGGAATGCCGGCGAGGGTTTAGTGTGCCTTGAGCATTGCTCGAATCTCCGTCGAGGAGAGGTCCTCCCGGTAGTCCGCCTCGCTCACGCCCTCACACCTGGTCCGCAGGCCGTGCGGCAGATCGAGATCGTCCAGCGCGACGAAATGGTCCGCGTCGCTGCGGCCGAACACGAGGAACCGACAACCCCGGTCCGCGATCTCGTCGAGGGCCTCGGTCATGTCGCCGGCGGGGTAGTACTTCGGGTCGGCGATGCGGCGCATCGTGTCCGCGCCCACGACGAAGGTGACGGCGCCGAAGGTGCGCGCCTTCTCGACGAACGTCGCCGTGCTGGTGAGGCAGAGCGCGTCGGCGTCGAACTGCGCGGCCCGTTCGCGCAGGTCGTGAAAGTTGAGGGGCGGCTTGTCCACGTTGTGGATGGACAGTTCGAAGGTGACCGGGACGCCCAGGCGCCCTTCCGCGAACTGCGCCATGCGCCGGTGGCCGTCGTGCAGGGGGTGGAACGCGCCCGGGAAGAGGGTGCGCGGCCGGGCATCGCCGACGACCTGCCGGGTGCCGGCGAGCAGCTCCTGCCACGGGGCGTCACCCCGGGCGATATCGGTCTCCAGCGTCTCACCGCCCGTCGGTGCGGGCCTGTCGTTCGCGATCCCGCAGGCATCGGCCAGCACGTGCAGCGCCACGTCCGCGACCAGGCGTTCTTCCTCCGCCCGGCTGCGCGCGCCCTTGGCGAGGTATAGCGACCAGGTGCGCGTAACGGAGGACGTCTGCATGGCGAAGTGCGCCCGGTGTTCGCCCGCTTTCGGGCGGGTGGTCGCGAGGCTTGCCGTCAGTGCGAAGCCGAAGCGGTCGGGACCCGGGTCCAGCTCCGTGGCCTGCAGGAAGCAGCGCATCGCGAGGTCACGCGCCGTACCCGCGCTGCACGCGGAGTCGGGCGTTCCCCCGATGAATGCCGCGAGGGCCGACGCGGCGTAGGGGACGGCGGCGTACACCACGGTACCCGAGGCGCCCGGTACGCCGAGCAGGTTCGAGAGGAGCAGGGAGCCGCCGCCGGTCACGGCGAAGACGCCGCGCGCGGGGCCTTCGTGCAGCGCCCGGACGACGGCTTCGTCGGTCACCGCGCCAGGAAATCTCGAACGATGGAGAGGAACGTGTCGAGCTGGTCGTGGTGCGCCCAGTGGCCGGCGTTCTCGATGCGCTCGACGCGCACGTCCTGGAACGGGTCGGCACGGCCGTCCGAGGCCGGGTCCGACGCCCACGACTCGGCGCCGTAGACGAGGAGCGTCGGGCACGAGATGCGCCCGTGCAGGGCACGCGTCTGTTCGTTGGAGAGGCCGACCGGCGGGAACGTGCGCACGTAGTTGTCGAACTTCCAGCTGTACGTGCCGTCCTCGTTCTGGTTGCTGCCGTGGATGGTCAGGTGCCGGGCCTGCGCCTCGGAGAGGTGGGGGTTTTCCGTCTGCATCCGCTGGAACGCGTCTTCGAGCGTGGGGTAACGCCGCGGCAGGCGCCCCGAGAGCTGGCGCAGGTTGTCCACCCAGTGGCTGAGCCGCCCATGGATGGCGAGGTGCTCCGCCCCGCCGGTGACGCTGGGCGGCGGGCCCATGCCCTCGATGGAGACGAGCTTGGTCACGGTCTCGGGATACACGCCGGAATAGGCCAGCGACACGGAGCCGCCGAGGGAGTGGCCGACGATGGTCACCGGCGTCATCTTGGTCTGCCGCAGCTTGGTCTGCCGCAGCAGTTGGGCGATGTCGTAGACGTAGTCGACGGTGTTGTAGTCGCCGCCGATCATCCACTGCGAGTCGCCGTGGCCGCGCAGGTCCGGGGCGATGATGTGGTAGTCGCGGGACAGGTCCTCCGCAACCCAGTCCCAGTTGCGGCAGTGGTCGCGCCCGCCGTGCACGAGCAGCATGGGCGGCGCGTCGTCGTTGCCCCAGTCCACGTAGTGCAGGCGCAGACGCTGCGAAAAATAGACGTGGGAGGTGGGACCGCCGTTCGGCATGGCGGCGGATTATAGCGCTGACGGTCGCCCTGACCGCCACGGTGGAGTGCTCCGGGTCGCGGTAAACTTACCGGTCGTCCCGGACCCGGGAACCCCGCTTTGAGAGACGAGTTCCGCGTTCCGGGCCCACGCCGCGAGCGCGCGTCGGCCCGCCACCTCGGCCACCTGAAACGCCTGCTGCCGTACGCGCGGCGCTACGCGTGGGTGCTCGGCGGTGCGCTCGGGGGACTCCTGGTGACGCGGCTCCTCGACGCCGTGGTCCCGCAGTTCCTGAAGATCGCCATCGACAGCCTGGCGGACGACGGCATCGAACCGAACCTGGTCGTCCCGGCGCTCGCCATTCTCGGCATCGTCGCGGTGCGCTTTCTCGTCTACGTCGTGTCGCGCCGGACGCTGCGGCGCATCTCCATCTCCATCTGCTACGACCTGCGCAAGCGCTTCTTCAACGCCGTCCAGTACCAGGGCCCGGCGTTCTTCAACCGCTTCGGCACGGGGGACCTCATGTCGCGCGCCGTGAACGACGTGCGCATGATCCGCATGGTGGTGTCGTTCGGCTGGGTGACGGTGATGCTGTTCGGCTTCACGCTGGCGGCCGGGCTCTACTTCATGATCGACATGTCGCCGGAACTGACCGCCTGGGTCGTGCTGCCGCTGCCGGCGGTGGCGCTGACCGCGTTCTTCATGGCCCGCGGCATGTTCCCGTACTTCCGCGACCGCCAGGAGGCCATGGCGGACGTCACGTCCTTCACGCAGGAGAACCTGAACGGCATCCGCACGATCCAGGCGATGGCGCAGGAGGAGCACGAGATCGCGCGTTTCCGGCGCGTGGGCACGCGGTACGCGCAGAAGGTGTACCGGGCGACGCGCTACCAGGGCTTCATGAACCTGGCGATGTCCGTGCTCATCCCGATCTCGCCGATCATCATCCTGTTCCACGGCGGTTCGCTGGTCCTGGACGGCGCGCTGACGGTGGGCGAGTTCACGGCCTTCTCGGCGTACCTGATGATGGTGTCCGGCTCCATCACCTCGATCGGCTGGTCGCTGTCGCTGTTCACGGCGGCGGCCGCCGGGACGCAGCGCATCTTCGAGGTGCTCGACACGCCGCGCGAGGTCACCGATGCGGCGGACGCCCGGGCGCCGGTGCAGGTGCGTGGCGAGATCTCCTTCGCCGACTTCCGCTACGGGCATCCCGGGGCCGCCCGGCCGACCATCGACGGGATCGATCTCACGGTCCGGGCCGGCGAGACGGTGGCGTTGCTCGGACGGGTCGGGTCGGGGAAGTCGACGCTGCTCAAGGCCGCGGTGCGGCTCCTCGACACGCCCCCGGGGATGGTTTTCCTCGATGGGCGGGACGTGTGCGACCTGCCGCTCGCGCGCTTGCGGGAGGCAATCACCCTGGTCCCGCAGGACCCGTTCCTGTTCTCGACCACGCTGCGGGACAACCTGACCTACGACGCGCCCGGGCGCGGGGACGACGTGATCGCGCGCGCGGCCGAGGCCGCGGGGCTCGGCGACACGCTGCGGGAGCTTAGCGGGGGTCTCGACACCGAGGTCGGCGAACGCGGCATCACCCTGTCCGGCGGGCAGAAACAGCGCGCGACCCTGGCGCGGGGCCTGATCCGGAACGCGCCGGTGCTGCTCCTCGACGACTGCTTCTCGAGCGTGGACACGGAGACGGAAGACCGGATCCTGCAGCACCTTGAGCGCGTACGCGCGGGGCGTACGACGCTGCTGGTCTCCCACCGCGTCTCCACCGCGCGGCACGCGGACCGCATCTACGTCCTCGACAACGGCCACGTGCTGGAGTCCGGCACGCACGCCGAACTCCTGGCGCGAGGCGGCTACTACGCGGACCTCGAGGCCATCCAGAGCAACCAGGACCGCGACCGCGCGCGCAAGAGTCGGCTGCTGCACGACCTGGAGTCCGACGCGCCGGCCCTCGTGTCAGCGGTTGGGGCTGACGGATGAGCGAAGCGACTGCAGCGCGGCCGGACGCGCCGCCCCGCGACTACTCGGCGTTCGACGCGGAGCTGACGCACCAGGCGCTGAACGTGCGCCTGTTCGCGCGGCTGCTGGGCTGGATGAAGCCCTACCGGGTCACGCTGCTCGCGAGCGTTCTGCTGGTGGTGGGCGCGGCCGCCATGAGCGTGCTGCTGCCGGTCATCCAGGGGCGCGTCGTCGTGGACACCATCCTGCTGCCGAGCGCCGCGTCCGCGGACATGCCGGACTACGGCCTGGTGGACGCGACGCAGGGGGTGGCGTCGGCCCTGTCCGTCGAGCCGCTGACGGCTGCCGTGGTGCTCTTCATCGTGCTCGTGCTGGCGCAGGCGCTCCTCATGTTCGCGCACCGGCTGACGCTCGCGAGCAGCGCGCTCAAGGCGCTCCGAGACCTGCGCCTCGACCTGTTCGCCGCGCTCGAGCGCAAGCCGGCCTCCTTCTACGACCGGGTCGCGGTCGGCCGGGTCATGACCCGCGTCACGAACGACGTGGAGAACCTGTTCGACCTGCTGCTCGGGTTCGGCATGCTCGCGGGGGAGTTCGTGCCCTTCTTCCTCGCCCTGTTCCTCATGTTCCACATCAGCACCGAGGTGACGGGCCTGCTCCTGCTGGTCATCCCGGTGGCCGCGGTGGCGACCTACGTCTTCCGCATGGCGATGCGCGAGATCTTCCGGCTCGTGCGCGACTCGGTCTCGGGGCTGAACCAGTACATGCAGGAAGACCTCATGGGCATCGAGGTCGTCCAGCTCTCCGGCCGCGAGGCGCGCAACGCCGAGGAGTACCGGCGGCGCAACCAGGAGAACCGGCGCCAGGAGTTCCGGGCCATCGACCACGAGGTCGTCTTCGAGACCTTCAACACGAGCCTCGCGAGCATCGCGACCGCCGTCGTGATCTGGTACGGCGGCGGCGAAGTCGTGCGGGAGGAGATCTCGCTCGGGGCGATCATCCTCTTCACCCAGTACATCAACATGATGATCAACCCGGTGGTCGCGGTGGGGCAGCAGTTCAACACGCTGTTCCGCTCCATGGCGTCGGGAGAGCGGATCTTCCAGGCCCTCGACTGGGACGAGCGGATTCACGAGCCGCGCGCGCCGGCGCGGTTGCCCGAGCGGCTGCGCGGCGAGATCGAGTTCCGCAACGCGCACTTCGGCTACGCGGGGGGCGAGGACGTGCTGAAGGACGTGTCCTTCCGCATCGCGCCCGGCGAGAAGCTGGCCATCGTCGGCCCCACGGGCTCCGGGAAGAGCACCGTGATCCGGCTCCTCGCCCGGTTCTACGACTTCGCGGACGGGATGATCTTCCTCGACGGCACCGACGTGAACGCCATCGCCACCCGGGACCTGCGCCAGCGGATCGGCGTGGTGCTGCAGGACTTCCACGTGTTCTCGGGAACGGTCCTCGACAACATCGCCCTCAGCAACCCGGCGATCACGCGGGAGCGCGCGCAGTGGGCGGCGCGGGCGGCCAACGCGGACCCGTTCATCCGCCAGCTCGCCGATGGCTACGACACGGAGCTGGCGGAGCGCGGCCACAACCTGTCCCAGGGCCAGCAGCAGCTCCTCGCGTTCGCGCGGGTGCTCGCGGCGGACCCGGAGATCCTGGTGCTCGACGAGGCGACCTCGAGCATCGACACGGGGTCGGAACTCGCGATCCAGGAGGCCCTGCACCGCATCACGGAGGGGCGCACGTCCATCGTCATCGCGCACCGGCTGCAGACCATCCAGGAGTGCGACCGCGTCCTGGTGCTGCACCGCGGCCGGGTGCGGGAGCACGGCACCCACGAGGAACTGATCGCGCGGCGCGGCATCTACTACACGCTGCACGAACTCCAGTTCCAGGACAGCGCCGTGGCCGCCGAACTGCGCGGGGTGGACACGGAGCCGGCGGCGCCGGATGCGCGGTCCCGCTGGACGGGGCCCCGGGACGGACGCGGAGACCTGCCCGATTTCGACCCCGCCGAGGGTGGACCGAAGACGTTCTGACCGACGGCCCGTCGCGGCACGGGCACCGTAGGGGACGCACTGGGGACGCCCTTGCGACAGCCGTGCCTTCCCGAGCCGGACGGCCGTGGAGATCCACGCCGCCCCGAACAACACCGAGTTCCGGCAACTGCCGTGGCAGGCGTGGCGCAAGGAGGCCGAGGCCCATGAGCACGACGTGCCGGCGGGCCGGGAAGCCTGCCGGGGCGGCGTCACGATCTGCGCCGAGACCGACGCGAAGGCAGAGGCGCTGCTGGAGGTGTTGGAGCAGCAGAGCCGAGAACCCCTTTCGCCAAGCGCGTGGTTTTCCCGCGTGCTTGGCAATACCATTCGGCTCAACCGCCCAGGAGACGATCGCATGCCCCACTACGACCTGGTGCTCAAATCCGGAACCGTCGTCGACGGCACGCAGTTCCCCCGATACGTCGCCGACATCGGCGTCTCGGACGGCCGCATCGAGAGGATCGGGTCCCTCGGTGACTACACCGCGACCCGCGAGATCGACGCGGAAGGACGAATCGTCGCCCCGGGGGTGATCGATCTCCACACCCACTACGACGCCCAGCTGCACTGGGACCCCTACTGCACCAGTTCGGGCTGGCACGGGTGCACGACCGTCGCCGTGGGCAACTGCGGCTTCGGCTTCGCACCCTGCTCGCCGGATCATCGGGAGCGCTATATGCGCATGATGGAAAACACCGAGCAGGTGCCCTACCTCGCCATGCGTCAGGCGCTGGGCTGGGACTGGACTACCTTCCCCGAGTGGATCCAGCACCTGAAGCGACAGCCGCTTGGCATCAACGTCGCAAGCTACATCCCGATGAATCCGATGTTGATCTACGTGATGGGCATCGAAGCGGCCAAGAGCCGGCCGGCCAATGCCGCCGAGCGGCAGCAACTCAAGGACATGCTGAACGAAGCGATGGACAACGGCGCGATCGGCTTCGCGTTCTCCCATCTCGCCGAGTTCAACGGCCATGTCGACGCTGACGGCACCCCGATGCCGACGGACATCATGGCGGCCGAGAACGCCTTCGTGCTCGCCGAAACCCTTCGTGAGCGGGGAGAGGGCTGCATCCAGATTCTCTGCGACAGTCCGGGCACCATCGACAACCGCGACGTCGCCGAGGAGCTGGCGATCCGAAGCGGTCGGCCGATCATCAGCAACCTCGTGGCGCCCTTCGACATGCTGCCGGACTTCCACACGGACCGCCTGGAATGGCTCGACAGTTGTGAGGCGCGCGGCCTGCCGATCTATGGCCAGAGCCTCTGTTGCCGAATCTGGAACGAGTTCCGGGTTCGCGAGTGGAATCTGTGGGACGCGGTTCCGCTCTTCCGCGAGTTCAGCAACTGCGGCGGGGACGAGGCCAAGCTCGCCAAGGCGAGCGACTCCGACTATCTGGCGCGAATGCGCGCCGGCTACGACCCTGCCGCGATGGTCGCCTCCGGAGGCCCGCTCGAGTCGTTCATCCTGCACCGGACCCACGGTGCGAGCGCCTACGCCCGGTTCGAAGGCAAGCTCATCTCCGAGATCGCCGCGGCGACGGGGCAGGCGGTCACCGACCTTTTCTTCGACATCGTCTCCCGGTCCGGTCTCGACGCCGACTTCCGCACGACGGAGGTCCTCAGCCAGGATCCCGCAAAGAACGCCGAGATCCTTCGCCACAAGCGGATCCTGCCCGGCACCTCGGACGGCGGCGCCCACGTCAAGTTCTTCGCCGGAGGACATTATTCGACCGAGATGATCTCGTGGCTGGTGCGAGAGGAAGGGCTCTTCTCCCTTGAGGAGGTGCATTTCCGGATGAGTCAGCTCCCCGCCCGGATCGTCGGACTCGACCGGCGCGGAACCCTCATCGAGGGCAACGCCGCCGATCTATACGTCTACGACTACGACTCGATCGGCTACGAGCGCAACAGCTACGCCATTCGGAACGACCTTCCGAACGGGGACTGGCGACGCGTCGTACCGGCCCAGGGAATCGACTGGGTCATCGTCAACGGCGAGACGATCTTCCACGCCGATGCCTGCACGAAAGCGCTGCCCGGCCGACTCGTCTCGAATCAGGGACCCGCGATCGACGCGTTCCTGCGCAAGGCAGCCTGATGGTGGCCGCGTAGGCAGCCCACCGGCGCGTTTGCCAAAGGTGAATGTACTGATTGTCGGGGCAGGCGCAGGTGGCTTGGTCACGGGCTACCATCTCGCCCTGTCTGGAGTCGACGTCACCTTCTTCGTCCGATCCAGCCGCTTGGAGGAGATGGCCAGGAAACCCAAGCGTCTGTATTGTTATGACGACAACGAGGTCAAGTTGTTCGATGACTACGCCACCGTTTGCGACATGGAAGAGGTTGCCGCGAAGAAGTTCGATTACGTGCTCACGACTCTCGACGGCTCCTCCATGCACTCTGACGAGGGTGTGGCCTTGCTTGGTGACTTGGGCAATGCCGTGCGAACAAGCAACCCGGTGCTGGTGTGTCTGGGCGCCGCGGAGGGCATAGAGAGTTTTGTTGTCGAACACACGGGGCTTCCAGTCGATCGCTGTCTTTTCGGCAGCTTCTCCCTGCTAAGTCATAACGTCCCGCTACCGGACCAGCGTTTCGACGAGAGTGTTGATCAGGAAGGATTGGCGGGCTGTGTGTTTGCGTACACGCATCTGGGCAAAGGGAGAGCAGGGCTGATGTTGACGCGCACCAATCGCGCGCTCGGACAGGAGCTTGCCGAGGTGTATGGTCGCTCCGGCGTTTCCACCTGCTCGGTCATGCCCAATCTGCGCGTTCTCGACTGCATGTCATACTTCCTCTCCCCATCGTTCGTTGCATTTGTTATCGAAGGCTGGCCGGAACCTGAAGACATGTACAAGACCGAGACCTGGCGACTCGCGGAGAAGGCCACCATGGAGATCGTCGCTCTGCCGCAATACGGTTTCCTGGGCAAGGTGGTCGCGGCTCTCGGGGGTCCATTGAACTTGCCCAAAAGAGTGTGGGAGGGCACGTCCAGGGCTGCGTTGCCGTTGGACTTCCATGCATTCAACAAGTTCCACCATGGTCGAAAGGTCGTGGCGCAAGACATGGGCATATCCCGTGACATCCTGTCTCGAGAAGAAGGGCGGGGGAAGAAGCTACCGATGTTGCGCCGTTTGATAGAGCGTCTGGATGAGGTCAACCCGTGAGAGCCACCGATGGATCAGCTATCCAACGATGAACTTGTGGCGGTGCGCGAATCGCTGGACAAGCAGGCAAGGGCAAGCCGGTACGGATAGCCTGCTTGACAAGCCGTTACGGCATGGGGGCTTCCTGCGACAGCAGCATAATAGCTCGCTTGGTATGCAACCGGCGATACGGCACCGACTTCTCGACGTATGCCGGGTCTAGGTGCAACTCGACAAAAGCCTCTGCACTTGGGTACCGTGTCACGGCCACCAGGTCCCACTGATTGCTGTCGTCACCGATAACCGTGAGTGACGGGCCACTCACATAAGCGGGTTTCACGCCGATGCGCTCGACAACAGGCGTGGTGGCTTCAATGTACTTTGTCAGTGCTTCGGCCACGCTGCCACGAAAACCCAACTTCTCATCCTGCACTTCGCCAGTAGGCAGTTGCAGAAAGCTCGTGGTCACGATGGGCTGCCTGTTGGGGTATAGCAGAATACTGCGCCATTGTTCTTCTGTTGGCCAAACTGTCGAGTCGCCGTAGATCGCCAGCAACTCGGCCAGTTTTGCTTCGACGTTTGTTGTCGCCAGATTCACGCGCAGGATCCGGTCGCCGTGGAACGAGCCGATAAAGAGCTCGTCGCCAACGCGCAGACCAACCGTTCCGGCTCCCATAGGCGTACCTTCGTTCGCGTACAAGGTTTCGACGATCGTCATCGAGTGGGGATCGAGCGCGACAATCTTGAACGGAATACCACATGCTGCCTGTTCGATACTCACGCAGGCCGCGAAGTCTTCCGCGGTGAGATCTCTGGAGAGAGATGCGATGAGGATGCGACCATCGGGGGCCCAGCGGGCGTTGTCGGGTGAGTCGACCGTCGCGCGGCCAAGTTCACGACCGCTCGCGACTTCGACCTTCCGTACGCTGTGCTCGGCGGTCGCGTTCATGTAGATAAAGCGGCCATCGGGTGATGTGACGATCCCGTTGGGCATTGCGCCATCGGTCCCCCCAATCTTCCGAAAACCAGGAGCTGCAAACGCCCATCGTCCCGGCGAAGGAGGTCAATCCCATGCGCGTTGAACGCCTTCCCGGGCGGTGCCGCACAATTCGGATCCCCCCAGCCTGGCTCGGCAGCACCGTTGCCTTGGCCACCGCGAAACACGGTGTGTTGCTTCTCGCTCTCGAGTTCGAAGACCACAAGCCTGCCCGGAACTTCCGATGAACCGCCATATTCTCCAAGCAGGATGGCTTGCCCCCCCGGGAGTGCGACGATGTCCTCGGGATTCGTAAACTCGCAGATCGGTCGCGCGTTGCCTTGTCGAGCGCTTGAGCGGCCCCCAAATGGCTGACGTGGGGGCGTCCTGCCGCCTACTGTCTCACCTGCACCAGCTCGATGCTCACGCCGTCCGGCGCCGCAAGGTAGCAGATCAGCGCCCCCGGCCCGAACTCCCAGGGTTCCACCGAGAAGGTCGCCCCCTTGGCCCTGAGCTCCTCGCAGAACGCGGCGAGGTCTCCCTGGAAGCGGAAGCCGAAGTGATCGGTACCCCATTCGTCATGGCTCGAGTAGTCGTCGAAGTGACGCATGGCCCGCGGCTCGCCGGGCTCCTCGCCCGGCCGCCGTCCCCGGATCAGGACCGAGACGCCCCCGACGATAACGTTGATCTGCGCCGCTTCGCGCAGGACGTAATCCCCCTTGATCGTTCCGCCGAGCATCTCCTCGTACCAGCGCGCGGCCGCGTGCGGGTCCTCGCTGATGATGTGGACGTGGTCGAACGAAAGACGTGCGTCGCTCATGACAGGTGGTCTCCTGCGGTCGCGTGGGTCTAGCCGAAGATCGGCAGCGGTGCGAAGTCGCCCTTCAACACCGCGGACGCGTGACCCTTGCCGAGCCAGCCGTCGATCGCCGTGGCGTAGACGCGGCGGAAATCCACCGTGGCGCGGAGGTTGTCGCCCTCCTCGAGGTCGGTGAGGCTCGGGGGTTCGCCGTAGTGTCCGCCCCGCACGGGCTTGCCGGCGAGGAACATCAGGTTCGCGGCGCCGTGGTCGGTGCCGAGGTTCGAGTTCTCCGGCACCCGCCGGCCGAACTCCGAGAACACCATCACCGCCACCCGGTCGCCGTGGCCGAGGCGTTCCATGTCCCGGATGAAGCCGTGGATCGCGTCGCAGGCGTACGAGAGCAGCCGCTGGTGCAGGGCCGGTTGCTGGACGTGCGTGTCGAACGAGTTGTTGCGGAAGGAGACGTAGTAGAGCCGCGCCGGCAGCCCGCCGTCGATGCAGGCCGCGACCTTCGGCAGGTCGACCGGGGCGATGCCGTAGTCCACCGGCGAGCTGTAGCTCGACCAGGCCGCGCGCACGAGCCGCGCCCCTTCGCGCGCGCTCCGCGCGACGTCGCGCAGGTAGGCGCGCGTCGCGTTGCCGCCGTCCCCCGGCTCCGGCAATCCCTCGATCGCCGCGCGCGTCGAGGCGAACGCCTTGCGCCGAAAGCGCTCCGGATCGTCGAACACGACGGGCGCATGCAGCCGGCTCTTCACGGCGAGCGACTGCGACGAGGCGACGTTGATCAGGAAGTTCGGGGAACCGCCCGGGTCGAGCGCATCCGCCAGGCGCCCGACCCAGCCGAACTCGTCGCCCCCGTTCGGGACCCCCGTGTGCCAGTAGGCCATCGACGTGAAGTGCGAGTAGGACGGGTTGTCGTAACCGCAGCCATGGACGATCGCCAGGTCCCCGGTGCCCCACAGCCGCTGGAGGCCGAGCATGCCCGGGTTGAAACCGTAGTGATCGTCGAGTCGCAGGAGGTCACCGGAACGAATGCCGATGGTCGGCCGATGGCGGTAGTAGGCGTCGTCTCCATGCGGGACGACCGTGTTCAGGCCGTCGTTGCCGCCGGACAGCTCGAAGACGACGAGCACCCGGTCGTCGCCCCCGGTGGCCGTCCTTGCCGCGTGCAGCCACGGAGGGGCCAGCGTGGCCAGTCCGCCGACCCCGACGCCCTGCATCAGCCGCCGGCGGCTGATGCCCGATCGCTTGTGTTCGTTCACGACGTTCACCAAGAGTCACCCGAGTTGGTATTCCGGCAGGCTGAGCAGCGCGTGCAGCACGATGCGCAGGGGCTCCTCGAGCCAGGTCGCGGCGGCCGCGACGTCGTCCGTGCCGAGTTCCCTCGACAGCAGGTCCGCCAGCCCCCGGGCCGTGCCGTCGTCGAGCGGCACGGACAGGAACCGTTCCGCGAGGCTGTCGACCACCTCGCGCGGCGTCCGCAGGTTCTCGCCGCGGATCATCCCCGCGAGGTCCAGCCGCGCAGTGTGGCGCGGAATCGGCTTGACGCGCTCGATGGCCATCTGCCAGCCGCGATAGCTGCCGTAGCGCGTGTTGAAGGCCTCGTCCCGGTCCGCCAGCAGGTTCGAAGCCGCCATGGTGTCCGCGTCGGTGTCCACCCCCGGCGGCTTCGTGGCCGCGGTGATGTCCATCCCGGAGCGCAGCCGCTCGTGGACGGCCAGGATCTGGCCGCCATACGGCGGGTAGCGGTCCGGCGGGACGAAGGCGATGTCCGGGAACACCACGTCCAGCACGAAGTTGCCGCGCTCGAACAGGAGGCCCGGCGTGACCCAGCTCCGCCCCTGGGACCAGCCGGCGACCGTGGGCGGATGCAGCAGGTGCTGGCCCAGCCCCCCCGTCACGACGTTGAAGTCCGGCACTCCCGGCAGCTCCTCGAGCCCGAGCTTGCGGTAGGTCGAGACGACCAGTTCCACCGGGCCCTTGATGCGTGTCGCGACGGATGCGGGCGCGTAGAAGTCACGGCTCGAGAACAGCATGGCCAGGAACGACGCGATCTCGAAGTCCATTGCGCCGAGCCGCCGGCCGAGTTCCTCCGCGAGCGCCGGGTCGAGGTCTTCCCGCACGAAGTAGCGGTACAGCTTCGCGGCGACGAACCGCGCGGTCGCCTCCTGCTCCATGATCACCGCGATCACGTCCTCGCCGTCGAGGGCGCCCGTGTGTCCCAGGAAGGACTTCTCGCCGTCGTCGTGGTCCTCCGCGTTGAGCGCGAACTCCGTGCCGCGGAAGTTCCAGCCCGTGAACGCCCGCGCGCCCTCGCGGATGTCCGTCTCCGTGTAGTTGCCGGGGCCCATGGTGAATAGCTCCATGATCTCCCGGGCGAAGTTCTCGTTGGGGGAACCCTTCACGTTGATGCCCGCGTCGAGGAAGGCGAGCATGGCCGGGTCCTTGGCCACGGCGACCAGGAGCGCGTGGAAGTTCCCGAGCCCGCGCTCCTGGAACAGCTCGACCTGTCCGAGCATCTTCCGGTAGTCCCGGACCTTGTCCTCGTTGGTCGCGAAGTGCCCGTGCCAGAAGAGCGCCGCCTTCTCCTGCAGCGGACGCGGCGTCGCCAGCATCCGGTTCGCCCACCAGTAGGCCACGCGATCCGTCTCCAGGCGGCTGGCGCGCAGCCAGTAGAAGAAGGCGTTGACCACCGGCTGTATCGGGCGGTTGCCCCCGGATTTCACCTGGATGCCGAGCGCTTCGCCGTTGGCCTTCGCAGCCTCCGTGGTGGCCGGACGGCTCGGCGGGAACGGGTCGAGCCCGGGGTCGAACACGCCCGAATGATCGAACTCCGGCATGACCGCGCCGCCCGGTACGCCGTCGAAATGCACCAGGCGGCGGACGGCGCCCTCGAGCCCCAGGGCGGCCAGGGCATCGACCGCTTCCGGAGTGCCCCCGAAACCGGCCCGCTCGAGCAGGTGGGCCGCATGCGCGCGGCCCCACGCGTCCGCCGGAAGCGGCGCCAGGTCCCCTTCGCCGCCGGCACCGTTCGCCCACGCGGGTTGCGCCAGCGCCGCGATCGCCAGTCCCCACGCGACGATTGACAAGGCTCCTGGCCGTCCGCTCACTCGCCCGTCCATCGAATCAGTCCCTCCTGCAGGCACGTCGCGACCAGCCTTCCGCCGCGGTCGAACAGCCGCCCGGTCGTCAGACCGCGGGCGCCGCCCGTGGCCTCGACGGTCTGGTCGAAGAGCAGCCACTCGTCCGCACGCGCCGCCCCATGAAACCACATCGCGTGATCGAGGCTCGTCCCTACGAGCCTCGGATCCTGCCAGCGGCGGCCGTGGCGCAGCACCGCGTGGTCGATCAGCGTGCTGTCGGAGAGGTATGCCAGTCCGGCGGCGTGCAGTCCCGGATCCTCCGGGAGCTCCTCCGCGACCCGCATCCACAGGCGCTGGTCCTCCAGCACCGGTTCGCCCGGCGGGGCGATCGGGGGATTGACGTACCGCAGGTCCATCGCGCGCGCCTCGCCGTCCCAGTCCTCCGCCTCGCCGTTGGCGCGGCTGAAGGCGTTGTAAGTGAGGGTGACGCCCTCGGGCGCGGGCGCTTCGGGCATCTCCAGGGCGGCGAACGCCGGTCCCGCCTCCGGCACGTGGAACGACACCGTCATGCGAAAGAGTTCCCGGTCCTGCTGCGACGCCGTCACGGCGCGCGAGCTGAACGACCGCCCGTCGCGCACCCGCTCCACGTCGAGTTGGACCGGGAGGTTGACGTCTCCGGTCCGCAGGAAGTAGGCATGCAGGGAGTGCGGCGCCCGGTCGCGGTCCACCGTCCGCTGCGTCGCGCCGAGCCCCTGCGCCAGGAACTGGCCGCCGTACATCGTGCCGGTTCGTTCCGGTGCGGCGGGAGCCACGAACCGGTCCTCGCCGCGGGCTTCGAGGTCCATCAGCGCCAGGAAGGAGCCCGGCCGGCTGCGCTTCGTCACTTGCCCGGAACTTGCCGGACTACCCGGCGGCCAGGTTCGCCTCCTCCGGTTCCGGATCGGTGATTCGTCCGCCCGTGGGTACCGGCAGGCCGGCCTCCTCGTAGGCCGAGCGCATCATCGCGGCGGCGCCCCGGAAGTCCGGACCCGCCGCGCTGTCCCACATGTTGGGGTTGGAAACGCCGAGCAGGACCGCCAACCGTTTCGGATTCGCGTCGAGAATCTCCCGGGTGACGTTGTGGCGGTAGTCCTCCTGCGGATACAGGTACGACCGGTTGAAGTACATGGTGAGCACGAGCCGCAGGCCGTCGGTCTTGCGCGGAAACGCGCCGTGCCACATGTTGCCGTTCCAGACGACGAGCGAGCCCATGGGCGCCTCGATCAGGATCGCGGCGTCCGCGCCCTCGCCCGCGCGGGGCTGGCGCGCGTACCGGTGGCTGCCCGGCACCATGGCGAGGGCGCCGTTGTCCAGGGTGTAGTCGGTGAGCAGGAAGGCGCTGTTGCCGGTGTGGGTGTCCTTGCCCACGGGGAGCGGGTGCATGACCGGCGTGTCGGCATGCAGGCCGAGGGTCGGGCCGTACCCTTCCTCGTCGCGCCACTTCACGAACGACGTGCAGCTCGAGATGCGGCAGTCGAACCCCAGCATGTAGGTCTGCAGGGCCAGCAGGTACGGGTTGCAGATCGCCTGCTGGAAGACCGGATCCTCCAGCAGCAGGTAGTAGAGGATGTACTGGTGGTTGAACGGCGGCTGGACGTCGAGGTGGCCATGGGCGCCCGTGACCAGGTCGTGCTTCACCCCGGTGCGGCGTTCCGCGACCTCGAGCACCTTGTCCCGGAGTCCCTCGACCCACGCCACCGGCGCCGCCTTCCCGGGTTCCAGTATCGTGAACCCGAACGCGTCGAGTTCCGCGATGTTCTGCTCGAGTCCGAGCTTCCGGATCTCCCGATAGAGCGGCCCCAGTTCCGGCGTCGACTTCCAGTCTCCGACTTGCATCTCTTCGCACCCGCCAAAAAAAAAGGAAAGGACGCTATACCTAGCTGGCGTCCCCCGCAAGTGCCTTCCCGGCCGGACCTTCCGAGCGGCGCGCCTCGAGGGCGGCGACGATCTCGGCGTGGCGCCGGTGGTTGATGCGGTAGCGGAGGTAGAAGCCGAGGGCCAGGAGCGAGAAGATCGACGTCGCCGGACCGGCGATGAAACCCAGGTTCCAGATGGTCTCCGCCGGCACCTCTCCGCGCGTCGCGAACTCGGGGAAGTCGATCGCGCTCAGCAGGATGCCGCCGAACACCGTGCCGAAGGCCTGGGTCGATTTCTGGGAGAACGCCCGTACGGAGTACAGCACCCCCTCGCGGCGGATGCCGGTGTCGAGTTCGTGCTCGTCCGCGACGTCCGCCAGCATCGAGTTGGCGCTCGCGCCGATGATGGGCGCGCAGAGCGCTCCGACCGTCGACGAGGCCATGAAGATGCCGAAGACCCACGGCGACCCGTTCTCGGGGAACCACGGCACGTCCAGGAGCCGCAGGCAGATCGGCACGTTGACCGCGGTGATCCAGGAGGCGAGGGGCAGCATCACCGCCATGCGCTTGTCGAGCAGCCGGGTCAGGGCGGGAATCAGCACGAACGCCAAAGGGAAGGAGAAGAGGCCCACGAAAGCCAGGTAGAACAGGTCTTCCGTGCGCAGTCCCCAGAAATGCACGCCCATGAACGGGCTGAACGCCGACTCGACGCCGCCCACCAGCGAGCCCAGCAGCAGGCCGAAGAACACGGCGCGAAACGAGGCGTTCTTCAGGACTTCCCAGATCTCGGTGAAGAGCGTCACGACCTGGACCTGTCCGCGCTCCTGCGTCTCCCGGAGGTTGGGGATCTCCCCGCGGGTGCCGGCGATGCAGAGCAGGATCGCGACCACCATCACGACGGCGAAGGTCACGCTCATCGTCGGGTAGCCGTCCGGGTTGAGGAAACCCGGGTCGTACACCCCCTCGACCGTCGGAAAGTAGTAGCCCGTGATCAGCCCGTACGACACGGCCACCGAGATCGCGCTGATGAAGGCGCTGTATGCGAAGAGGGTCGAGCGCTGGTAGTAGTCGTGCGCCATCTCCGCGCCGAGGGCGAGGTGCGGGATGTTGTAGAAGGTGAAGCTGGCGCGCACGAGGATGCCGAAGGTCGTGAGCCACAGGAACCCCTGGATGTCCGACATTCCCTGCGGCGGGTTGAACAGCGCCACGAAACTGACGGCAAGCGGGAGCGCGGCCGCCAGCAGCATCGGGTGTCGGCGTCCCCACCGTGTGCGAACGCGGTCGGACCATGCCCCGATCAGCGGGTCGGTGATCGCGTCCATCGCCACGGAGATCCCGATCGCGAGGCCGACCAGCCACGCTTCCACGCCGACCACCTGCTGGTAGAAGAAGAGGAGCAGGACGCTCCAGCTCAAGCCCATGAAGGCGCCGGCGGCCTCCCCGATGCCGAAGGAGGCCATCGTGCGGACGGAGAGTTTCCTGGGTTCTGCCAAGACAGGCTCCCGGCGACCGTTTGGGCGGTCGAAGCGCGCGAGTGTAACCCGCGCCCCGGTGGCGCTCGTCGCCGAGCCCAAGGACGCGCGAACGGCCTCGTCAAGATCGGGTATGATCGTGCGCCCCCGGAATCAAGCAGCTCCCAGGTCTGGACGAAACGCCATGGACATGACCACCGAACGCAAGGACGGCGTCCTGGCCGCCTCCATAGGCGGACGCATCGACGGGACGAACAGCGCCGACTTCGAGCAGGCGATCCGCACGGCCGTCCAGGACGATGACCGCGCGGTCATCGTCGATCTCGAACAACTCTCCTACATCAGTAGCGCCGGCCTGCGGGCGGTCCTGCTGACGGCCAAGTACCTCTCGAACCAGGGCGCGAAGTTCGCGCTCTGCTCCCTGACGGGCCCGATCAAGGAAGTCTTCGAAGTCAGTGGCTTCGACAAGATCATCGCCATTCACGGATCGCGGGCCGACGCCCTCGCCGACGTGACGGGCTGATCGGTCCGGGCCTCAAGCAGCCCGGACGGCGCGCGCCACCTCCCCCCAACGGTCGAGGCCCGACGGCGCACCCGAGATGTCGTCCAGCGCGAGGTAGAGCACGACCCGTTCGGCCACCCCGGCGTACCGCGCGACCAGCGCATCCGCCATGTCGTCCCAGCGCGCGACCAGGGCGAACGCGTCCAGCATCTCGTCCGTGACCGTCGCTGCCATCCCCTCGAGGTCCCCTGCGCGCATGAGTTGGTTGAGCTTCGGCCCGGTGCCGGGGAAGCCGAGGTCCTCGAACTGGAAGGCATAGTTCGGCGTCGAGCCATAGAACGCGATCTGCGTCTTCGCGCGCTGCACCTTGGGCGCGCGCTCCTCCGGCGTGTCGCCGGCGATCGCGAACACGGGCACGATCAGGTCGATGTCGCCCTTCGACCGGCCGCTCCGCGCGGCGCCTTCCGCCACCGCCGGCAGGAGCCGGTTCTCGATGTAGGGCATGGAGTGCATCGGATGCACGTGCAGTCCGTCGCAGAGTTCCCCGGCGACACGGCACATGAACGGACCCACCGCGGAGATATCGACCTTCACGTCCTCGAACTCGTGCCGCGGCGGCGCCCAGTTCCCGGACAGCAGGCTCAGGTCGTAGTACGGACCGCCGTGCGCCAACCGCTCCTCGCCCCGGAACGCCCGGATGCAGGCCTGGAAGGCCGCCACGTAGTCCCGCATCTGCGGCGCCGGCTTGTCCCAGCGTGCCGAGTAGCGGCGCACGATGTGGCCCCGCACCTGGCTGCCGAGGCCCAGGCGGAAGCGGCCCCCGGTGTTGCGCGCGAGTTCCCAGGCGACCTGTGCCGCGATCATCGGGCTGCGGGGAAACGCCACCGCGATGCCGGTCGAGAACTCCAGGGTCGGGGCGGCGGTGGCGGCCGCCGCGATGCTCATCCACGGCACCTGGCTCGTCTCCGTGAAGAGCATGCCCGAGAAGCCGGCGCCCTCCAGCCGCACGGCCAGGTCCGCGCTCTCCGCCCAGGTCATGGTGCCGACCATCACGTCGATGTGCATGGCTACCCTCCATTGTCCGGCGCCCCGCAGACGGGCGGGGCCTCGTAGTCCAGGTTCAGCAGCCGGAAGTAGTTCCGGCCGAGCGCAATGTTACGGAAGGCGGTGTCGTCGAGGTATCGCAGGATGCGGCTGGTCGCCTCCAGGTCCGATCGGTAGTCCGCGAACGTCCGGTTCGCCGACGCCACGAAATCCGTGCCCGGAAGGATCCGCTCCGAGTGGGCGTTCAGGAAGGCCGCGTACACGGCCCGCTTGCGCGGGTCCGAGAACACATGGTCCTCGAGAACCCGCCAGGAAATGTCGAGCATCGCCTTCGGGTACCGCTCGAGGATGGACGTCAGGATGGCGACGTGGTTGCCGGCATCGAGATCGACGAGCTCCCGCGACAGCCCGAGGTGCATCCACACGATGACGTTGTCCGGATAGTGCCGGAGCAACGCTTCGATCCAGTCCAGGTAGGCCGTGGGTTCCCTGTGGTTGCCGAGATCGGCGTGCACGGCGAGGGGGATCCCGCGATCCCGCAGTTCCGCCATGAACGGCGCCCAGTCGCGGATCTTCCCGAGCGGGACGGCGCGGTGCCAGTTGCCGAACAGCGCCTGCTTGACGAGGTTGACCTCTCCCATCCAGCCGAAGCGGCCCGGAAACTCCTCGTCCAGCAGCCGCATGCGCGGCAGCACGGTCTCGGGCCGTCCGAGATCGGGAAAGGTCATCGACAGCGTGAGATGCACGTCGCGCCGAGCGGACTCCGCGTGGGCCATGGCGTTGGCGAAGTCGTTCTTCAGGGTGGGCGTTACCGGCGTTCCCGGGCAGTCCAGGTAATAGGTGCACAACGAGTCGAGCGGCAGCATCTGGCCGATGCCGTAGACGTTGGCGAACAGCACGCCGGAGCGTTCGAGATAGCCGACGACCTCGTCGAACGGCAGCGCCGGGCCGCCGAACGGCCGAAAGTGCAAGTGCGAGTCCACCACCGGGACGTTTCCCCGCCGGGCCCGGTCGTAACACGGCGGATCGTCCATCCGGAACGTCGCGAGCGTCGGCGTGGCCGCGCAGCCCCCGAGCAGCAGCCCCGCGAGGGCGAGCGGGAGAACCCACGGCCTTCCCGGCAGCTCGGCGCGCCCTGGGGGGAACTTCACCGCACGCGGTCCACGAAGCTCAGGAGTACCCGATCGAGAGCAGGTTCTCGACCGGCTGGTACAGCTCCTCGAGGTACGTCACGTCTTCCGCCGACAGTTCGATCTCGGCCGCGCCGACGAGTTGTTCGAGTTGCTCGATGCGCGAGACGCCGACCACCGGCGCGTAGACCTCGGGTTTGTTGAGGAGCCAGGCGAGCGAGATCTGCGCGGGCGCCTTGCCGTATCGCTCGGCCACCTCCACCACGCGGTCCGCGATCGCGAAGTCGGCGGCGCCCCGGTACAGGCTTTCCGTACGTCGGCGGTCACCGCCCTTCGAACGGTCCGTCGTGCCCGCATCGAAGCCGCCCCGGTACGAGCCCGCCAGGATCCCCCGCGCCAGCGGCGACCATGGCATGAGCGCCACGCCGGTCCTCGCGCAACACGGGTTCATCTCGCGCTCTTCCTCGCGGTAGATGAGGTTGTAGTGGTTCTGCATCGAGACGAACTTCGTCCAGCCGTTCGCCGCCGCGGTCATCTGCAGTTCCGTGAACTGCCAGGCGAACATCGACGAGGCGCCGAGATAGAGCACCTTGCCCGCCTTCACGACGTCGTGCAGCGCCTCGAGGCTCTCCTCGATGGGCGTCTCGGCGTGGCCCGGTACGCCGTGCGGATGCCGGTGAATGACGAGATGGTCGATGTAGTCGAGGCCGGTCCGCCGGAGACTCGCGTCCACCCCTTCCATGATGTGCTTGCGGGACAACCCCCCCTGGTTGGCGCCCCGGCCCATGGGCATGGCGATCTTGGTGGCGAAGACGTACTCGTCGCGGGGCGCCAACTCGCGCAGGAGCCCGCCCACGACCTCCTCGCATGCGCCGACGCCGTACGTGTCCGCGCAGTCGAAATAGAAGAGGCCCTGGTCGAGGGCGGCCTTGAAGATCGGTCTGGCCGCGTCGGGCCCGAGCGTCCAGTCGCCCTGGTGGCCCCTGCCCGGCTGGCCGAAATTCATCGTGCCGAGACACAGTTCCGAGACGCGCAGGCCGCTGTTCCTGCCGAGCTGGGTGGTTTTGAGCATCGAGTCTTCCTTGCTTTTGGGGTCCTACAGGCGCTCCAGGTAGGCGACCGCCCTGGTTCGTCGTTTCCGGCGGGCGAGGTCGAGCGCGGTATCCCCGGCGCCGTCCCGCGCCGCCGGGTCCGCTCCGTGGGCGACGAGGGATTCCAGGTAGTCCACCTTCACGCCCCGGAGCGCGGCCAAGTGTAATGCCGTTCGACCGTCGGGGTCCGTGGCCGCGACATCCGCGCCGTGCTCGAGCAGCCACGGCACGGCGCCCGGCCTTCGCCAGTGGATGAGGTCGAGCAGCGGCGTCCGGCCGTTCAGCCGCCAGTTCCAGTCCGCACCGTGCGCGTGCAGCGTCTCGAGGATCTCCTCGTTCCCACCGAAACCGGCACTGAACACGGAACTCTTCGGGTCCGCCCCGGCGGCGAGCAGGGCGCGCACGAGCGCGACGTGCTCCTGCCAGGACACCGCGCGCCACAGCGCCGTCGCCGGGAACGCCTCGTCGCCTTCCAGCATCCGTTCGTACAGGCCGATGTCGGCGCCGGCCTCGAGCAGCACGTCCAGGCACTCGAGGGCCCGCTCCGACCCGACGTGCGGGAGCTTCCACATGCCGGACCACGCCAGGTGCTGGAGCGGCGTGCGTCCGCGTGCGTCCGAAAAGTCGACGCCCACGCGGGCGATCTCCGCACGCAGGGTGTCGAAGTCGTACAGCATCGCCGCGCCGTGGATGTCGAAACGCGCGCCGGCGGCGCGCAGCTTCTCGACGAACCCCTCGAAGCCGCCCATCGCCGCGTACAGGAGCGGCGGCATCCCGTGGGGGCCGGCGGCCAGGTCCGGGTCCGCGCCGCGCGTCAGCAGCACGCCCACCGCCGCGTCGTGGCCCGCGTGCTTGGGGATCGTCGCGTGGGGCTGCATGGCCCGCACGAGCGGACTGTGGCGGCCGGGCGTGCCCGCGACCGCGTTCG
The DNA here is from genome assembly GCA_022825925.1 of Pseudomonadales bacterium. Lineage (GTDB taxonomy): Bacteria > Pseudomonadota > Gammaproteobacteria > Pseudomonadales > Azotimanducaceae > VXNE01. Next base: position 16,522 of record JAJDVW010000014.1, on the reverse strand, counting down.
GATCCGCGCCGGCGTCGAGCAGCACCCCGATCATGTCGGCGCTGCCGGCGAAGGCCGCGTCCATGATCGGCTTCCAGTGACGGGCGGCCTCGGGGTCGGATCCGGCGGCCGCGCGCAACGTGTCCGCGTCGCCGTCGGCGATCGCCGCACACAGCACCTTGTAGCCCGATCCGTCAGCCATGCCGTAGACGTTTGTCAGCCTTCCGGACCGCCGCGGACGCGCACCGTGATGAAGTCGGTGTCGTAGTACTGCTGGTGCCGGACGGACTCGGCCGCATGGTCGAGCAGGCGCAGGGACACGTCGTCGAGGGCAAACTCCTTCTTGGTGTCGAGGACGAGCATCTGGTCCTCGACGTTCGCCCCGCTCGGCGCGGCCACGAACTCGAGCTCGGCACCCTCCCGGTTGCGGCGTACGAGCACCAGCAGCGTGCCGTCGGAGCGCGGGCGAAGCTCCACCAGCCGGGCGAGCACCTCTTCCCCCGCGAGCCGGAGCCGCCCGGCGGAGGTCGCGCCCCACTTCGCCCGCTCCGCGATCCCGTCCAGGAACCGGTGCAGGTCCGGCAACGCCACCCGCGACAACGGAATCCGCAACCGGCTGCGGCGCGGTTCCAGCAGTTCGAGCAGCAGCGTGGCGGCGATCGCGAAAAAGCCGCCGACCGTCATGCCGTTCTCGAGCAGCGAGGCCCAGCGGGCGTTCATCAGGTCGTGAAAGACGTCCTGGTTCTGGAAGCCGACGCCCAGCCAGAACGCGAGCCCGACGACCATGGCCTGCTTCGAGTCGATCTCCGAGGCGATCACCAGGCGCATGCCCTGCACGAACAGCATGCCCATCATCATCAGCGTGAACGCGCCGAACACCGGGTTGGGCACCGCCAGCAGCAGCGCCGCCAGCTTGGGGAGGAACGCCAGCAACGCGAGCAGGACCCCCGCGTAGACGCCGGCGCGCCGTGCCGCCACGCCGGTGATCTCGACGACCGCGACGCTCGAGGAGTAGGTCGTGTTGGGCACGGTCCCGATCAGGCCGGACAGCAGGTTGCCGACGCCGTCCGCGTTCACCGCCCCCTGCACCTCGCGGAAGTTCGCGGCGCGCGGGCGACGCCACGACACGCGCTGCACGGCGATGGAGTCGCCGACCGTCTCGACGGCGCCGACCAGGGTCACGAACGCGAAGGCCGGCAGGAGGGCCCAGAACCCCGGGCCCAGGTCGAGGTCGAGCCCGGGCCACGCCACGGCCGGCACCCCGAACCAGGGCGCGGCGATCACCGCCGTCAGGTCGTAGAGCCCGAAGAAGCCGGCGGCGAGACCGCCCACGCCGATGCCGATCAGCGGCGCCCAGAGGCGCACGACGCCCGTGCCCACCGCGCCGACGACCAGGATTGCGACGAGCGTGAGGCCCGCGCTGACGGGCGCAGCGACCGCCGGCGCACCCCGGGGCACGTCGTCGAGCATGTCGAACGCGATCGGCGTCACCGTGACCGAGATCAGCATGATGACGACGCCCGCGACCATGGGCGTGACCACGCGGCGCACGAACGACAGGCGTGCGGCGAACAGGAACTGGAAGAGCGAGGACGCGACGACCAGGGCCGCGAGCAGCCCGGGGCCGCCCTCCGCGAGCGCCGTGATGCTCACCGCGATGAACGCGCCCGAGGTCCCCATGAACAGGATGTAGCCGGCGCCCACGCGGCCGACCTTGAGCGCCTGCAGGACGGTGGCGAGACCGCTCACGAGCAATGTCCCGAAGACGGCCCAGGAAAGGAACGCCTCCGTGCCGCCGGCGGCGCGCACGACGATGGCCGGCGTCAATACCACGCCGCCCACGATCATCAGCGTCGCCTGCGCCCCGAACCCCAGGGACAGCAGGTGCGGTGGACTCTCGTCCGGCTGGTATTGAACGCGTTGCCGCGGATCGGGCACGGCTACGCCGGAGTCGGCGGGCATGACGCGGCTCCAACCGCGGGGATTGGAGGAGTATAGCGAGGCGGCGGGGCTGCCAAGAGAAACTCCAACGCGGTTCGCCGCACTCCCGCTAACATCCCCCGGGACGGACCCCTTGCAACGGCACGCAAAAGGAGAGTGACGATGCCCGACGACCAGGACCCCCGCCAGAGATACGACCACGTCCACCGCCTCACCGGATTCGCCCTGTGGTTCGCACTGCTTTTCTGGGCGACACCCGCGACGGCCGCCGAGGATGCCGCCGCCGAGCGACAGGCCGCGCTGCCGCCCTTGATCGATCGCAACGTGTTCTTCGGCGACCCCGAGATCGCCGGCGCCCGACTCTCGCCCGACGGTCAGTGGATCTCGTTCGGCAAGCCCTACCGCGGGGTGATGAACGTCTGGGTGAAGCACGTCGACGAGCCCTTCGACGCGGCGCGCCCGCTCACGGCGGACACCAAGCGCCCCCTGGGCAGCCACTTCTGGACCGAGGACAGCCGCTACGTGCTGTTCATCCAGGACGAGGGCGGCACCGAGGACTTCCACGTCTACGCGGTCGACCCGGCCGCAGCCGCCGAAGAGGCTTCCGGCGTCCCGCCGGCCCGGGACCTGACGCCCATCGAGGGCATCACCGCGGCGATCTATGCCGTACCGGAGGGCACGCCCGGACAGATCATCGTCGGCATCAACGACCGCGACCCGGCCCTGCACGACGTCTACCGGCTCGACATCGATACGGGCGAACGCACGCTCCTGATCGAGAACGACACCAACGTCAGCCAGTGGGTGGCCGACCTCGCGGGCACCGTGCGGCTCGCCATGCGGCAGCGCCCGGACGGCGGCACGGAGATCGTCGTCGTCGAGGACGGCGTGCTCGGCCGAGTGCTCTACGCATGTGGCTGGGAGGAGACCTGCGCCGCCAGCCGTTTCCACAAGGACGGCAAGCGGGTCTACGTGGCCAGCAACAAGGGCGTGGACCTGGTCGGCCTGCTGCTGGTCGACGTCGCCACGGGCGCGGAGGAAATCGTGGATTCCGACCCGGAGGGCCGGGTGGACCTCGGCGGCGCCTGGTTCTCCGACGCCACCGAGGAGCTGGTCGCGACCCTGTACGTCGGCGACCGCGTACGCATCTACCCGCGGACCGATGCGCTCGCACAGGAACTCGAGTGGCTCCGCGAGCGGCTGCCGGACGGGGAGTTCGGCTATGCGTCGTCCACGGAGGACGAGACGCTGGTCATCGTCGCCGTCGCGAGCGACGTCAATCCCGGCGCCGTGTACCTCTACGAGCGCGGTGGCCGGACGCTCACGAAGCTCTACGACGCCCGCCCCGAGTTGCCGAGCGACCAGCTCGCGAACATGCAGCCCATCCGTTACCAGGCCCGGGACGGGCGGGAGATTCCAGCTTATCTGGTCACGCCCCGGGGGGTCGCGGCCAAACGGCTGCCGACGGTGATCGTCCCGCACGGCGGGCCCTGGGCAAGGGACACCTGGGGCTACAACGCGATGGCGCAGTTCCTCGCCAACCGGGGCTACGCCGTCATGATGCCGAACTTCCGGGGTTCCACCGGCTACGGCAAGCGGTTCCTCAACGAAGGCAACGGCGAGTGGGGCACCGGCATCATGCAGCACGACATCACCGACGGCGTGCGGCATCTCGTCGACACGGGCATCGCCGATCCGGAGCAGGTCGCGATCATGGGCGGCTCCTACGGGGGCTACGCGACCCTCGCCGGCGTGACGTTCACGCCGGAACTCTACGCCGCCGGGGTGTCGATCGTCGGACCGTCCAACATCGTCACCCTGCTGAACTCGATCCCGCCGTACTGGGGACCCATCAAGGAGATGTTCATGCGGCGGGTGGGCGACCCCGACGACGCGGCCGACCGGGCGCGCCTGGAGTCGCAGTCGCCGTTCTTCCACGCGGGGAGGATCGAGGCGCCCCTGCTCATCATCCAGGGCGCGAACGATCCACGCGTGAAGAAGGCGGAATCCGAACAGATCGTCGTCGCGCTGCGCGACCTCGAGCGGCCCGTGGAGTACCTGCTCGCGCCCGACGAAGGGCACGGCTTCGCCGGCCGGGAGAACCGGCTCGCCATGTTCGCCGACATCGAGCGGTTCCTGGCGCAACATCTCGACGGCCGCTTCCAGGAGGACATGGCGCCGGACGTGGCGGAGAGGCTCGCGGCGTTGCGCGTGGACATCGCCGACGTGGAGATGCCCGAAGCCATCGTCGCCCGCGCGGACCTGGCGCCGCCCGACCTCGACGGGACGATGCTCGAACCGGCAACGCTGACCTACGACGTGACCATGCAGGCCGGCGGACAGACCATGACGATGACCACCACCGTCGCACGCAACCGCGCCACGCATCGAGGCGAAGAGGTCTGGGAGATCGCGACGACCGTGGACGCGCCCATGGGCAAGAGCAAGGACACCGTCCTGGTGCGCGTGGACGACTTGCGGCCCGTGCACCGCAGCATCCAGCAGGGCCCGGCGCGCATCGAGCTCGACTTCGGAGAGACCCGCATCGGCGGCGAGATATCGATGCCGGGCCAGCGCAAGACCCCCATCAGCGTGCCGATCGGAGAACCGGTCGTCGGCCACCTCGAGACGACGCTGGCGACCATGCCGCTCACGGTGGGCTTCGAGACGCAGCTACGGGCCTTCCAGCCGGCCACGGGCACCGTCCAGCTCGTGCAGCTCGCGGTGGCGGCAACCGAGTCGGTCGAGACCGCGGCAGGCGCGTTCGACGCGTACCGCGTCGACTTGAGCGGAGACGACGGGTCGTCCATGCGCGTCTGGGTGACGCAAACGAAGCCCCACCGAACCGTCAAGACGGAGTTGACGCAACCCGCGATGGGCGGGGCTCGAATCCTGTCCGTGCTGGCGGGGGCGGAGTGACGGCTGCACGGACGACAGCGCACCGAGCGGCGGCGAGCCCTGACCCGGCAGGGCCGCCGCCGCTCGGTGCGTTTCACTCCGGGCTCCATCCGTAGATTCGCGCCAGGCTGCCGCCCATCAGCACGGCCCGGTCGGAGTCGGACAGCCGGTCCGTGACGCGAAAGGCCTCCACCGCGTCCCGGGGTGAGACGACCTGGACCGCCCGGGCCCAGTCCGTGCCCCACAGGCAACGGTGCAGGCCGAAGGCGTCGAAGATGCGCGCCAGCGGATCCCAGATGTCCGCGAAGGGGAACGGCTCCCGCGACAGGGTGCAGGCCCCGGAGATCTTGATCGCCACGTGGTCGAAGCGCGCGAGGCCGAGCACCCGCTCCAGGTCGCCGAACGGCTCGTCCGGGGGCTGCGTGTCCGGGTTCCGCTCCGCCGCCTCGGCGAACGTCGCGAGGTTGCCCCAACACAGCACGTTCACCGGCAGCCCGAGCCTCGCCCCGGCCGCGAACACGCGATCGATGCCGTGCGTGGCGACGACGGGCGGCGCCGGAGCACCCATCATCAGGCGCGCCCCGACGACGCCCGGTTGCCCCGCCCACGCGGCCATTTCCTCGGCGGAGTGTAGCGCCCCATGGCCAGCCCGGACGCGGACCGGTGGCTTGGTATCCCCACTTGGGAATCCCGACAGAAGACGCCCCAGCTTGTCGGGATTATCACCACGTCTTCGCCATCGGATCTTAAACCCCGACGGAACGGGACCAAAAATGTCGGGATTTTTCGTATGAGATGAAAACGAAGATATTTTCCCGACATTAGTCACTCCTGGATGTGACATGATCGCTTCCTCGGATTCGGCCGCGTCGGGAGGGCTGCTACGTGGGTGGCAGAACGCCGGGGCTACTCGCCGATGGGAACGCCAGCGCATGTCCAACTTGACGCAACTCGACCCCCGCCAACTGATGGAACTCGCCGTGGACGTCATGCGGCAGTCCCTGCCTGAGCGCCGCACGGACGGCAAAGCGACGCCTCGCGTCGGCGCGGTGATCTGGCGCGCGGGCGAGGACGCCGTAAGCGCCTGCCGCGGCGAACTCCGAGAAGGCGACCATGCCGAATACACCTTGATCGAACGGAAGCTGCGGGACGCTCCATTGAGCGGCGCCGTGCTGTTCTGCACCTTGGAGCCGTGTGCGCCGGGAGCGCGTCAAGCGCCGAAGCTGAGTTGCGCGGAGCGCATCGTCCGCGCCCGGATCAAAGAGGTCTGGGTCGGAATCGAGGATCCCGATCCGACAGTGGATCGCAGGGGCATCCGTTACCTGCAGGACAATGGGGTCGAGGTCCACCTCTTCGACGTGGATCTCCAACACCAGATTCGCGACCAGAACAGATCGTTCCTGGAGCAAGCGCTGGCACGCGCAGAAGCATGGGAGGACGACGCCACCGCGCTCGCCGAACGGTTGTCCGAACTGGAATCGGAACTGAGTGCGGTCGAACTCCGTGATCTGTCGCCGCCCGCGCTGGAGCGCTACCGCCATTCCGCAAACATCGATCAGGATGAAGCGGCGTTCACGCGGCGCCTTCTGCGGCTGGGCCTCCTGTGCGAAGCGGCGCCGGGGCGGTTCGTGCCAACGGGATTCGGATTCCTGCTTTTCGGCAGCGAGCCGAGAACCGCGCTGGCCCATGCTGGCGTGCTTGGCACCATCCACTTTGCCGATGGCCGGGAGGAGGTGCGCGACTTCGACGGCCCGCAGGTTTTCGCTCCCCAAGAGGTGATGGCTTGGCTACGGGCACGGTTGCCCGATCCCATCGACCGGTCGCAGGCGGAGCACGTACGTCTACTCGACCCCTTCTACGAGATGGTGCGGGAAGCTGTCGTCAACGCCTTCATCCATCGGGACTACGGGATCGCCGGCGCGAAGTGCCAGGTCGTGGTGACGCCGGACCGTGTCGCGGTCATGAGTCCCGGACTGCCGGTCGAACCGATCACCCTGGAACAGATGCAGTCGCTCGACGCGCCCATGCTCAGCCGAAATCCCGTGCTGCACTACGTCTTCTCGCAGATGAACCTGGCGGAGGAGCGCGGGCTGGGACTCCAGTCGCTGCGTCTCCAGGCAGCTCGGGCACATCTTCCATTGCCGAGGTATCGGTGGCAACCACCGTACCTCGTACTCTCGATCTACCGGAGCCCCGAGGCGCTGGCTCGCGAACTGGCCGGACCCCACGTCATGGGCGAGCTGACCAAGGCCGCCGCGGACTCGTGGCCGGCGGTGGCCTCGCGGCACTCGATCAGCACGCGAGAGCTGATGGCCAGCACCGGATTCGACGAACGCAAGGCGCAGCGCGCGCTGAAATCGCTACAGGAAGCGCGCTTGCTGCGCGTAATCGGCAACGGGCCCGCAACCCGTTACGCAGCGGCCGACTGAGGGAGGGTCGGGCTCGCAGGGTACCTGACGCCGGCAACCGACCCGAGGAACCGCCGCTCTCCCCCCTCGGCATCACCTTCCGCAAGACGGCGCGGCCCCTTTTCGACTCTCACCGCCCCGCGATTGTGCCGCGACCGCAAAAGCCGGAAGATGCCGCGCAACGCATCGACGCCGGGATCGATCCCTTGGAGACCCGTCCCCTCGGCCGCACGGACATCGTCGTGAGCACGCTCGGTTTCGGCGGCGCGCCGCTGGGCGCGGTCGGGGCGCGCATCGATGACGACACCGTCGCCGCGATCGTCCAGGCCGCCGTCGACGGCGGCATCCGCTATTTCGACACCGCGCCCCTGTACGGACACGGACTCAGCGAGAAGCGGCTGGGTGGGAGACTCGCCGGGCTGCCCCGCGAGGACTTCGCGCTGTCCACCAAGGTGGGCCGCTTGCTGGTGCCGTCCGGAGAGGGCGAACGGAACCCGGGAATGCGTGACGCCGAACCGGTCGACTTTCGCTACGACTACACCTACGAGGCCGCCCGCGCGTCCCTCGAGGCGAGTCTCGAGCGCCTGGGGCTCGACCGCGTCGACATCCTGCTGTGCCACGACATCGATCTCTGGACCCATGGCGACGACCAACCCGGCGTCTACGAATCCGCCGCCAGGGGCGCGCTGCCGGCGCTCGCGGACCTGCGCGCCGAGGGCACGATCCGGGCGTTCGGTCTCGGCGTCAACAACTGGGAAGTCTGCGCCCGCGTGCTCGCCGACTTCGACCCGGACTGCTTCCTGCTCGCGGGACGCTTCACGCTGCTCGAACAGGCGCCGCTCGACACGTTCCTGCCGGAGTGCGCGGCGCGCAACGTGTCCGTCATCGTCGGCGGCCCCTACAACTCGGGGTTGCTCGCCGTCGACGAGCGGCGCAGGGCGACCTACGACTACAAGCCCGCGGACGACGCCCGGTGGGAGCGCGCGCAACAGATTCGCGAAGTATGCGCCGCCCACGGCGCGGACATGCGCGCGGCGGCGTTGCAGTACCCGCTGCGGCATTCCGCGGTCGCGTCCGTGATCCCGGGTGTGTGGTCCGTGGACGAGGTCCAGGCGAACCTCGACCTGATGGCGGCGGCATTGCCCGAGGCCCTCTGGGACGACCTCGCCGACGCCGGCCTCGCGCGGCGGATCCCCTGAGCCACCATTCCGCGCACCCCCTCCGTGATCACCGACCGATTCGACCAGCCGCTCACCGTGGCGTCCGAGGCCGCGGCCGAGGCCTACGTGCAGGCCCTCGACCTGTCGTTCGCTTCCGAACCCGGGGCGGCCGAACGCATCGACGCGGCCCTCGCGGCCGACCCGGACTTCGCGCTCGCCTACTGCGTGCGGTCGCGGACGCTGCTGCTGGAGGGACGTACCGGGGACGCCCGCGCGGCGTTGCAACGCGCCCGCGAGCTGGCCGCCTCGGCCACGCCCCGCGAGCGGGACCACGTCGAGATCATCGCGCGCGCCACCGAGGGCGACTCCGCCGGCGCCCTCCACCTGCTCGAGGCGCACGCCGACCGTTATCCCCGGGACGCGTTGCCCCTGTCGCTGGCCCTCGGCGTCTATGGCCTGCTCGGCTTCGGCGGTTTCCGGGACTTCCCCGAGCGCCAGGTCGTTCTGCTCGAAAGGGTGGCGCCCCACTGGGGAGAGGACTGGTGGTTCGACACCTTCCTCGGCTGGGCGTACATCGAGGCCGGGGACTGTGACCGGGGCATCCCCCTCGTCGACCGCGCGCTCGCGGCCCGGCCGACGAACGCCAACGCCGCCCACGCCCGTGCCCACGGCTACTACGAAGCCGGCGCAGCCGCGCAGGGCGAAGCGTTCATCGCGGACTGGCTGCCGTGTTACGACCGCTCCGCCGTACTGCACTGCCACCTGTGCTGGCACCGGGCCCTGTTCGCGCTGCAGCTCGGCGAGCCGGAGCGCGCCATGGAGATCTACCGGGACGGCATCCGCCCGTCGGTCTCGCGGACGCTGCCGATGTTCACCATGATCGACTGCGCGGCCTTCGCCTGGCGCGCGGCCCTGCAGGGGCACCCCCTGCGCCCCGCTGAGCTGCGGGAGCTCGCGGCGTTCACCGACGACCGTTTCCGCAAGGCGGGTGTACCGTTCGCCAACGTCCACGCCGCCGTGGCCCTCGCCTCGGCCGGGGAACACGAAGCGCTCGGCGACCTCATCGACGAGGTCGACGCGGGCGTCGCCGCCGGCCGGCAACCCTGCGGGGACATTGGGGCCGTCATTTGCCGCGCGTTTGCCGCCTATGCGCAGCGGGATTACCGGAGGGCGGCGGACGATCTGTACGTGATCTGCCCCGAGACACCGCGTCTAGGCGGCAGCTACGCGCAGCGCGACCTGTTCATCGACACGTTGATCGCGGCCCATCTCCGTTCCGGCGGGCGCGCGCAAGCGCTGGAGGCGCTGCGGTCGCGTTCCGGTCGCCGGGCGCCACACCTGGACGAGGGCTGGATGGGGCGTCTCGACGGCGCCGCGGCGCCCCCCCTTTCCGAGAGCTGACGGGAGTTCAGATGCACCGACAGACACCATTCGCCATCATCGTCATCGCAACGCTCGCCTGGGGCTGTGGACCCACCCCCGACACGCGCTCCCAGGATCCCGCGGCGGCTGCCCCGGTCTTCACGGCCGACGCGCTCCGGCTGCGGCTCGAAACCGCGGCGCCCGGCGATGTCATCGACGTCCCGCCGGGCACGTTCGACTTCCGCCGCGGCCTCACGCTCACCGCGGACGGAGTGACGATCCGCGGCGCCGGCATGGACGCCACCGTACTGCGGTTCGCGGAACAGGTCGCCGGGGCCGAGGGCGTGCTCGTCACCGGCAGCGACTTCACCATCGAGGACCTCGCGATCGAGGACACCGCGGGCGACGCCCTCAAGATCAACGGCGGCCGCAACATCGCCGTGCGCCGCGTCCGCACCGAGTGGACGAACGGACCGGACACGACGAACGGCGCCTACGGCATCTATCCCGTCCAGACGGAGAACACCCTCGTGGAGGAGTCGGTGGCCATCGCGGCCTCCGACGCCGGCATCTACGTGGGCCAGTCGCGCAACGTCATCGTGCGCAACAACCGGGCGGAGTGGAACGTTGCCGGGATCGAGATCGAGAACACCGTGCGCGCGGACGTCCACGGCAACGTCGCGACCAGGAACACCGGCGGCATCCTCGTGTTCAACATGCCGGACCTGCCGCAGGCGGGTCACAGCGCCCGGGTGTTCGACAACGATGTCCTCGACAACAGCACCGCGAACTTCGGCGCGCCCGGTTCCGCCGTCGCCTCCGTTCCCGCGGGGTCGGGCGTCATCGTGAGCGCCCACGACCGCGTCGAGGTGTTCGACAACCGGATCGCCGGTCACCGCACGGGCAACATCCTGATCAGCAGCTACTTCAGCGCCGGCTACTCCGGCGAACGCGAGGTGCAGCCGACGTTCGACCCCTACCCCGAGACCCTCTTCGTCTACGGCAACACCTTCGGCCGTGGCGGCCATGCCCCGGACCTGGCCGAACTCGACGCGGTGCGCACGGCGCTCTACGGCGCGTCCGGAAGCCTGCCGGACATTGTCTGGGACGGGTTCCACAACCCGGAGAAGACCGGCGCCGCGTTCGCCATCTGCACCGGCGACACCGCCGTACTCGACCTCGACGCCGACGGCGGCTACGCGAATCCCGGAGTGGACGGGAGCGCACACGATTGCGCACACGAGAAGCTGGCGCCGGTGACATTGCCGGGGCGGTAGCCGCGTCCGTCGACGTGTCTGGCCCGCACTTTGGGCGGTCTGTCCTCCCGCCGTTCGCGGCCATCGCCCTCGCCCTCGCCGCCTGCACCCCACCGGAGGTGCGTTTCCATGCCCCGGGCGGCTATCCGGAGCGCCTGTCCGCCTGGGGCGTGTTACAGGTGCGCGGCGACCGCCTGGTGCTCGGCCGCGACGTCACGCCCTACGACGTCAACACGCCGCTGTTCATGGACCATGCGCTGAAGCTGCGCACCGTCTGGATGCCACCGGGCGCCAGCGGGGCGTTCGCCGGCCACGCGCGCTACGAACTGCCGGTCGGCACGGTGCTGTCCAAGACCTTCTTCTACCCCGCGAGCGGCGACGTCGCGCAGGCCGCGCGGGGCTGGGACGGTGACGTGGCCGGCCTCGACCCCGGCGCGGTACGGCTGGTCGAGACCAGGCTGCTCGTCCGGCAGGACTCGGGTTGGGAGGCCCTGCCCTACGTCTGGCGCGGAGACGATGCCCACCTCTCGGTGGGCGGCGCCATCGAGCGCTTCGACCTCGCCGTCGACGGCGGGACCGCGCCGCTCGACTACGTCGTGCCGACCCGCAACGAGTGCGCCTCCTGTCACGCGACGGACGCCGCGCGCGAACTCCTGCCCCTCGGGATCCGGACGCGCCAACTGAACCGGGGCTACCACGGCGCCGATGCCAACCAGCTCGACGCCTGGCGCGACCGTGGCCTGCTGAGCGGACTCCCCCACCGGTCCGGCTGGCCGCGCAACGCCGACTGGCTGCTCGGCGAGGCCGCGACGGAACACCTGGCGCGTTCCTACCTCGACGCGAACTGCGGCCACTGCCACAACCCGGAGAGCGTCATCGACACCACCGGGCTCTGGCTCGACTACCAGGCGCACCCCTTGCGCCGCATGGGCGCCTGCAAGCCGCCGATCGCGGCCGGCCGCGGCACCGGAGGCCGGCCCTATTCCATCGTGCCGGGCGAGCCGGACGCGTCGATCCTGACGTTCCGCATGGCGGCGACGCATCCCTCCGAGCGCATGCCGGAACTCGGGCGCACGCTCGTCGACCGGCGCGCCGTGGACATCGTGGCGCGGTGGGTGGCGTCGCTCGCCGGAACCTGCACGTAAACGGCGGCTAGACCAGCGACCGGAAATCCGCGACGATGCGGTGGGCCCTGGACCGCTTCGACCCTCGGCCATCGAAACTGGAGAACGCCCCATGAAACGCACCGTCGCAGCCTGTCTGCTCATGGCCGCCGCCGTCGCCACGCATGCCGAGGAGGCCTGCGAGCCGTCCCGCTGGGGCGCGGACGACGAGATCGGCAACGCCAACCTGATCACCCCGGAGTCCGTCCTGGCCGCGGCCAGCCTGGTCAAGACCGGCAAGACCTACAGCCTCGGCATCGTCGTCGACAGCAATACCCCGGCGTTCCCGCCGCGCGGTCTGATGCTGCAGGTGGTGCAGCCGAACCAGCAGGAGGGACGCGTCGCGTTCCCGAACGCCACCTACAACGACGACCTGTTCCAGGGGTGGTTCGGCATCGGCCCGCAGATCGACGGACTCGGGCACCTCGGCGGACCCGGCGGCACGTACTACAACTGCAACGACGCCAAGGACTTCGCCTTCCTGACGGGGCTCACGAAACTCGGCATCGAGAAGATCCCGCCCCTCGTCGCGCGCGGCATCGTGCTCGACATGGCCGCCCACTTCGGCGTCGAGCACATGGAGTCCGGCCAGTTCTTCACCGTGGAGGACGTCCAGGCGGTCGAGGAGAAGCAGGGGACGCCCGTGCGGGAGGGCGACGTGGTGCTCTTCCACACCGGCTGGACCGACGCCAAGCTCGAGGCGGAACCCGATGTCTGGGTCGCGACCCAGCCCGGCCAGAGCGAGGAGGTCGCCCAGTACATGGCGTCGAGGGACGTCGTCGCCGTCGGCGCCGACACCTGGGGCCTCGACGTGGTGCCGCCCCCCGATCCGAACCGGCCCTTCCAGGGACACGTGATCCTGCTGAAGGAGAACGGGATCTACATCCTGGAGACCATGAACACGGGGCCGCTGGTGCGCGACGGCGCCTTCGAGTTCCTGTTCGTGCTCGGGCAAGCGAGGGTGCGCGGCGCCGTGCAGATGATCGTCAACCCGATCGCGATCCGCTGAACCCGGGAGCGCCGTCACGTTCGTCGGAACGTCAACGCGACCGGCCGCTACGGCGACGGCCGGGCGGTCTGGGGACTCGGTGCCGGTCAAACCCGCGCCCCGCCTCGGCTTCAACAAGCTCTGGACGCAGAGGATCCGCATCGACGACAGGCCCACCAGCCTAGGCCCCGGCCGCTTTCGCCGGTGTCGACGGACCCGGGCGCCGTCCCCGACCCCGCTCGCTCAGAAGCGCATGCGCATGCCCGCCTCGACGGTACGTCCGCGCTCGGGCGCCAGGTCCTTGGCGATCGACGTGTGCAGGCGCTGTTCGTCGTCGGTGAGGTTGCGGCCGGCGATAAACAGGTCGAGCGTCGTGTCGCCGGGCCGGAACCGCCAGGCGATGCGCGCGCGCAGGTCGTCATAGGCGTCCGTCGGCAGCTCGAAGTCGGCGATGTCGTCCTGCCCGGAAGCCCGCACGTAGTCGACGTTCGCCCGCAGGCGGTTGTTCGTGAGCGCGACGGAGACTCCGAACCGGTCCGGCGGGATGAGCGGCAGGTTGTCGTTGCCGGAGACATCGAGTTCCGGTGAGACCATGTCGAAGAAGGCGCCGAGTTCGAGGAGTCCGGCGCCCCACTCCACGACCGTGATGCGGCCGTCCACCTCGAATCCGACGAACGTCGCGTCGGCCTGGGAGAACTGGCGCACGTCCAGGCCTTCCATCTCCTCGCCCGTGGCGGCCTGATAGATGAAGTCCGCGAAGCTCGTGTAGTAGAAGGTCCCGCGCGCGGTCCATCGGCCGCCGATGCCGGTGAGCGTGGCCGCCAGATTGCGTGCCTGCTCCTGGTCGAGGCCGGAATCCCCGATCTCGAAGCTCCGCGTGGCCAGGTGCGGTCCGTCGGAGAACAGCTCCTCACCTACCGGGGCGCGGGAGGAGTAGTCCGCGAGCAGCGTGGCCTCCCAGGCCTCCCCGAGAGGCACGATGAGGCCGAGCGAGGCGCTGCCACCGGTAAAATCCCTGCTCCCCCCGTGGGCCGGGTCGTGCTCCACCCGGTCGAGACGCACTCCGGCCTCGAGACCGAGGTCGCTCCCGAGGGAGCGCTCGCCCACCCAGAAGAGCCCGAAGGACCGCGTGTCGACGGGTGGCGTGAAGGCTTCTTCTCCCATCACCGAGAACTCGCGGTCGCCGAATTGGGCGCCAAGGGCCCCGCGCCAGCCACCGGCCGGGCCATGCGTCAGTTCCGCGCGCGCCTCCCAGGCGTCGTTCCCGATCACCGTACCCAACTCCCCGGAGGGCTCGAGCTGCTCGTAGTCGTTGATGCCGACACGGACGTTGAGGCTCTCGAAACCCCCGAACGGATCGGCCAGCGCGGCCTCCAGGTCGATGCGCGTCTGCTCGAGATCGATCACGGGAACGCTTTCGGCGTCGTCCGCGTGTTCGTCTTCGTGTTCGTCGTCGTGCTCTTCCTCTTCCTCGTCGTGGTCGTCCCCGTGCTCCTCGTCGTCGTGCCCCGATTCGTGGTCGTCCTCGTCATGGCCGTGTGCGTGGCTGTGGCCGGGGACTCCGTACTCGGAATTCAGGCCGCTGACGGACACGCCGACAAACCCGCGGTCGCCGACGAAGGAGAAGCCGACGGAACCGCCGCGCACCTCGAAGCCGCTGCCGGGCAGATGGCCGCGGACCGCCTCTTCGGCCTCGTGCTCGTCCTCGTGTTCTTCCTCGTCGTGGTGCTCGTCTTCGTCGTGGTCGTCGGCGCCGTGCTCGTCCTCGTCGTGGTGCTCCTCCATCTCCTCCAACTCTTCCAGAGCGTGCAGGTACGCGGACTCGACGAACCCCGGGATGTCGTAGTCGTCCGCCTCGCGGGCGAAGCCGTCGAGGTGCCACGCCACGTCGCCGCCGCCGCCGTCCAGCCGGAAGGATCCGTTCCTGCCGTCGCCGTTGTCGGAGGCCCGCAGGTCGACGACGCCACCGACCCGCTCCGGCACTTCGTGCGGGATGCGTCCCGTGTGGACGTCCACCACGCCGCCAATCGCGCCGGAACCGTACAGCAGCGTGGCCGAGCCCTTCAGGACTTCCACCCGCTCCGCGATGAAGGGATCGACCGCGACGGCGTGGTCGCCGCTCGTGACGGAGACGTCGAGCGTATCGATGCGGTCCTCCATGACACGCACGCGCGGGCCGCCGAGACCGTGGATGACCGGGCGTCCCGCGCCCGCGCCATAGGAACTGTTGTGGATGCCGGGTTCGTTGGCCACCGTCGCCCCGATGCTGTTGGCGGCCGCGCTCTCGAGTTCCCCGGCCGTGATCACGGTGGCCGGGAGGGCGAGCCCCTCACCGGACAGCGGGTGACCGACCACCACGATCTGCTCCGTCAGCTCGTCGGAGGTCTCCTCCGCGTGGATCGCCGGCGCCGTTCCCATGCCAAGGATCGTCAAGGCGGCGGTGGCGGGCAGTGCCGGCAGCAGGGCGCGGATCGGCGTGCCGGACCCGCGCACCGACGCAACGCGCCCGATGCAGGTGTGGTTCATGCTTGCTCTCCCAACGATGCGCGGACTGCGCGGACGGCGACCGTGGACCGCGGCAGGAGTGCCGCATCCCCATGCCAGCCGCCGGGACTCAGCTACCCCGTGGCGCGTCGGCATCGCCGTGGATCAACGATACCGGAGCGAGGTCTGGCGGACAACGCTCGCTCGCCTCCGTCCGGCACCGTCCGGCCGCCGGCAAGGGCATCCGCAGGCGGGCCGCATGGACACGGCGACCGTCCACGATGCCCCGCTCGCAGGACACGGTGCGAAACCAAACGCCCCTCAAATCTCGCGGTAGATGAACTGAAACCCGATCAACCGGGTCTGTTCCCGCGTACACGACGTATCGTCCGGATCGTCGAACGTGAACCTCCAGCCCTGCACGGTCTGTCTCGCCGACCGTGCGAACCGAGGGAACATCGATTGCCGGTCCAGCTGCGACCGTTCCTGAACGACTTCCACCAGGTCGTCCGGAGTCGTTCCCGCCTCATCGACCGCGTAGCGCACGACGATCACGGCATTCCCAAAGTCGAATTGACCGCCGGACGGGTAAGGCGCCTCCTCGTTGACGCCCGGCGCCAGACGGACCGCGCATGCGGGCAAGGACGGCTCATCGGGTGTCGGCTCCACGTCAACGCCACCCTCCGGGGCGTCGCCGACACTCTCGGGCTCGCCGACATCGCTCACGTCCGTTGCCGCGTCGGAACTCGGCGCCGTCTCCGGCGGCGGGTCGGCTCGGGTCGGTGCTGCGACCTCTGCCGCGGCCGGGGCTTCGTCCTCACCGGGAAGCGTTGGCGCGGGCTCGGACTCAGCCTCTGTGATCGGCCCTGGCGCCGCCTCGGAT
>JAJDVW010000106.1 GCA_022825925.1 Pseudomonadales bacterium | reverse complement strand
GTCCGCCTGCGGCGGGAGCAGTTCAACCTGCGGATGCAGCGCGGCAGCGAACACCTGCCGCAGACGCACCTCCTGAAGGAGGCGCGACGCGACATCGCGCGCGTCAAGACGGTATTGCGAGAGCTGCAAGAGCCGCAGGAGCCGCAAGAGCCGCGGGAGAACGAAGGTGAGTGACTCGAGCGAGACGGCGAAGACGCAGCCCGGCACGCGCACCCTGTCCGGGTCGGTGATCTCCGACCGCAGGGACAAGACGATCACGGTGCTCGTCGAGCGCAGCGTGAAGCACCCGGTGTACGGGAAGATCCTGCGGCGGCGTTCGAAGATTCACGCCCACGACGAGGACAACGAGTGCCGCGTGGGAGACCGCGTCACCATCGTCGAGACGCGCCCCATCTCGAAGCAGAAGTCGTGGCGGCTGCTCGCGCGCGGCGCCACGGCCCTTCCGGGGGTGGACGGCGGCGTGGACGAAGGCGTGGATGAGGCGGCGGACGAGAACGACGCGTCCGCGACGCCGGCCGACGAGGAGACCAGCGCGTGATCCAGGCGGAGACCATGCTGGACATCGCCGACAACAGCGGCGCGCGGCGCGTGCAGTGCATCAAGGTGCTCGGCGGGTCGAAGCGCCGCTACGCCGGCGTGGGCGACGTGATCAAGGTGGCGGTGAAGGAAGCGATCCCCCGCGGACGCGTCCGCAAGGGCCAGGTGATGGAAGCGGTGGTCGTGCGCACCCGCAAGGGCGTGCGGCGCGCGGACGGCTCCGTGATCCGTTTCGACCGCAACGCGGCCGTCCTCCTGACGCCGCAGTTGCAGCCGGTCGGTACGCGCATCTTCGGTCCCGTGACGCGGGAACTGCGCACGGAGAACTTCATGCGCATCATCTCGCTGGCGCCCGAGGTCCTGTGAGCCATGCGCAAGATCAGGCGTGAAGACCAGGTGATCGTGATTGCCGGTCGCGACAAGGGCAAGCGCGGGGAGGTCGTGCGCGTGCTGGACGACGACCGGCTGGTCGTCACGGGCGTGAACATCGTGAAGAAGCACCAGCGCGCGAATCCCCAGGCGAACCAGCAGGGCGGCATCGTGGACCAGGAGGCGCCGATCCACGTCTCGAACGTGGCGATCTACAACGAGGAAGGCGACCGGCCGGATCGCGTGGGCATCCGGATGGAGGACGGACGGCGCGTCCGCTACTTCAAGTCCGACGGCAGCCTTCTGGACCCCGAGTGAGCCGCCGAGTAGCCGAGTGAACGATCCATGACCGACCTGCGCGCAAGATACGACGAAGAGATCAAGCCGGCCCTGATGGGGCAGTTCGCCTACCGGACGCCCATGCAGGCGCCCCGGCTCGTCAAGGTGACCCTCAACATGGGCGTGGGCGAGGCCGTGGCCGACCGCAAGATCATGGACAACGCCGTCTCCGACCTGACGCTCATCGCCGGCCAGAAGGCGATCGTCACGCTGGCGCGCAAGTCGGAAGCGGCGTTCAAGATCCGGACCGGCTGGCCGGTGGGCTGCAAGGTGACCCTGCGGCGGGAGCGGATGTACGAGTTCGTCGATCGCCTGATCGGCATCGCCATCCCCCGGATGCGGGACTTCCGCGGACTGAATCCGCGGTCGTTCGACGGCCGCGGCAACTACTCCCTCGGGGTGTCGGAGCAGATCGTCTTCCCCGAGATCGACTACGACAAGGTCGACGCCGTGCGCGGCCTCGACATCGCGATCACGACGTCGGCACGGACCGACGAGGAAGGGCTCGCGCTGCTGCGGGCCTTCGACTTCCCGTTTAGGAACTAGGACGTTCAGGAACTAGCAATCATGGCGAAGCTCTCCATGCGCGAGCGCGAGAAGAAGCGCGAGAAGACGGTGGCGCGCTATGCGGCGAAACGCCAGGCGCTCAAGGCGATCATCGCGGACCGCGAGGCGTCGGACGACGACCGCTGGGACGCGCAGGTCAAACTGCAGAAGCTGCCGCGCAACGCGAGCCCGGTGCGGCTGCAGAGGCGCTGCGGCCAGACGGGCCGTCCCCGGGGCGTGTACCGGAAGTTCGGGCTCGGACGCAACAAGCTCCGCGAGGCGGCCATGCGGGGCGATGTGCCCGGGCTGCTGAAGGCGAGCTGGTAGGACGACGGGTGGCACGATGAGCATGCAGGATCCCCTAGCCGACTTCCTCACCCGCATCCGCAACGGCCTGGCCGCGCGTCACCGGAGCGTCGTCATGCCCAGTTCGAAGCTCAAGACTGCGGTCTGCGGCGTGCTGCGCGACGAAGGCTATATCGCGGATTTCTCGGTCGAGCAAGGCGCCCGGCCGACCCTGACCGTGCGCCTCAAGTACCACAACGGCACCCCCGCCATCGAGGAACTGGCGCGGGTCAGCCGGCCGGGGCTGCGCGTGTACCGCCGTTGCCGGGACATCCCGCGCGTGCGCGGCGGCTTGGGGGTCGCGGTGGTGAGCACGCCTCGGGGCGTGGTCACGGACCGTGCCGCCCGCCAGTCGGGCGTGGGCGGCGAAGTGCTGTGTACGGTGTTCTAGCGTGTCCCGGGTAGCCAACAGTCCCGTGACGGTCCCCGACGGCGTCGAGGTGACGGTCGGAGACCGCGAGATCGCGGTGAAGGGAAGCCGCGGCAGCCTGCAGCTCGCGCTGACGGGCGACGTGACGGTGGAACGGTCCGACGGCGTGCTGACCTTCGCCGCGGCGCGCGAGGACCGGCGCGCCCGCGCGATGGCGGGAACCATCCGTTCGCTGGTGAACAACATGGTGGTCGGCGTCAGCCAGGGTTTCGAGCGCCGCCTGCAGCTCTCGGGCGTCGGCTACCGGGCGCAGGCGAAGGGCCGCACGGTGACCCTGCAACTCGGTTTCTCCCATCCGGTGGAATACACGCTTCCGGACGGCGTGGACGCGGAGACCCCGACGCAGACCGAGATCGTGGTGCGGGGCGTCGACAACCAGGCCGTCGGCCAGGCGGCCGCCGAGATCCGGGCGTTTCGTCCGCCGGAGCCGTACAAGGGCAAGGGCGTGCGCTACGCGACGGAGCGGGTGCGGCGCAAAGAGGCCAAGAAGAAGTAGCGAAGAAGAAGTAGCCAGGAAGAAGTAGGCAGCAAGACAAAGTCAGACGCGCGAAACGGACATGAGCGACAAGAAGACATCCCGTCTGCGGCGTGCGCGGCGGGGGCGCAGGAAGATGCGCGAACTCGGCGCGACGCGGCTGACCGTGTACCGGTCGGCGCGACACATGTACGCGCAGGTGATCTCCGCCGACGGGAGCCGGGTGCTGGCGCAGGCGTCGACGCTGGACGAGTCGTTGCGCGCGAACGGGTCCACCGGCAACGCGGAAGCGGCGGGCAAGGTCGGCGCGCTCATCGCGGACCGGGCGAAGGGCGCGGGCGTCACCCGCGTCGCGTTCGACCGCTCGGGGTACAAGTACCACGGGCGCGTGAAGGCGCTCGCGGATGCGGCCCGCGAAGGCGGGCTGGAGTTTTAGGCGAAACGGCATGGCATACAGCGAAGAAATCAAGGAAGAGGGCCTCGTAGAGAAGCTCGTCGACGTCAACCGGGTCGCCAAGGTGGTCAAGGGTGGACGGATCTTCGGCTTCACGGCCCTGACCGTGGTGGGCGACGGCAACGGCCGCGTCGGGTTCGGCCGCGGCAAGGCCCGCGAGGTCCCGGTGGCGATCCAGAAGGCGATGGAGGCGGCGCGGCGGGACATGATCGACGTCGAGCTGAACGGCACCACGATCTGGTACGCCGTCCGCGAGCGCCACGGCGCTTCGATGGTGTACATGCAGCCGGCGTCCGAAGGCACGGGCGTGATCGCGGGTGGCCCGATGCGCGCCGTGCTCGAGGCGGCCGGCGTACAGAACGTGCTCGCCAAGTGCTATGGGTCCACCAACGGGGTCAACGTGGTGCGAGCCACTTTCAAGGCGCTCGCGAACATGCGTTCGCCGGACATGGTGGCCGCCCGGCGCGGCAAGACCGTCGAGGAGATCCGCGCCTGATCGGCGCCCGGGATCGCGGCAGGAAAGCGAGATGGCGAACACTGCGGGGAAGACACTGAGGGTGCGGCAGGTGAAGAGTTCGAACGGCCGGCTGAAGCGGCACAAGGCGTGCCTCGCGGGCCTCGGACTGCGCCGCATCGGGCACGTCGTCGAAGTGGAAGACACGCCGGCCGTCCGCGGCATGGTCGCGAAGGTCGGTTACCTGGTGCAGGTGGAAGAGGCTTCCCAGGAAACGAACAGATGACCATGGAACTCAACGCGCTGCACCCGGCTCCGGGTGCGAAGAAACGCCGCAAGCGGGTCGGCCGCGGGGTCGGCTCGGGCGTCGGCAAGACGTGCGGGCGCGGGCAGAAGGGGCAGAAGTCCCGCTCCGGCGCGAAGCTCCGGCCCTGGTTCGAGGGCGGGCAGTTGCCGCTGCAGATGCGCGTGCCGAAGTTCGGCTTCCGCTCGCGCATCGGCCTGACGACGGCGGAGGTGCGCCTCGGCGAACTGGGCAAGGTCGAGGGCGACGTGGCGGACCTCGCGGCCCTCAAGGCCGCCAACATCGTGCCGCGCAACACCAAGCGCGCACGCGTCATGCTGTCCGGCGAACTCGACCGGGCGCTGACGGTGCGCGGGCTCAAGCTGACGCCCGCGGCGGCGGCCGCCGTCGAGGCTGCCGGGGGCCGCCTCGAGGCGGAGGGTGCTGCGGAGGGTCCGGCGGAAGCGAAAACGGACGTGGAAGGCGCCTAGCGATGGTCACGACACGACAGGGTCTGGCGGGAACGCGACCGGGTCTGGCGGGAGCCCAGGCGGGCCTGTCGGAACTCCGCGGCCGGCTCCTGTTCGTCCTGTTCGCGCTGCTCGTGTACCGCATCGGGACGCACATCCCGGTGCCGGGCATCAACCCGGACGCATTGCGCAACCTCTTCGAGCAGAATCAGGGCGGGATCCTGGAACTCGTCAACATGTTCGGCGGCGGGGCGCTCGAGCGCATGAGCATCCTGGCGCTGGGCGTGATGCCCTACATCACGTCGAGCATCGTCATGAACCTGCTGACGATGATGTATCCGACGCTGCAGCAGCTGCGCAAGGAAGGCGAAGCGGGGCGGCGCAAGATCACGCGGTACACGCGCTACGGCACGCTCATCGTGGCCCTCATCCAGGGCGCCGCGCTGACCGGGACGCTGATGGCCCAGGGGCTCGCCTTCAACCCCGGCGTGGCGTTCTACGTCATCGCGCTCATCACCCTCGTGTCCGGGGCGCTCTTCCTGATGTGGCTCGGGGAGCAGATCACCGAGCGCGGGGTGGGCAACGGGATCTCCCTGCTCATCTTCGCGGGCATCGTCTCGGGGTTCCCCGCCGCCGTGGGGCAGTCCTTCGAAGCCGCCCGCCAGGGCGACATCAACATCATCGCGCTGCTCGCGATCGGCGTGTTCGCGATCGTGATCGTCGGCTTCGTGGTGTTCATAGAACGCGGCGAACGGCGCATCACGGTGAACTACGCCAAGCGTCAGCAGGGGCGCCGCGTGTACCAGGCCCAGTCGAGCGCGCTGCCGCTCAAGGTGAACATGGCCGGGGTCATCCCCGCCATATTCGCTTCGAGCCTGCTGCTCGCGCCGGCGTCGATGGCCACCTGGTTCGGCCAGTCGCCGAGCATGTCGTGGCTGCAGGAGGTGGCGCTCGTGCTGTCGCCGGGACAGCCCCTGTACATCATGCTGTTCGCGGCGGGGATCATCTTCTTCAGCTTCTTCTACACGGCCATCGTCTTCGATCCGAAGGACATGGCCGACAACCTGAAGCGCCAGGGCGCCTACGTCCCCGGCATCCGGCCCGGGGCGCAGACGGCGCGGCACATCGACGACGTCATCACCCGGCTGACCCTGTTCGGCGGGCTGTACGTCACCCTGGTGTGCCTGCTGCCGGAGTTCATGGTCGTGGCGTTCAACATCACGTTCCAGCTCGGCGGCACGGCCCTCCTGATCGTGGTGGTGGTGGCCATGGACTTCATGACGCAGGTCCAGGCGCACCTGATGTCCAGCCAGTACGCCAAGCTCATGGAGAAGTCGAACCTGCAGAACTATGGGCGGCGCCGGTAGCGGGCCGCGCGCGAGAGACGACGGGAGACAGCGACATGAAGGTGCGAGCTTCGGTCAAGAGAATGTGCCGCAGTTGCAAGATCGTGAAGCGGCACGGCGTGGTCCGGGTCGTCTGCACGGCGCAGCCCCGGCACAACCAACGGCAGGGCTAGCGGGGTTAGCGGAGACGACGATGGCACGGATAGCGGGGATCAACGTCCCGGACAACAAGCACGCGAGCATCTCGCTCACGTACATCTACGGCATCGGCCGTTCGCGCGCCCTCGACGTGTGCGCGGAAGCCGGCGTCGATCCCGCGCGCAACGTCGGGGAGCTGTCCGAGACGGACCTCGATGCGATCCGCAACGTCGTCGCGCGCCTTCCGGTGGAGGGCGACCTGCGCCGGGAACTGTCGATGAACGTGAAGCGCCTCATGGACCTCGGCACGTATAGGGGCATCCGCCATCGCCGGGGCCTGCCGGTGCGTGGACAGCGCACGCGCACCAACGCGCGCACGCGCAAGGGCCCGCCGCGGCCGATCAAGCGGTAGACGGTCGAGCGCGGACCGCACAGAACAGACGGAAGAACGATTCATGGCAGAGCCGAGTCGCAGGAAGGGCAAGCGCGTCGTGGCCGACGGGGTCGCGCACGTTCATGCGTCCTTCAACAACACGATCATCACCATCGCGGACCGGCAGGGCAACGTCCTCGGCTGGGCCACGGCCGGCGGTTCCGGGTTCCGCGGCTCCCGCAAGAGCACGCCCTTCGCGGCGCAGATCGCGGCGGAGCGCGTGGCGACGGACATGGTGGACAACCACGGGATGAGGAGCGTCGACGTGTTCGTCAAGGGACCGGGCCCGGGGCGGGAGTCCTCCGTGCGGGCCATGAACGCGGCCGGTCTCAAGATCAACAGCATCGCCGACGTGACCCCGATCCCGCACAACGGCTGCCGGCCGCCCAAGCGGCGGCGGGTCTGACGAGGCGAGACCAGGCGAGAAGAGACGAGAGAGAGAGACGAGAAGAGACGAGAAGAGAAATGGCGCGCTACACCGGACCCAGACTCAAGCTCTCCCGCCGGGAGGGCACCGACCTGTTCCTGACGAGCGGCGTCACGTCGATCGACGCCAAGTGCAAGCTCGACACCCCCCCGGGGCAGCACGGCACGCGGCGTACGCGCCTGTCCGACTATGCCGTGCAGTTGCGGGAGAAACAGAAAGTGCGGCGCCTGTACGGGGTGCTCGAGAAGCAGTTCCGGAACTACTACCGCAAGGCGGACCGGCAGCGCGGCGCGACCGGGGAGAACCTGCTGCGCCTGCTCGAGTGCCGCCTGGACAACGTGGTCTATCGGATGGGTTTCGGGGCGACCCGCGCCGAGTCCCGGCAACTCGTCTCGCACAAGGCGCTGCAGGTGAACGGCCAGACGGTCAACATTCCCTCCTACCAGGTGCGGCAGGACGACGTGGTGGCCGTGCGCGACAAGGCGAAGGAACAGCTCCGCATCAAGTCCGCGCTCGAGGTCGCCGCGCAGCGCGGCATCGTGGAGTGGGTCGACGTCGACCCCGACAAGCTCGAGGGCGTCTTCAAGCGGCCGCCGGACCGGGCCGAACTGTCGCAGGAGATCAACGAGAACCTGATCGTCGAGCTCTACTCCAAGTAGCGCGCGACGCTCTCACACAAAACAGACGCACACACACGCGGAACGACTTGCCGCAAGGCCAAGCGAGCGGAGGATGACGCACACATGACACAGTCGGTGAACGAACTGCTCACGCCGAGGCAGATCCGCGTACAGGAGATCAGCCCGACGCGGGCGCGGGTGACGCTGGAACCGCTCGAGCGGGGCTTCGGCCACACCCTCGGGAACACGTTGCGGCGGATACTGCTGTCGTCCATGCGCGGCGCCGCCATCACCGAGGTGCAGATCGACGGCGTGCTCCACGAGTACAGCACCATCGAGGGCGTCCAGGAGGACGTCATCGACATCCTGCTGAACCTCAAGGGGATCGCCGTGCGGCTGCATCACGCCGAGTCGGCCACCATCACCCTCTCCCGGGACGGCACGGGCGGGGTCACCGCCGGCGACTTCCAGCTCTCGCAGGACGTCGAGGTCGTGAACCCGGACCACCTCGTGTGCACGCTGAACGAGAACGGCGCCATCCGCATGGAGGCGACGGTGACGCGGGGCCGGGGTTACGTGCCCGTGGAGTACACGGGCGACGAGGAAGACGAGACGCGCACGATCGGGGTACTGCGCCTCGACGCGAGCTACAGCCCCATGCGCCGGGTGGCGTACGAGGTCGAGAACGCGCGGGTCGAACAGCGCACGGACCTCGACCGGCTCATCCTCGACATCGAGTCGAACGGGACCATCGACCCGGAGGAGGCGGTGCGCCATGCCGCCACCATCCTGCAGCGCCAGCTCGACCCGTTCGTGAACCTCGAGGGCGAGGGAGAGCCGGTGGTCGAGGAGCGGCACGAGGAGGTCGCGCCCATCCTGCTGCGTCCGGTCGACGACCTCGAACTCACCGTGCGCTCCGCCAACTGCCTGAAGGCGGAGAACATCTACTACATCGGCGATCTCATCCAGCGCAGCGAGGTGGAGCTGCTGAAGACTCCGAACCTCGGCAAGAAGTCGCTGACGGAGATCAAGGAAGTGCTTGGGTCGCGGGGGCTTTCCCTCGGCATGCGGCTCGAGAACTGGCCGCCGCCGAGCCTGCGGGGAGACGACCGGGTCGCCTGACCGCGCCCGGCGACGTCTGGAGTCAGAGCATGAGACACAGGAAGAGCGGCCGGCATCTCAACCGGACCAGTTCGCACCGCAAGGCGATGTTCCGCAACATGGCGGTGTCGCTGATCGAGCACGAGGTCATCAAGACGACGGTGGCGAAGGCGAAGGAACTGCGCCGGGTCGCGGAACCGCTCATCACGCTGGCCAAGGAAGACACCGTGGCCCACCGGCGGCTCGCCTTCGACCGCACCCGCAGCAAGGCGGCGGTGGCGAAGCTCTTTGCCGAGCTCGGTCCCCGGTACCGGGACCGCCCGGGGGGCTACACCCGCATCCTGAAGGCCGGCTACCGTGCCGGAGACTCCGCCCCGGTGGCCTGGATCGAACTCGTCGACCGGCCAGGCGTCGAGGAAGACGACCTGCTCGACGAGGACGAGGAGGAAACCGCCGCGTAGGGGACGCCTCCGGGGCCGCCTCTGCAACGGGGGGTTGTGGCGGCGTCCCGTCTGGACATCATGCACGCCCCACCGCGGGCGGGGAAAAGCCCCGCCCCTACACCAAGGAGGCGGCGAAGCCCTGGATGTCGCGGACCGTCGCGCGGCAGACGTGGGGCGCGGCGCCCCAGTACTCCGTATCGCCGCCGTGATGCGTGCCGTTGACCGTGCGGCTGATCGTCGGGACGCCCGCCCGCATCAGTTTGCGGGCGTAGAGGAGCCCTTCGTCGCGCAACTCGTCGAGTTCGTTCACCGACACGGTGTGCGGCGGCAGGCCCTCGAGGTCGGCCGGCGTTGCGTGGTAGGGCCAGGCCAGCGGGTTCCGCGTGTTGGCTCCACCCGGGTCGTAGGCCGTGGCCCACTGCTGCGTCAGGGCCCTGGTGCCCATCAGGTCGTTCTCCACCAGCGACACCAGCTCTGGCGCGGGCGGATCGTAGGTTCCCGAGATGTAGGGGCAGCACGAGTAGACGCCGGCGATCTCGTCTATCCAGCCTTCCCGCTTGGCCTTGAGCGCTGTGGCGAGGCACAGGTTGCCGCCCCCGGATTCGCCGGAGATCACGACGTTCGAGATGCCAAGGGCGTCCCGGTTCCGCCAGGCCCACCGGGCGCCGCTCGCGCAATCGTTCAGGCCGGCCGGGAAGGGGTGATTGCCGAGCTTGCCGGCGGCATTGCGGAACTCGACGCCGATGACGCACAGTCCGCTGGCCGCCAGTTCGTCCCGCCAGCGCACGTACTGCGGATCGCGCGCGGTCATCAGCACCATGCCCCCGCCGTGGGTATGCACGATGCCGGGCAGCGGTCCCTCTCGGTCCTCGGGCTCATGCTCGGGCTCATGAATGTACAGGCGGATCTCGTTGCCGTCGACGCCCTCCGTGGCCTCGGTGCGGCGGGCCACGCCCGGGACGGGCGGCAGGCTGGCGAAGATCCCGGCATAGAGCGCATCCGACATGGCTTCGGCTTCGGCGATGCCGTCGAGGATCTCCTCGAGCGAGGGTTGCTGGTCGGTGGCGGCCATCTCGCCCCAGTCGGAGATCCCGTAGTCCTCGAGCGCATCGCGCAGTCGCGGGTCGAGGCGCGGATCGGTGGCGAGGGTGAGGGTCGGGTCGCCCAGTTTGCCCGGGAGCCTGGGTGTGGATGAGGTCATCTTCGGTGTACCTGTTCAGCGGCCAGTGCGGGTATCGGCTACATCACGGCGGGCTCCGGCGACTCCAGCCCGAGGCTTTGCACCATCAGGTCGTTCCAGTCGGAAGTGGACAGCCGCTCGGGCCTGACTTCCAGCCATACGATGCTCGACTCCGCCACCATCCCCGCGGTGCGCTTCTCCAGGTTGTAGGTTCCCAGCTTCCGCATGAGCAGCGGCGCCATCTCTTCGTGCACCGCCCGGTCCTCGTGAACGGTGCACTTCCCACGCATGCTGATGCAGCGGTCCCGCCCGAGCCCCGTTCCGAGCACCGACACGACGATGCACATGTTCGGGTTGCGCCTGATCGCCGCCATGCGCGGCAACCCGCGCGGCACCCCTATCCAGACGCTGCCCCCGTGCCACACGAAGCTGACCATCGTCCCGGCGCTGTTGCCGTCCCGGGTGTTCGAGATCATCGTGCATTCCCGCTGGGTCTCGAGGATTCGCTCGGTCAGCTCGGGCGTCAGAAGCTTGGCGCCCATGCTTGGGGAGTTGCCTTCGTCCTTCATGGTTCTTCTCCTGGATGATGCGTCGTCTCGTCGATTGCGGCCAGCAGCCGTCGCGCCAGCCACCGGTGCGTGGCGACGACGGCGCCTTCCTGCACCGGGCTCATCAGCCCGGGCTCGGCCCGGCTCGACCGGACCGCCCGCGAGATGCCCCGGTCGAACACGGCCGAGTCCTGGAAATTGAGCCGGTTCGGCCCGGCAGGATCCGCGTATTCCTCCGGCGTGTACTCGTCGGCCGCGAACTCCGGAGGCGTCACGCTGAACATGGCGACCCGGGTCCTGTCCACCGAGACGGGCCAGTTCGCCTGGATGCTGACCGTCGCGGGGGACAGCATCAGGAAGTTGGCCGGGGGCGTGATGGCCAGTTCGAACGCGGGCCGCTCCCGCTCCGCCATGCCAATCTCGTCCTTGTCCGGTTCGAAACCGTACTTCCTCCCGAAGTACCCGGGATCCAGGCCGAGCACTTGCCTAGCCCAGTACTCGCCGCACGTCGTCGGCTCCGTCATGGAGAGCGGGTCGTACACCCGCATCGCCTCCGGGTGCACCCCCGGGCCGTGATACACGTCGCCGTTCTCCATCGCCTGCTTCCAGTTCGTGTTCCATACGTCGATGTAGACGTTGTTGCAGACGAGGTCATCCCGGCCGCAGAACCGGAACCAGGCGTCGAGGCCCTCGAGCCGCGGCGCCAGCGGCGCCGCGTCGTCGTCGAAGTTGACGAAGACGATGCCGTTCCAGACCTCCACCCGAAACTCGGGGAGCGCGATCCGCGCCTTGTCGAACCCCCGGTTGTCCGTCATGAAAGGCGCGCCGGTGAGCCTTCCGTCGAGCCCGTAGGTCCACAGGTGGTACGGGCACTGGAAGCGCTTCACGTTGCCGCGCTCCCCGTCCTGGGTAACCGGCACGGCCCGGTGCCGGCAGATCGAGGAGAGCCCCCGGACCTTCCCGTCCTGGCCCCGCACGAACACGATCGGCTCGCCCATGACGTCCCAGGAGAAGTAGTCGCCCGGGTCCTTCAGCCACGCCGTGTGCCCGACCGCAATCCACTCCCTCCTCCAGATGTGCTCGAGCTCCAGCTCGTACACCTCCGGCGAGTAGTAGTGAAAGAGGTCCGGCGTCCGCGGCTGATCGACCGGGGTCGCGAGATAGATCTCAAGCGACTCGCGAATGTCCTCGAGCCCCGATCTCATGGCGTGCCTCCCCTCCGGTGACCGGGTCAGGAATCCGGGAGTTCCGCCGCGCGCCAGGTCTCGTACTCCATCGCCACGAGTTCCCGGTACGGGTCGCCCACCATTTCCCAGGTGCCGCTGAAGCCTTTCGGCAAGACTACGTGGCCTCCCGCTTCCGTTTCCACAGGCGCTTCACCCATGGCCGTCACGATCAGCTTGCCCTCCAGCACGTGTATGTACTCGTCGTAACCGTAGTCCTCGAGTTCGACCTTGCCCGGCGAGGATTCGTACACGATCACGATGACGTCCCCCTGGAACACCACGCTTACCCTGGGCTTGCGCTTTGTCGGCACGACGATGCGCCTCGGATTCCCGGCCGGGTTCGCTACGGCGAAGGGGACCTCGTGCAGGTCTCCGCCGGCCAGCTTGATCGGGTCGATGCGCAGGGGCGTGCCTGCCAGCTTCTTCCGTTGCATGTTGCCTCCCGTTTCTTGCCTCGCCTTCAGGCCTGCTCGCCGAGTCCCGGCGCCGGCCCGCTGGATGCCCACCGCTTCAGGACCGGGACGATCACGATCAGGCTGGCCAGCAACCCTAGCGTGCCGGCATAGATCATTGGACTGTAACTGCCCGACACGAGCATGAGACTCGCGGCGGCGGGTCCCACGGCCCCACCCGCATACCAGAGCAGGTTGGCCGCATTGACCAGCCTGCCCGAGGCATCCATCTTGGCGAACACGCCGAAAAAGAACGCCAGGACGACGTTGCCGGCGACGTACGAGACCGCGGTGGCGGCGACGTAGGCTGCCGGGGTGTAGAACAGCGCCGCGGCATAGCCGATCGCCATGACCGCAAGGCTGCCGATCAGGGCGTTTGCGTCGCCCACCTTCCCGTCCATCCAGGCGGCCAGGACGCCCCCGAGCATTCCGCTGACGGCCCCCACGGAAAGGATGATGCCAATGCCCTGGGCGCTCAGCCCCGAGTCGACACCGATCCGCTCCCAGTACGCCCAGTACGCGCCGCCGACCGCCGACTGGATGAGCAAGCCAGTCGCCAGGAGAAGCACCGGCACCGTCAGCAGGCTCAACGTGCCGAGTCGGGCGGAGCGCACGTCCCGCTGTCCGCCGTTGCGGGGAAACCATGCCAGGGCCAGGACCAGGGCCACCAGCGAGACCGCCGCGAGGCCCAGGAACGGCCCGCTCATCCCGGAGCTTGAAAGCAACGGAGGTAATCCCAGGAACCAGACGAGGCCGGACAGGGACATGCTGGCCACGACGATCCCGTAGACGCGCGTCGGCCGTTCCACCCTGGAAACGGCCGCGTACACGGCGCCCAGGAGCACGCCCGCCGCCAATCCGGTGACGATGCGCGTCAGGATCATCAGCGACGCACTCTCGAACCACGCGGCGCAGAAGTCCGAGAGAACGGCCACCACGGCGGCGCCGGGCACCATCGTCCGCAGGTTCCAGCGATGCACGGTCATGGCCGCGACCCAGAGCATGGCCATCGTCGCGAACAGCTGCAGCGACGAGATCCTGCCCGCCAGTTCCGGGGACCACCCGTAATCGTCGATGAAGCCGCCCACGAGAAACGGCATGGCGTTCCAGTAGGCAACGCCGGCGACGCTCAGGGCAACCAGGGTGACGACCGACCGAAACTCGCCGACGCCGCCTTCTTCTGTCGCCATTTCAGCTCCGTTCGTCGGGAGGGAGGGACCGAAGGTGTCCCGATAAGGTTACAGGGACTCGTACAGGGCGGCAGCAAGCGGATCCGAACGAAACGCACCGGTCCACTCGTTCAACATCCTGTTCATCACGTAGCCGTAGCTCACCCTGGCATCCGGGTCCATGACACAGAAGGAGCCCCCGTAACCGCCCCAGAAGAAGGCGCGCGGGCTGGGGCCGAGGATCGGCATCCAGATGCTGTCGCATCCCAGCGCGAAGCCGAGACAGTACCGAACCCGCATCTCCGGCACCGTGAGATCGAAGTCCTCGATCTGCTCTTCGATCGCCTGGTCGACGGTCTCCCGGGACATCAGGCGCACTCCGTCCACCGCGCCGCCGCAAGCCATCGCGGAGCCGATGCGGGCAACGGAGCGGGCATTGCCGTGACCGTTCACGGCCGGGATCTCCGCGGCACGCCAGGCCCTGGTGCTGGAAGCCGCAACCAGCGCTTGGCCGACGGGAACGTTGCCGAGCTTCGCGCCGATCGACCCCGGTTCCGGTTCCTCCCCCCAGCCCTCTTCCGGCGGTGGAATCAATTCGCCCACCCGGGCATCGAGGCTTGCGTCCAGACCGATGTGGAAGTCCGCGCCGAGAGGCTGCGCCACCTCCTCCCTGCAGAACGTACCGAGGCTCTTTCCGGTTACCCGCCGAACGAGTTCGCCGAGCAGGTAGCCATGGGTGACGGCCTGGTATCCGCATTGGGCGCCCGGTTCCCACCAGGGCGCCTGGGCGGCGAGGAGACCGGTGCATGCGTTCCAGTCATAGAGCGTTTCCGGGGTGACCGGCTCGTCGAATCCCGCGAGGCCAGACATGTGGCTGAACAGGTAACGCACCGGCAGCTTCTCCTTGCCGGCCTGGGCGAACTCCGGCCAGTAGGCCGCCACGGGTGCATCCAGATCGATCCTGCCCCGGTCGACCAGGATCAGCGCCGCGACGGCCGTCATCACCTTGGTCGTCGAGTAGACGTTGGCGATCATGTCCCGCTCCCAGGGCCGGGTCCGCGCCGCATCGGCATGTCCCGCCCAGAGGTCCACGACGAACTCCCCGTCCACGGTCGCCGCAAAGGACGCGCCGACCTCCCTGCCCTCCTGGAAGTTGCGGGCAAACGCATCCCGGACGGCGGCGAAACGCGCGTCGCAGTGCCCTGCCACCTCGAACGGTGTGGCCATGCTCTTCCGTCTGTGTGGCGCCGCGCCGGCTTAGAACACGTAACCCATCGTTACCCCGACGCTCCGCGGATAGGTCGTGTACATGCCATCCGTACCAAAGGCCTCGGGTCCGGGGAAGACCGCACGCACGAAGTTGATGTCGTCCGAGATGTTCTCGACGAAGACGCTCACGCTGAGCCCGCTGGCCTCGTTCTCGTAGCGCAGCCGCGCCGACCAGCTCCAGAAGTCCCCTCCAAAGTCACCCGATCGCCCGGTGCTGTCGACGGGACGCGGGCCGTGATAGAACCACTCCAGTTGCGGCGCCAGAACACCCGCAGCCCCCAACGCAAGCTCGTATCGGATGGACCCGCTGAAATCGCTCTCGTCCGAGTGCGCCAGGCGATTGCCCGTGTTGTCCTCCAGCGCCCCCGGAATATACTTCTTGATCTCGTTATCGGAATAACCGTAACTCAACCTGACCTCCAGGTTGTCGACCGGACGGGCCACCGCTTCTATCTCGAAACCCCGGAACATCATTTCCGGAATGTTCGATCCCTGGAAGGTGTACTGCAACTCGCCCAAGACCTGCCCGCCTTCCTCCGGCAGAAAATCGAAGAACTGGAAGTCCGTGTAGTCGAAGTAATAGACGGACGCGTTCAGCCGCAGGCGTCCGTCGAACAACGAACTCTTGATGCCGGTTTCCCAAGCCAGGACCAGCTCCGGATCCAGTTCCTTGTACGGCCCGAACATTGCGAACACGGCGCCCCTGTAGCCTTGACTCACACTCCCGTACCACAGCACACCTTCCCGCAGTGCGTACTCCACGGCCAGGCGCCACGTCACTTCACTGGAAGAGAGAGCCCGGTCCGTCATCTCCCCCAGCCCGAAGTCATCGTGGAGCGCGAGGTCGCCTCCCGACAACTCCGATGTCTTCGGGAAATACGTGAAACTCGCATACTCTCTCTGGGCGTCGACGTCATCGCTGGTATATCGTACCGCATGGGTGGTAGTCAGCCTCTCCGTCCAGGCCTGGGTCGTATGCGCGAACACCGCCCAGCTCGAGAGCTCCTGCTCCGCCAGGTACCGCTCACCCCAGCCGGTTCCGGCCGGGAACGTAACCGGATCGAACAACCGGTAGAAGTCCGTATACTCGAACGCCGCCTGCCAGTCCGCCGACTGATCGAGGAAGTAGCTGCCGACGATCCACTGGAACGGTGACGCGTCGGTGGACGTCAACCGAAGCTCCTGGGTGACCGTGCGGTGGTCTCCATACTCGTACCCGTGCCAGATCGCCGCCGCCGTCGAGTCCCAGTCACTGATATCGGTCACTTCGAGATCGGTGTAGCCCGTCACGGACGTGAGCGCCACGCTGCCCAGATCCCAGTCTATCGACAGCGTGTATATGGAGGCATCGATCTCCGCCTTCATCTCGTCGTTGGTGAAACTCAGGTTGATCTTGCGGTGGCCGCTCTCCGGCCCCGGGTTGTACAGGAGCGCGGAATCTATTCCGGCGCCAGCCGCAAAGCCTCCGTAGTAGTGCGGATTCGGCGTTCTGTTGACAAGGTGGGCCGGGCCAGAGTCGTCTCTCCCGAATTGCGCCTTGAAGCGGACCGAGACAGCGTCGCTGGGCGTCATGTCCACGACCGCCCGAAGCGTGCGCGAATCTACCCAGGGGCCGTCTTCACCTGTGTGGATGTTCTCCTGGAACCCATCGTCCTCCTCGATCACGCCCGCGATGCGCACGCCCAGGCTGTCGGACACCGGTCCCCCGATCGCCGCCTCTACCCTGCGTCTGTCGAATCTTCCCAGGGTGGCACGTGCATAGCCATCGAGCTCGTCACCCGGCCCGGCACTGATGAACTGCAGCGCGCCCGCGGTCGAGTTGCGGCCGAACAGCGTGCCCTGCGGCCCGCGGAGCACCTCGACCCGCTCCAGGTCGAACATGGCGAAGGAATTGAACCAGTAGCTGTCCAGGAGGACTTCGTCGGCGTAGACCGCCGCGGTCTGCCCATCCATGAAGGAGTAGTTGGCGCTGGTGATGCCGCGAATCGTGATCACCTGGGCGCCCTGCTCGCCGTAACCCGACACGATGTTGAGGTTCGGCGCGACGTCGCCGAGCTGCTTCGACCCCTCGAGACCGTAGTCCCACAGATCGTCGCCGCCGAACACGGTCATCGAATTCGGCACGTCCTGCGCACTCTGAGCGCGCCTCTCGGCGGTCACCAGGATCTCTTCGATCGGCGCTGCGGCATCAGCACCGTCGGACGTTTCGCTCTCGGCCGCGGCCACGCCACCGGCCAGGACAAACCCCGCCAGCGCCGCACCGAGCCTGGCGAGGACGGAGCCCCGCGCATTACCCGTTTTCGTTCTCCCCACTGCTCTCTCCTCCTGGATCCCGCTGTTCGCCGGCTGTTTGTCTGCCGAAACGCTGAGCACGACCTGGTTGCTGAACGTCGCGGTCAGCCCGGTCCCCGCAAGCAGGATGTCGACACCTCGCTGCAGCGTGTACGTGCCGACCAGGGCGTTGGCCGACTTCCCGCGAACGATGTCGTCCGGGAACACCAGCGTCAGGTCCGCCTGCTCCGCAAACTCCGTGAGCGCGGTATGCGCTGCCTGAGGCGGGATATCGAAATCGAACCCCCAATCGGCCTCCCCCGCCAGGACCGCCGAGCCCATGCCCGGAAGCACCAGGGCGAGCAGGAGACGGATCACCAGCTCGGCAGCACGGTTTCGTGCTCGTTCTGATGACGAATCAGAACGGGTTTTCCTTGATGACCCGGTTGGGGTGGGGTGAGGAACGGGTGGTGAAGCCAAGAAGACGCCGTGCTTTGTTCCCCCCAATGGAGACGCGGACCGACTCGCGCGGTCAGCGGCGCGGGCGCGACAGGAAGTAGTGCTCTCCCCGGTCGATCAGGTCGCCGATGAGCGCGGTCTTGTCGACGTAGTAGCAATCCCTCTCCCGGAGCCTCCGGAAGCTCTGGATGCCGATGGGCAGCCGGCGGCGCCGCACGGCGGGAGCGGCGGTGGCCGACGCGGGCGTCCCGGCTGCCCGATCCGGATCGCGCGCATCGGCCATCGGCTACGGCGCCGTGTCGCGCACGAGGGTGGTGTGGCTTGCGTCGGCCGCGTCGCTGCTGCCAACGCTGGCGTTGACGCCGGTGCCCCGCGCCGTGACCGTCAGGCGAATCTCGATGTTGTCGTCGGCGGTCACCGACGGACGTGTCCAGATCGGGGTCGCGGAGGCCGGATCGTTGAGCTCGCCGCCGTCCACCTGCCAGACGTATTCGAGCGAACCGTCGTACGCGCCGCCTGTCAGCGTTGCGCCGAGTTGCTGCTGGGCGTTCTCGTTCCCGGCCGGGACGGGGTCGATGGTCAGCGTCGGCGCGGCGGCCACCGGCAGTGCGGTGGACATCTCCTCCAGGCACTGCAGCACCTTGCGCACCGGCGTCCAGCCGGACCATATGGGTTCGCTTTTGGCCGCTTCGTCGGCGGTGTAGGCCGTGGTCGGCCGGGCTGTGGATCCCCGCCAGGTGGGGAGCGTCCTTTCGGGATCCTCGCCCTGGTAGGCGATCAGCACGCGGTACCAGTTCGCGCCGTAGCCCGGGGGCGTAGTCGCATTGTGATTGTAGAAGCGGACGATTCTGTCCCAGCGGTCGTCGTCCACGCAGGTGGTCCGCGGCGCCGGAGAGTTGCCGTCCCGCGCCAGCGCCGAGCGGTTCGCGCTCGCCGTGGCGCTGCTGCCGGTGCTGGCCCTCGTGCCCGCGCCGTGCACCGTGACGGTGAGTTGCACGGTGTGGCTGGTGTGAGCAGTCACTGAGGGGCGCGTCCAGGTTGGCGTGGCGGAGGTGGCATCGTCGAGCCTGCCGCCGCTCACGGTCCACGCGTATTCGGGCGTGCCGTCGTAGGTGCCGCCGGTCAGCGTCGCCGCGAGCGGCGCCGTCGTGCCCCCGTCTCCGTCGGCGATGACGTTGATCGAGACGGCAGGCGCCGACGCCGCCGGCAGCGCGACCCCGTTGCCCTGAATCAGGGCCGTGCGGCTGGCATTCGCAGTGTCGTTCGATCCCTTGCGGGCTTTTCCGCCGGTGCCGCGGGCGGTGACCGTCAATTGAACGGTGTGATTGGTGTCGGCGTTGACCGCCGGACGGGTCCACGTCGGCGCCGCCGAAGTGGAGTCGTCGAGCGCACCGCCAGTCACGCTCCAGTCATACTCCGGGGATCCGTCGTAGGTGCCACCGCTCAGCGTTGCGCCAAGCTGCACCGTCGTGCCCTCGACCCCCGCGGGGATGGCGTCGATCGAGACGCCTGGCGCATCGGCCACCGGCAACGCGATGTTTTGCACGATGGCGACCCGGCTTGTTCTTGACGTGTCGCTGGTGCCGTTGCGGGCGACCGTGCCCGTGCCGCGTGCCGTGATGGTGAGATAAACGGTGTAATTGGTGTTGCCGCTGACCGCCGGGCGTGTCCAGGTCGGCGTCGCGGAAGTGGCGTTGGCGAGGACGCCGCCGAAAACGGCCCAGGCGTATTTCAGGGATCCGTCGTGGACGCCTCCGGTGAGGGACGCGCTTAAGCGGACCTTGGTGCGCTCGTCGCCCGCGGGGATGGCGTTGATCGAAACGCCTGGCGCGTCGGCCGCCGGCAGCGGGGATGTGGCTTGACGCACCAGCGCCAACTGGCTCGCGCTCGCCCTGTCGCTGCTGCCGCTATGCGCAATCGTGCCGGCGCCGCGGGCGGTGATCGCGAGTCGAACAGCGTAATTGGTGTCCGCAGTCACCGAAGGCCGCGTCCACATCGGCCGGGCGGAGGTCGCGTCGTCGAGCGCGCCGCCATCGACCTGCCAGGCGAACTCGATTTCGCCGTCGTAGATGCCGCCCGTGAGCGTTGCCCCAAGCTGCACGCTCTCGCCCTCTTCCGCCGCCGGGATGGCATTGATCGAGACCACCGGCGCTTCCGCGTCCCCAAACGGCCTGCCGACCTCGAGGCATTTCAATATCCTCTCTATCCGCAGCCATTCATGGAAGTGCCGATGCCACTCAGAGGGGTCTTCCTTGAGAAAGCTCGCGACCGTGTGCGGCGCCGTTGGCAGCGGCACGGCCTCGCTCGCCCAGGCGGGGAGCGCCTTGTCCGTGCGGTGCCTCTGGTAGGCGATCAGGACCCGGTACCAGGCGGCCCCGAAGTGCGGCCCCCTCGCCGCGTCAGACGCGTAGGAGCTCGCCGCCGTGTCCCAATCCGCATCGCGCACGCAGGCCTTCGTCGGCGTCGTGCCGAAATCCTCCAGCACCAGCGTATAGGGGATTCCTGTGCTGCTGAATCCCTCAACAAGGAGCCAGTAGTCGCCCGCCGCCAGTCGGTGAACAATCCTGAAGTTGCTCCCTGGGCCGTTGAATTTGGCACTACGGACATGATGTCCGTCTTCTCTATTGATGAGAGTCCCCTTGCTCAAGTCGTTGCTGATCGTGTAAATCGATACATGCCTCTCCGAGGGGATGCTGAATCGGAAATAGTCGCGGTCCCAGGATGGAGGGCCGAAGATGCCGGCGACGCGGTCCGGAATGGATACGGGGGTGGCGGCATCGACGAAGCGGCCGTTCCGCACCTTGCGCCGCCAGTCGGAATGCTCCCTGCCCGTGTCGCGCACCCAGGCCTTCAGGGTGACGGAGCTGACAACATTGTTCGCGGTGACGTCCAGAGTGACGGTGAAGCGGGTGTGGTCGGACACCGATGGGCGCGTCCAGGTCGGCGTGGCTGAGGTCGGGGCGTCGAGCGCGCCGCCCTCCACGCTCCAGGCGTACGTCGGCGTGCCGGTGAGACCGGTCAGGGTCGCGCCAAGCTGCACGTCGCTGCCTTCGTCCCCCGCGGGTATGTAGTCGATGGACACGGGTAGGATGTCGTTCACGACCGCGCCGAAGTTGGCCTGCGGCGCCGAGTCGCTCGTGCCGTTGCGGGCGGTGACGCCGGCGCCGCGCACGGTGACGTCGAGCCGCACGAGCACGGTGGTCTTTCCGTTCACGGACGGACGCGTCCAGGTCGGCGTGGCGGAAGCCGGATCGTCGAGCTTGCCGGAGTCCACCGTCCAGGCGTACTCCGGGGCGCCGTCGTAGACGCCGCCGGTCAAAGTCGCGCCGAGCCGCACGGTGGTGTTCTCGAGGGCTGCCGCGATGCCGTTGATCGAGACTGTCGGTGCGTCCGCCGCAGGCAGCTTCGGCGGGACGTCGCGCACAAGCGCGCCGACGACATACGGCGTTGACGTGTCGCTCGTGCCGTTGCGGGCCTTGACGCCCGTGCCGCGCACGGTGACCCGGAGCTCGACGCTCACGCTGGTGTTCCCGTTCACCGTCGGGCGGGTCCAGACGGGCGTGGCGGAAGCGGGATCGTCGAGGGCGCCGGAGGCCACGCGCCAAGCGTACTCCGGGGCACCGTCCCAGGTGCCGCCGGTCAGGGTCGCGCTCAAGCCGACCTTCGTGCCCTCGTCGCCCGCCGGGACGGACAGGGACACCGACGGGGCGGACGCCGCGGGCAGCTGCGCCACCACGTCGCGCACCTCGGCCTCCACGCTCGCGCTCGCCGTGGCGCTGCTGCCGTTCAGGGCCTTCGTGCCCGTGCCGTGCGCGGTGACCGTCAGGCCCACCGTGTAGTCGCCGTCCGCGTTCACCGTCGGGCGGGTCCACTCCGGCGTCGCGGAGGTCGAGTCGTTGAGCGCGCCGCCCGCCACGCTCCAGGCGTACTCGACCACGCCGTCGTAGGTGCCGCCCGTCAGTGTCGCGCTCAAGCCGACCGCCGTGCCCTCGTCGCCCGCCGCGACGGCGTCTATCGCCACCGTCGGCGCGACCGCCGCGGGCAGCGTCGGGAACGCCTTCTCCAGGCACTCCAGCACCTCCCGAACTGGCGTCCAGCCGGACCACACGCTCTCGCCCGTGGTCGCCTCCGCCGCGGTGTAGCGCGTGGTCGGCTGGCTCGTCGCTCCCTCCCAGGTCGGGAGCGCCCGTTCCGGATCCTCCAGCCGGTAGGCGATCAGCACCCGGTACCAGTTCGCGCCGTAGTTCGGAGACCGCGTCGCGTTGTGGTCGTAGTAGTCGGCCACGGTCTTCCACTTGGCGTCGTCCACGCACGACGACGCCGGCGAGGCGACGTCGAGCACCAGCGCGGCGCGGGTCGCGCTCGCCGTCGCGCTGCTGCCGGCCTGCGCGCTGGCGCCCGTGCCGTGCACCGTGACCGTCAGGCTGACCGTGACGTTGGTGTTCGAGGTGACCGTCGGGCGCGTCCAGGTCGGCGTCGCGGACGCGTCGTCGTCCAGCGCGCCGTCGCTCACGTCCCAGTCGTAATCCGGAGAGCCGTCGTATGTGCCGCCGGACAGCGTCGCGCCGAGGGTCGCCTTCGTGCCCTCGTCGCCGTCCGCGACGGCATCGATCGTCACCGTCGGCGCCGAAGCGACGGGCAGCGTCACCGTCGTGTCCCGCACCAGGGCAGAGACGCTCGCGCTCTCCGTGTCGCTGGTGTTGCTGCGGGCTGCCGTGCCCGTGCCGCGGGCAGTGACGGTGAGCTGGACGGTGTAGCTCGTGTTCGAGGTCACCGACGGACGGGTCCACGTCGGCGTGGCCGAGGTCGGGGCGTTGAGCGCGCCGCCCGATACCGTCCAGGCGTACTCCAGC
>JAJDVW010000046.1 GCA_022825925.1 Pseudomonadales bacterium | reverse complement strand
CGAATACCAATAAACTTGACTCGGGCCACGGCCGTTCTCCTGATCGGTTGAAGTGTCGCAACTCCAATCTGATCAGAGGTCGTGGTCCACTTCAACCCCTTGTTTCTTGGCCATTCACCCCACTATCCGAACACCAATGCGTCATGCCCTCGCAACGCTGAAGGCTTGTGCCTGAGTTACAACATATGCCCGATTTTTTGCAACAATCGGGAACATTCCCCTGATGCGGGCAACATCAGTGGCTGAATCAGGATCAGGGTCATGGTTCATTCGACCTGTATGCATGAACGCGGCTGCAGAGATCAGCTTTACGTGAGCGTCTGTGTCTGCGTCGGCATCAATGGGCAAAGCATCGTTGGTGAGTGAGTGCACATCACCGAACGGCACTGCCTTGGTGCCCTCGCTGTCCGTATAGACGACCACGGTGGTGCTGGTGCCCGCATTGGTGGCGGTGGCGGGAGTGGCAGGAACGGAATCGGTGAGCATCGTGCCCTGCCACATGCCCAGCATGGGCTCGGCGGACTTCACCACGTCGTCGTCGCCAACGCCGGGCGTCAAGCCCGTGGCCGTGACCGAAGCCATGCCACCGCTATCGCCTTCGTCGGTAACAGCGGTGACGGCAACGGTCAAGTCGGACGTGGCTTCGTCGATGCCATCGAACAGCGCCACGGCGTCCTTGGCGGCGGCCTTTGCCGCGTCATCCATCGCAGTCATGCGGGACATCTTGGCACCGGAAAGTTGGGTTTCGAGCACATCGACCGTCTTGGTGTTCGCGGCTGTCTCATCCATTGGAACATTGGTCGCTGCCGCGATCGCATTTCTGGCGGCCGTGATCGCGTCGTCGGCGGCCTTCACCTGGGCATCGGTGGAGTCGTCGCTCACCGCCGCCACGGCGGTCTGCGCCGTACCGATAGCGGTGGCTATGGTTGCCCGCTCGCCAACGGCAGGATCCGGCATTGGCGTCGGGTCCGGCGTCGTGCTGCTGCCGCCGCCGCACGCTGCAAGCCCGAAGGCAAGCACCGTCGCGAGGCATATCGTCGTCAGGTTCCGATATACTGTCGTCATTTCGAGGTTCTCCTGTGCTCAGGAGCGCGCCTCTGCAGGACCCTGAATGAGGCTCCGCCGCCGATAGGGAGCGGGCGAGCGGCGAGGGCTCGGGCGTCTCCGCAGAGCGTCGGACGCGCCGTCGCTGGAGCGCCGAGGAGAAGGCGCGGATCGTTCGCGAGAGCTTCCGGCCCGGGAAGCGCGTGGAGGATGTCGCGGGGCGCTACGGGCTGTTGCGCAGGCAGTAGTCGGACGAAGAAGCGCTCATCTCACCTCCCGATCGATGGATTCAGCACCCTCCCCGCGTTCACGCCAGACCACCATTTCCCGGGTGTCTTCCAGGACCCGATCGACGAACGCGAGTCGGGGCCGATAGAAATCTCCCAACTATAATTCCATGGGAACAGATGTGTGGTTCCGTGTGATCTGACAGTGCGAAACGAGTCTGGAACCGATTTCATCCTTTTCCGGACAGAAGAACTTGTGCATTGAATCCAGACTGTCGAGGATGTCGTTGAAACAGATTTCCAGGAAATCCTTCATTTCAAGGAGTTTCATCCAATCTTCCAGGCTGATCTCATCCAGTGGCATCCACTCCGCGTCCGCAAGGTAAAATATCAATCGTTATTTCATGGAATCAATGGCTACTTCCAAAAAATCCTCTCGAAAATAGCCTCTACGACTATAGAGCCAAAGGTCAAACTGTCCACCATTATCGAACACACATACACCTGAGATTCTTTCGACAGTTTCCCCAAATTCCCCAGGGACCGACTTGCGTTTTCGCTTCCGGTCGATTCGACAACGGCGTTCAGGGAGTCGCAAGGAATGCTCCTGTACATTTCGTACCGTCGATCGCCGAATTGCGCGCCAGGGCGGCCGTGACGATGCATCCGCAACGAGAAAGGGCGGCACGAAGCCGCCCTTCCACGCCGTGGGGTCGACGTACCCCCCCTTGCCGCCTACTGCCTCCGGGTGGCCCAGGCTCCGGCCACATGCCCGTCGGTGAAGTGGGCGTTGAAACCGCCGTAGATGCCGGCGGGACGCATGCCAGCCTCACCGTAGGAGGTCGCCGACCAGGTTCCGTCCTGACCGGAGGCGTCGGCGACGCCGGCGGTCACGGTGCCGCCACCGGAATCCGTCTCCGTCAGCGTGACGGTCCAGGACGAGTCCACCGCGCCGGGGTTGGACCCCGCCGCGGCCCGGAAGTTGTCGATGGTGCCGCCGAGCATCGGGGCGGCCGCGAACTGCGCCGTCAGCGTGACGTCGGCCGTGAAGTTGCCGGACTGGACGTCCGTCACCACGCCGTTGACGTCGGTCGTCCTCTGGACAGACCGGCCCATGGCGGTGCCGCTGTAGGTGGCCGTCGCGCCGCTCAGGTTCGCATCGGCCGGGTCGGCCGCATCCCAGATTCCGGGGTGATCCGGGGCGCCGTTCGCGGTCCCGGCCCGCGCGAAGGTGTGGACGGTCGCCTCGCCGGTGCCCGCGACCGTCAGCCAGTGCCCCCAGGTCGCGTACATGGTGTCCCGCCGATACGTCCGGCTCTCGTCGACGTTGGGTGTCGTCGGGTCGTCCGCGAGCTGCATGTAGTAGTGCATCGGATTGTCCGCGGCCACGTACCAGCTTCCCGTCAGCGTCTGCACGTCGCCGACAACCTCGACCATGCAGTCGGTGCCCGCGCAGAACAGCAGGCCCGGGATGCCCCTGTACTCGACATCGGTGTCGATCTCGGTGCCGTCCGTGCTCGCGATGGAGCCCGGCACGGTGCTGAACAGGTCCGTCGTCCTCATGCCGTCCACGGACATCGCCCTGACGACGCGGGTCCCGCCGCCGGTGGCGGCGACCCGCTTGTCCATGAGGTTCCCCGCGCCGACGATCATGGCGAAGGTCATGCCCATGACGTCGTCCGTCATGTGCTGATTCGCCATCGCCACGGCATTGCCGGGAAGGTCGGTGCCATGCATCACCCGAAGGCCGGCGCCGTCGTCGGCGGCCGTCGGCCCGAGCGCTCCGGAGATCGCCGTGGCCACCTCCCCGCCCCGGTCGGCGGCGGTCATCGGATTCGCCATGTCCGTGCCGGTGACCCTCTCGACATGGGACTGCAGGGAGCCTGCGCCCGTCTCTTCGAGCACCGTCGTGGCCGCCGCGATCTGCGTGGCGGCCCTCATGATCGCGCCGTCGAGCCGCACCGCGAGCGGGTCGTCGGCGGCAAGCCCCGTCCGGGCCGTCATGGCCGCCGTCCTCTTCGTCTCGGCGTCCGTCCTGGCGTCCACCAGCATCCGCCTGGCGTCCAGCACCCTCTGCGCGTGCATCGTCGCCGCCATGGAGTCGCCGTCGGTCGCCAGCGTCCCGATCATCATCGAGTACTTCATGGCCATCATCCTGGCCGAGCCTGCCGTGGTGGCCGGTCCCGCCAGCGTCGTCAGCGCCATGGTGCTGTCGTCGAGCGCGGTGGCCCTCATCGCGTTGTCGAGCGCCGCCTGGTAGTCCGTGGAGTTCATCGCGGTGACCATGCCACCGGTCGAGGTGACCGAGCCGTCCGCCGCCACCATGACCGTGCAGTCCCCGCCGCCGGCCGCGCAGGTGAACGTGACGGAGCCGCTGGTCTGCGACATGCC
Organism: Pseudomonadales bacterium; assembly: GCA_022825925.1. Classification (GTDB taxonomy): domain Bacteria; phylum Pseudomonadota; class Gammaproteobacteria; order Pseudomonadales; family Azotimanducaceae; genus VXNE01. The sequence goes on along the minus strand of JAJDVW010000046.1, from coordinate 15,050 downwards.
CGCATCGATCATGAGGGTGCCGGCCGCCGGAGCCATGTAGCCCGTGCCGTCCGTCGTCACCGTGGCCATGCTCACGGTCACCGGCGTCGGTGGCGGTGGCGTCCTGCTCGAGCCCCCGCCGCCGCAGCCGCTCACGGCCAGCGCGAGCGCCACTGTCGAGACAGCCGTCATCGTCCGGGGTATCAAAGGCTTCATAACGAGTCCCTCCATTTCAGTTGCCACGTACGTCACCGTTCGCGGTGGTGTCATTGCGCGGCCCTGAAGGGCTCGCTCAGAGTGACGAATGCCCCGACGAAAGCTCCGGCGCTGTCGTCGCTTTCCTCGAATTCCGCGCTGACGAATCCCGCCGCGATGCGCGGGTCTCCGGCCTGGTCGGGGATGTTCGACAACGATCCGCCCCAGGCCCCTGCCGACTGCGTGATCGTGCGCTCGGGATGCCTGATCGTGACATCGGTATGCTCGAAGGTTCCGTCCGGGTTGATGGGCGTCGCGCCGAGATGCATCTCGTAGTCGGCGCCGACGAACTCGATGTCGCTCGCTTCGGCCCCGAGGAAGACGCCGAAGTGCGCGCGGCCGGTGGCGATCTCGCCCACGCATCCCACGCAGCCGCGCAGCGTGCCGTCAGCGAAATCCGCCGTGAGCGTCATCGTGCCTTCCCATTCATCGATCAGGCGGGCGCCTTCGTCCTCTCCCCAGTCGCTCCCGGGGATGTACGCGTAGAGTCCGCCCGCCTGGCCGACGTAGGTGGCCTGACCGGTGGCCGGCAGCCGGGGAGGGGATGACGGATCGGTCTCGGGACCGTCCACGATGGCGTACTGGTCGGAATCACTGAACGACAGGTCCGGCGGGTGCTGGTCCGGGAACTCCGCCCACCAGCCGGCCATCAGGTAGTCCCGCGGGTCGTCGCCGTCCCAGCTCACCAGCGCGTAGACCACCGATGTCCCCTCGTCCTTGTCCTTGACGAACGTCCAACTGCGGGCGTCATGGCCGGGGATGGGAGTGGAGCCCCGGCGTGTCTCGACGGCGTCGTCGGCCGTGTTGACCGAAAGGCGCGTTCCGTCCCTCCCGGTGATGAACACCCGCAGATGAGGCCCGGAGAATTCCGTGTTCCTCACGAAGTGGATCTCTTCGTCGGCCGGAGGGGCGTCGTCGTATTTCGTGCAGGCGCTCATCGTCAACGCCGCCACCACCAACGGAGCCATGATGGCTCGTGTGCTCGGGGATTTCATATCGGGCTCCATGCGGCCCCACGCCTGCGCGGCGATGCGGGCGCCTGTCGTGTACGAGCCCCTCGCGGAGGGAACGGGGAGGAGTCTATCCAGCGCGCCGACCGGGGTCGAGCGGATGTCATTGCGCCGCACCCGGATCGGGAGGCGTCCGTTCGGATCGAAGGGCCAGACCGCCGTCCTCCATCCGGCGGGTCGGAATCCGATGGCGATCGATGTCTCCCTCGATCGTGTACGCGAGGTCCCTGGCGAACAGCGGATCGCCGAAGTGCCACGAGTGGGTGAAGTCGCCGATGAACGCCTCGCCCGGTTCCGGCAGGCCCCGCCAGTGGGTGCTGCAGTCCACGTCGACGCACTTCGAGTGCGCGTCCGCCGGCAGGCCGACGCGCCCCGCGCGCGGTGCGGTCCCCAGACGCTTGACGTTCGATATCCTGAGCGCCCGGTCGAACCGGCTGGAGTAGTTCGTGATGCGCGCCGCGTGACGGAACAGGGCCCGGGACTTGCCGCTGTCCCCGGACATCGAGGCGGCGGAGATGTCGGCACCGATGAACGCGACCTGGCTGACGGTCCAGGCGCCGCTGGACAGCGACGCGTGCTGCTCGGCGTCCGAGAACGCTTCGCGGATCACGTACGCCCCCGTCGAATGGCCGAGCAGATGCACATCGATGTCGCACCTGCGTCTCCGCCGTTCCTTCTGCAGGCCGGCGATCAGCCTGATTCCGTCATCCACGAGGCGAAGTGCGGTGGTCTTCGCGTCGCGCCGGTCTTCCAGGTAGTTCAGCGTCGAATCGTCGCTCGGCCAGTCGAAGCTGACGATCGCCCCCTTGTACCCGGCGCCGCCAAGTCCCGCCTGGAGCAGGTTGTGCCGCTCCATGATGTCCTCGATCCGGTTGTTGTAGCCGTGAACGAACACCAGGACGTTGCCGGTCGTGAACGCTTCGCGCCGGTTCGGCCCGGTCTTGCGCTCGACGGTCCCGGTGCGCGCCCGCTTCAGGACCTCGTCGCGAAAGGCCGTGCGGCCGATCCTGTGCCTCTCCGGGTGAGGCGCCTCGCCATCGGGAACGTCGAGGAAACGGCCCGGTCCCGGCTCGGCTCCGAATGCCCTTCCGTCCCCGCCGGAGACGACGTTCCGCACGCAGAGAACCAGATTGCTCCCGGTCATCACGCTTCTCCCCCGTCGATGGCCGCCCGGAACGGTCGCGTCCGGCCCCGGGCTCCTCCCCCGGGCCTTCCCCCGGAGCCCCGCGGCTCCCCGGTTCCCGAGCCGCGCCGATGGACGCGAGCATTGTAGAATTGCGGCGCATTGTACATTGCCCCGCCGGCTTCACGCGCCCTCGTGCGAGGGCACGGCGGATGCGCGGGGCGGGGGAAGGACGACGATCTCCCGCCACCCCTGCCTCCGCGCCGCGCGGACTCCCGGCTCACGCGCTCACAGGGGCAGCGGATTGAGGTAGTGCCGGCCTCCGGAGACCGATTGCAGGAGATCGAAGAGCTGCGTGTAGTCCGCGTCGCCGTGGGCGAAGTCGATCTCCGCCGCATTGACGATCACGAGCGGCGCGGCGTCGTAGTGGTGGAAGAAGTGCGTGTACGCGGCGACCACCCGATCGAGGTAGCGGGGGTCCATGTCCTCCTCGTACGCGATGCCGCGGGCGGCGATGCGCGCGAGCAGCACGTCCACGGGAGCCTGCAGGTAGATGACCCGATCGGGCGTCACCGCCACCCCCGCGATCCGCTCGTAGACCTGGCGGTAGAGCGCGAGCTCGTCGGCATCCAGCGTCAGCTCCGCGAACAGCCGATCCTTCTCGATCATGAAGTCGCCGACCCGCACCGGCGCGAAGAGATCGCTCTGGCGGATGCCTTCGAGCTGCCGCACGCGCTGGAACAGGAACGAGAGCTGGGTCGGGAGCGCGTTCGTCCGCGGGTCCCGGTAGAAGCGCGGGAGGAACGGATTGTCCCCGGGGGCCTCCAGCAGCGCCTCGCCCCCGAGGCTCCCGGCGAGCCGCTTCGCGAGCGTGGTCTTGCCCACCCCGATCGGCCCCTCGACCACGATGTAGCGGAAGTCCCGTGCGGCCATCGTCCCTCCCGGGCCGGCTCGGCCGGAATGCCCTCGGCGCACCGGGTGTCCCCGGCCCCGGCAACGGCCCGCGGATGTCGCCGGTTCCCGGCCCCGGCCGGCGGGATCCCGCGCCCGGGCATGCCGGGGGCGCGGGCGGCGGCGCGTCACATCGCGGGCTGTCCGGTGGGCTCCGGGCGCGCCGCGGCGCGCCCCCGGCGGCGCCGGCGGCGGCGTTTCGGCGCGCGCCGGTCCTCCGGCATCGAGCGCCGCTCGCCGTCGTCCGCCTCCTGGATCCGGGTCCACCAGCGGGCGTGCTCCGCGACGTCCTCGCCCGACTCCGCCCGCAGCAGCAGGAAGTCGTAGGCGGCCCTGAACCTCGGGTGGGCCAGCAGCCGGCTCGCGGCGCCGTGACCGCGCCGGTTCACCAGCCGCGGCTGCAGTCCCCAGATCTCCCGCACCATCAGCGAGAACCGCCGCGGGAGCGAGACATGCTGGACCTGGCGCTCGATCACGTCGGCGCCGGCCGCGTCCCAGGCCCGCAGGTGCGGCATTCCGCGCGCGATGCAGGCCTCGGAATCGCGCAGCACGGGCTCCCACAGCAGCGCGGCGAAGAGAAAGCCGGGGGTGACCGGCCGGCCCGACGCGATGCGCGCATCGGTGCTGTCGAGCGCCCTGCCGGCCAGGGTGGCGGCGACCCCGTCGGGCTCCGCCTCGATGCACGCCCCGGTCTCGGGGAAGAGGTGCCCGAACAGGCCGTAGCGGCGCAGCAGCTCGTAGTTCGCGCGCGCGGCGCCGGCCATGAAGAGCTTGAACACCTCCTCGTAGAGCCGGGCCGGGGGCATGTCCTCGATGAGCGGCGCCAGGTCGTGGATGGCGTCGCTGGTGCCGCTCTCGATATCGAACCCGAGCTTGCCGGCGAACCGCACCGCGCGCAGCATCCGCACCGGATCCTCGCGATAGCGCTCGGCCGCGCTGCCGATGACCCGCAGCCTGCGCTCGCGGGCGTCGGCGTAGCCCCCGGTGAAGTCGATGACGGTGCGCTCGCGATGATCGTAGTAGAGGCAGTTCGCGGTGAAGTCGCGCCGCCACGCGTCCTCCTCCAGGGTGCCGTAGACGTTGTCGCGCACGATGCGGCCGTCGACCCGCTGGTGGTCGGGATCGCCGGCGGAGGTGTCGGAGCCCGCGCGGAAGGTCGCGACCTCGATGATCTCCCTGCCCATGCGCACGTGGGCGAGCCGGAACCGGCGGCCGATGAGCCGGCAGCTCCGGAAGAGGCTCCGCACGGTCTCCGGCGTCGCGGCGGTCGCCACGTCGAAGTCCTTCGGCTTCAGACCCAGCAGCAGGTCGCGCACGCCTCCGCCGACCAGGTAGGCGCCGTGGCCGGCGTCGGTCAGCGTTTCGAGAACCTTGAGTGCGCCCCCGCTGATGTCGGCGTCGGAGATGCCATGCTCCGACGGGGGGATGACGATGGGTTGAGCGATGGTGCTATCGACCCCGGAAGAATTCGATGGTTGAGGGTGGGTGGGCGTCCGGCCGGTTCCATGTTGAGCGGTTCCGGACGGCACGTATAATAGCAGTCCGTCAGGCGAGTCCACACCTGTCGGACCGCGCTCCCTTCGTCTAGTGGCCCAGGATACCGCCCTCTCACGGCGGGGACAGGGGTTCGAGTCCCCTAGGGAGCGCCAATCTATCTCATCAAACTATTGATTTTATTGGATTCTTAGAAAGAACCTAGACTCTGTTCCCCCGATAGTTCCTCCTAACGCCATAAGCCCGAGCCATTGAGAGACAAATTTCGCGCCGATGGTGGGTAGTCGATAGCCGAACACGAAACACGAACGCGTCGGTGTACCGTCTACCGTTGACTGCCGATGGCTGCCGAATGCGTGCCCTCCCCTCCTCCCCGCCAACCGAGCGCCGACAGGAAGTCCCGCCTTGACTCCGGCTGTAGCGACGCGCTCCGTCGCGTCATCGTCCCCTTGTGGAGTACCTCCAAACGGGTAGGCCGGGGCATGGACGGTGCCGGCCGAGCGCATGAAGGCGAACCGCGAGCACCGCATCGCGCTGTCGAAGCGCGCTCTGGAGGTGCTCGCGGCCGCGGCGGAGTTGAGCGACGGGTCGGGACTGGTGTTCCCGGGCATGCGCCCGGGCCGCCCGCTGAGCGAGAACACGCACGCGAAGCTCCTTCGGGAGATGGGGTTCGATGCCGTCACGCACGGGTTCCGCTCGAGCTTCCGCGACTATGCGGCCGAGCAGACCCACGCACCGCATGCGGTCATGGAGGCGGCGTTGGCGCATGTGGTCAGGAACAAGGCCAAGGCCGCCTACGCGCGTAGCGACCTCTTCGAGAAGCGGCGCACCCTGATGGAGTCCTGGTCGGAGTACCTCACCGCCTGATGGCGCGGCCATCGCTCGGACCCGATTCTCCACCCGGTGGCCGTGGTGGTGAGGTGGTCGATGCCAGGCAGGGCCCTTCGTCGACGCGTAGCGGGGCCCGCGTCGACGCTCAGACCGTGTTGCCCACGAACACCACGACGCCGCGGATGTCGGTCTCGTTGCCCGCGTCGACGGTGCGTTCGGGGCAGCGCTCGTCGAGCGCGCGCAGAATCCGGCGCCCGTCGCGCTCAACGAGGAGCCTGACGACGGTTTCCCCGCCGCGCCCGGGGTCGCGCACCGCGACCAAGCGGCCGTCGGCCGCGGGCTCGTCGGGGTCGATCCAGACGTAGTCGCCCGAACGCACGCGCGGGGCCATCGCGTCCTCCGCGATGCGCACGATGAACGTCTCGCGGCCGAACATCGCCAGCCCAGCTCACCGCCGCGGCGTCGGGGACGCACTCGAGGCTCGCACAATGGAGTGTGGGGTGGTCGCCATCCTTCGGCCCCGGCTCTGCCCGCGCCGCTCGATGCCGGGCCCGGACCCGGCCTGATACCCTCCGCGCGCCCGAGCCCGGCGAGCCGCGAGGGCTCGGGGCGGAATGGCTTTCCCTGCGAGCGCGCCGGCGTCGCGGACGTCGCCCACACCGCGGACTGGGGGTTGGTCGCAGGGGTTGCTGGAGGCTCGTCGCGGGATGTGGGCGCCGGAGAGCGCCCGCAGGCGCTTGAGCGCGAGCAGGTCGCGGCCTTCGGCGGGCGAGAACGCCCGATTGCCGGGGACTCCTCCGGGCCAGGAGTCCAGGTGGAGGTCCGACGCAATCTGAAGTTTCACCGTGCGTGCCCCCTCGTCTCGGCGCACCCTTCGCCTGCCTCCGGGTCGTCCATCGTCGTCCCCCCGATTGATTGGCGCAACCATTCCCGCTCGGCGTGTGTCTCGCGGCCGAACATCGCCCCCCGGCTCACAGCCGCGGCGCCGCGGCGCCGCGGACGCGCGCGGGGCTCGCGCAATGCGATGTGGGGTGGCTGCCACCCTTCGGCCCGGGAGGTACCCGCGCATTCGGACGCGCCGCTCGATGCCGGGCCCGGACCCGGCCCGGCACTTCGGCCCGTCCCGGCATCCCATCTCAAAATCGGACTCCGAACTCGATCCGGATGGCGTTCTCGGGCGCTGAGTCGTCACCCGCGGCCCTCGCGCCGAGGCCAGTCCGCCCGCCATGGACGGGCGCCGTCGCCCCGCCGCGCCGATGGCCTCGTCCACGGTCTCCACCCGCGCCATCATCACCACCGCGCGTCCATCCTGAGCCCGATGCCATGCTCGGGCGGCGCGTTCATCGAATAGCGCGGCATGCGAGGTGTTTCGCGACTCGGCACCGCTGGCGGCTTGGAGCGACATCGCCGATGATCACCGGTCACGCAGCTGCGTCTTGCGACCTGCGGAGGGTGGCTGCATCTTGCTGGGCATAGTGGAGCGACACGGGATCGGAGCAAGCGCGCATGTACCGTTCAGTTGGACAATACGAACTACATCGTGCGCACGGCGCGCGGATCCGTCGTACACGATGACGCCGGGCACGTTCATCGCCAAGTGGCGAGCGTCGGAGTTGAAGGAACGCTCGGCGGCACAGGAGCACTTCATCGACCTGTGCCGGCTGCTCGGCGAGCCGACGCCGGCGGAGGCCGACCCGACCGGCGAGCGCTACTGCTTCGAGCGTGGCGCGAGGAAGGACGGCGGCGGCGACGGCTGGGCCGACGTGTGGAAGCGGCACTGCTTCGCCTGGGAGTACAAGGGCAAGCACGCCGATCTCGGCGCGGCGTTCAGCCAGTTGCGGCAATACGCGCTCGCGCTGGAGAACCCGCCGCTGCTGATCGTCTCGGACATGGCGCGGTTCCGCATCCGCACCAACTGGACGAACAGCGTGAGCGCGACGCACGAGTTCGCGCTCGACGACCTCGCCGACGCGTCCACCCGCGACAAGCTGAAGTGGGCGATGTCGGACCCGGAGCGGCTGCGCCCCGGCGAGAGTCGGCAGGCGCTGACCGAACGCGCGGCGGCGACCTTCGCGGAGCTCGCGCAGTCGTTACGCGAGCGCGGCGACGACCCGCAGGCGGTGGCGCACTTCGTCAATCGGCTGGTGTTCTGCATGTTCGCCGAAGATGTGGACCTGCTGCCCGACAATATGTTCACACGGATGCTCGAACACGCGCGCCAGAAGCCGGAGGAGTTCGCGGACTTGGCGCGTGACTTGTTCGGCACGATGTCCACCGGCGGGCGGATCGGGTTCGAGGCGGTGGCATGGTTCAACGGCGGGTTGTTCGACGATGACAGCGCGTTGCCGTTGGACCGGGACGGGATCGAGACGGCGCTCAAGGCGGCGGCGCTCGACTGGTCGGAGATCGACCCGTCAATCCTGGGCACGCTGTTCGAGCGCGGGCTCGACCCGGACAAGCGCTCGCAGCTCGGAGCACACTACACCGACCGCGACAAGATCATGCGGATTATCGAGCCGGTGATCGTCCGCCCGCTGCTTGCCGAATGGGAGACGGAGAAGACCGCTATCGCCGCCGCACTGGAACGGTCGGAGGCAGCGCGGTCGGAGGCGGCGCGAACCCGGCAACGCCGACAGGCGGACGGGCTGCTGCGCGCCTTCCTCGAACGGCTGCGGCAGTTCACGGCGCTCGACCCGGCTTGCGGCTCGGGCAACTTCCTGTATCTGGCGCTGCACGCGCTCAAGGACATCGAGCACCGGGTGCAACTGGAAGCCGAGGCGATGGGACTTCAGCGTGCCTTCCCCGCCGTCGGACCGGCGAACGTTAGGGGCATCGAGATCAACGCCTACGCGGCGGAGCTTGCACGCGTGTCGGTGTGGATCGGCGAGATCCAGTGGATGCGGCGCAACGGATTCCGCGAGTCGCGCGACCCGATCCTGAAACCGCTGGAAACCATCGAATGCCGCGATGCGATCCTCGCGCCGGACGGGACCGAGCCGGAGTGGCCGGAGGTCGATGTCGTCATCGGCAACCCGCCGTTCTTGGGTTATTCGCCGCAGCGGGAAGTGCTTGGTGACGGCTACATCGAAGCGGTCCGCACGCACTACAAGCGCGCCGTTCCCGCATTCGCCGACCTCGTGTGCTACTGGTTCCATAAGGCAGGAGCGATGGTAAAGGGAGGCACGCTCCGCCGCGCTGGGCTTGTCGCCACGAACTCCATTCGCGGCGGTAAGAACCGCGCCGTGCTCGACCGAATCGCTGACCAATTGACGATTTACGATGCTTGGGCGGACGAACCGTGGGTGGTGGACGGGGCGGCAGTGAGGGTTTCCCTGGTTTGCTTCGCCGCGAAGGAGGCTGAGTTGGCCGCGCAGCTTGACGGCGAACCCGTACGGAACATCAACGCGGACCTGACGGCGGCGTTGGATCTGACCGTCGCGTCCAAGCTTCGTTGTAACGGCGGCACGGCGTTCATCGGCGGCATGAAGAAAGGGGCCTTCGATGTTTCCGGCAGTCTTGCGCGGGAATGGCTGCAACTTCCCGCCAATCCAAACGGACGGACGAATTCCGACGTGCTGAGGCCGTGGATGAACGGCATGGACGTGACGCGCCGTCCGTCGGGCAAGTGGATTGTCGATTTCGGACATCACATGACCGAGCGGGAGGCCGCCCTTTACGAAGCGCCGTTCACACACGTCCGCGAATGGGTATGGCCAGCGCGCGCCGAAAACAACCGCGAAGACCTGCGGCGCGGCTGGTGGCGGCACGACCGCTCGGGGCAGACGCTTTTCGCGCGGCTGGGTACATTGCCACGCTATATTGCAACGCCGCGCGTCGCCAAGCACAGACTGTTCGTATGGCTGGATTCGCGCGTCCTCCCCGACGGCCAGTTGGTCGTAATTGCACGTGACGACGACACGACGTTCGGCATCCTGCACAGCCGGTTTCACGAGGCATGGTCGCTGCGGCTCGGAACCAGCCTCGAAGATCGACCGCGCTACACGCCGACTACCACATTCGAGACCTTCCCGTTCCCGGATGGTCTCTCGCCCGACATCCCCACCGCGGACTACGCCGACGACCCGCGCGCCGTCGCCATCGCGGTCGCCGCCCGACGACTCGTAGAGCTCCGCGACCGTTGGCTCAACCCACCTGAATGGGTGGAGTGGGCGGACGAGCCGGTGTCAGGCTATCCGAAGCGCCCGGTTCCGCGCGATGGCGCAGCGGCGAAGGAGCTCAAGGTACGCACCCTGACCAACTTGTACAATGCCCGTCCACAATGGCTCACAGACGCCCACGCCAACGTCGATGCAGCCGTGGCGACGGCCTACGGGTGGAATGCCGACGTACCGGACAGTGAGGCGCTGGATGCATTGATGGCCCTGAACTTGGCCAGGACTCGGTAGCATCCGCTGTCGAGGCGGCGAGGTCGCTCGTCCGCCATGCCATCGAGTCTCGCGCGGCCGGGTCATGAGCGGGACGGGAAGCTGGCGAAGAGACGTCAGCCACCTATGGCGCGTCTTCGTCGGCAAGGTAGGACTCATCGAAATCGGGACGTGGAACGAACTCGTCCCAGACGAGATGGATTTCGCCGACTTCGCGGGGTTCACGCCCAATCCTGTCAAGGGCCGCGTTGATGCGATCGCACTGACCTTGGTCCAGGTAGAACCGATGTCGGTGCAGCCAGTTGATCCATTCGTGGTAGTCGTCTTTGGATGAGGATTCCAGTTCGTCGAGAGCCTTGCGGATAGCTGACGCCTTGATCCGTGGGCGAAGGAGCGGAACCACGTCGACCGTCCGGTCATCGGAGACGACAACGGCGAGGCGAGGCGTGTCGCAGGAGAGAACGTAACGTATCGCCGTGTTGTAACGAGACCCTCGTGCGGGGGTGCATTCGGGCCGCGCGGCCCCGTCGAGGATGACGCCTACCGCATGACAATCACCGCGAGGGTCGACGAGGATGGCGCCGTCGATGGAACTGACCTGCGGGAAGAGCTCGGGGGTCAATCTGGTCGGGTCCACGCGGGCGCCTTGCCGTTGCAGGCGTTGCGCCTCCTCTTCGGCGTCTTGCGCGGTCACCAACGTACTTCCGTGGCCCGCCTTCACGGCTACACGGAATAGCTCCATGAAGCGTGCAAGGTCTGAGGGCCGGGCATCGGGAAACAGGCGCTGGTAGGTATCGGCCAAGCGCTCTGTTGGGAAGGGTTCCTGCGGCAGGGACGGATTTCCGTACCTGCTAATCAGCATGATTTCCTCACCGCAGGAAAGGCGCCAGTGATAGTGGTCCAGGAACTCGATCTGGAACACGTCCTGCGTCGTCCAGGGATCGACGCCTGAGGCCAATTGACCCAACCCGAAGATCTTCTCGCAGTCCGCGACAAGTGAGGTCTGGCCGGCAGCCATCTCCAGTGCCTTGCGAGCCCATCGAGGCTCGCGGAACGGCACGGCCTCGGCAAAGGCTAGCGTCAGGTCGACAGATCCGCTCTCTGGGTTCGTCAACAGAAGTCGGCCCGTTCCTCGGGCACCCTCGTACATCAGGGAGGAAATCATGTTGAAGCGGTCGAAGAGTTCCGAGCCGCCGAAGCCACGGTCCTTCAACGCTATGGTGGGCGTGCGCATGAAGCTGCCCGCAGCTTGGCGTGCGATCTCGACCGCCGACCGGGACCGTAGGAGAGACCCTCGGCCGGGTTCGGGTCGGAGAAGCTCATCGTGGGCCTCGTCGAGGACATGGGCGAGCGCTGCGTGGATCAGGCTGGCGTGGCCGGAGAAGAAGCCGTCTGAGACAGGCTTTGGAAGCGGGCGGAAACGCTCGAATACTGAGGTCGGCACTTGCAGGACAGGCACGACGTAGAAGGCGTCTACAGGTGCGGGCCTGCCGGCGAATGACGCTACGCCGTGGCTGGAGTCGTATTCGACAAGGATCTTCTGAACGGCCCGACGTACGCTATCCCGGCGGATGTTCTCTGGCTTGTCGCGCATGCTGGCCGAGTCGCCGTAGAATATATTCTGGTTTGGATGGTTAGCGACTTCCATCTCGATCAAGTCCGGTAACTCGCCGAACAGATCAACGGGCCATTTGCCGTCCTCTGGTTCGACGCAAACCTCATTGCAGTCGTCACGGTCGGGACGCTTGGCGCCGACGAGGAGACACTCGACTCCCGCCGCTGGCACGGCCAACTCCTCCAGAACGCGGATTGCATGATGTTCGACTTGGCTTCGGAAGTGCGGCTGGTAGCCCCACATGAAGAGGTTGATCGGTTTATCCCATATGCGCCTCGTACCCTTGCTGGCGTTCAGCGACTTGGTGGCCAATGCTTGGCCGACCACTAAGACTACCACCCATATGAGACCGGGCCAGCGGTGCGAAGTCCGAGGCGGGTGCGATGCGCCACGCGCGTCGTCGCGCCGGCGAGGGCTCGGGTGCGGCTCGGCGCGCTTGCCGCCTGTCACCAACCCGGCCGGCGGTCGAGGGCGCTCGTCGCGAAAGGGGTAGTGCAGGCGGCCAAAGTGGCCTCCGGGCCAGCCGCCAGCGTCTTCACTCGCGGCCTTCGAGCCATCGCTGCATTTCGTCGATTTCGTCCACGCACTGGACGATGACGCTGCCGGCCGCGGGGGTACTTCGTCCTCAAGGGCGCCGAGGCGGGTGCTGATGTCGATGCACCGTTTGATGGCTCCCTCGACAGTCTGCGGGTCCATGTCGTTCTCCTGTGAGTCGCGGAGCTCTCTCTCCGTACTGTCCCGACGGTCGGGCGCGCGCAGCGGGTCAAGGGCGGAGTCGGCGCTTGCACCGATTGGTCTGGCCGGCGTTGGTCAGGTCAGACCTTGACGCGCGAGCACGGCTGACAGACTGGGACAGGGAGGGGAAAGAGCGGGCCCTGTACGTGTCGCCGGAGACGAACAGGGACGAGGGGGATCCGCGCGAGTCGGCGCCGCCCGGCCGGGGTTGACGCGGTTGCCGCCTGTCACTACCCCGGCCGGGGACAGGGGTACGGATTGGGGCGAGCGGGTAGTGACAGGCGCCAAAAGCGGCCTTCGGGTCAGTGGCGGCAAGGGTTCTGCTAAGAAGATCGCTCGTGGAGTCGCTTGCAACTTTCTAGTAGCATGTCCAGAGGGCGCACGATGTGCCGTAAAGTATTTTAACTATCTGATAAGTAGTAGATAACTTATCTGTTCGGTGAAGCACCACGCTCTCCAGAGGACTCCCGAAGTTCCACTCCGTCTGTGAGTTTTAGTGGGGCGCATAGTGTTCGTTTTATTGGACATGTAAGCTCGTTCCACATACTCCACGGAACCATGCCATGCCCCGCCTGTCTCGCAACGCCCTCTCCGCCGCCATGGTGCGCTCCGCCGGCCCCGGCAACTACGTCGACGGCAACGGACTGATGCTGCGCGTGCGAAAGAGCGGCTCGCGCCAGTGGGTCCAGCGCCTGACCATCCACGGGCGGCGCGTGGACCTCGGACTGGGCAGCGCCGAGCTCGTCAAGCTCGCCGATGCGCGCAAGGTCGCGGCCGACAACCGCGCCATCGCCCGCACCGGCGGCGACCCGCGCAGGTCGAAAGTGCCGACGTTCGCGAAGGCCGAGGCCGCGTGCTTCGCGGAGAGGCGCGAGGTCTGGCGCACCGACGGGGCGCAACACTGGCGCGGCCCCATGGACCGCTACGTGCTGCCGAAGCTCGGCGCCATGCCGGTGGACAAGGTGGGCAGCGCCGCGGTGTACGAGGTGCTGCGCCCGCTCGCGCTTGCGGGCAAGCATGCGACGGTCAAGATGGCGGGCACGGCCATCACGGCGGTGCTGGAGTGGGCGCGGATTGCGGAGTTCCGCGCCGAGGGCTCGCCGGTGGAGACGGTGCGCCGCCGGCTGCCGAAACGGGTGGGTGGGCCGAAGCACTACCCGGCGCTGCATTTCTCGGAGGTCGCCGGGGCGCTTGCGAGGATTGACGCCACGAACTGCGCGCCCTCGACGAAGCGCGCGATGCGGTTCACCGCGCTGACGGCGTCGCGGCAGGTGGAGGTTCGGCGGGCGACGTGGGAGCAGTTCGACCTGGAGGCCGCGACGTGGGTCAAGCCCGCGGAGGCGACGAAGACCGCGAAACCACACCGGGTGCCGCTGTCGCGCCAGGCGCTCGACGTGCTGGCTGAAGCGCGCAAGGGGAACCGCGGGGCGCTGGTGTTCCCGGGCACGCGCCCCGGGGCGATGATGGGCAACGTGGTGATGACGCAGGCGCTGCGCAACGCAGGGGTCGCTGCGTCGGGCCACGGGTTCCGTTCGAGCTTCAAGGGCTGGGCGCGCCAGCACGACGTGGACGAACTGCTCTCGGAGTTCGCGCTGGCGCACGTGGAGGGCTCGGCGACCGTTGCCGCCTACGCCCGCGACGACCTGCTCGAAAAGCGCCGCCCGGTCATGCAGGCGTGGGCCGAGTGCATCTCGGGGTAGAGGCGGATTGCGGACCGGACATGGGCCGCTGAGCGACTCGTGCGGCGCTCGCCGGCTCGCGCCGATGCGCCGCTCCTCGCGGTGGGAACGTCTACCGCGCTCCCTGGCGGCGCCGCACCGCAAGGGCGCCGATTCCGGCGAGGCTCGACGGACGCGATGGCGCCCCGGTGCCGGGCGCGGTTTCGTGGCGCAGGCGCGAGTTCGCGACGACATCGAGCAACCCGAGGCCCCCATCACGGGGGGCTGGGCGTCGGGCACGGTCGCCGGCGCAAGTGCGCGGGCTCGTGCATGGTGGGGCCGTCATCGGGGTCCGCACCTCATCGGACACGAGCGCGGGGCGTTGTGCACCGCCGGTGGCGTCTCATTTGCCCTTTGCCCGTGAGTCGTGTAAAGGTGGCGTCAGGCTGACGTGCGGACTTCCGGTCGGCTGCACAGTGCATGGGCCGGGGTCGCCTACGACAGGGGGACACGGTCATGAGCGAACGGTCGGGCATCGGGTACGGGCTGGGTAGTGAAATTCCGCGCCGGGGGTTGACAAACGCCGGACGGGCTCTGTCTATAATGTTCGCCGAGCCGAGCCGAGCCGAGCCGAGCCGAGCCGAGCCGAGCCGAGCCGAGCCGAGCCGAGCCGAGCCATCTGCGTCTCCATGCGGCCGCCTAGGCCGCTCAGCCTCCCGATCTGATTCTTCCGCCTCCGCCGGCCGGGCTTCCGCGTCTCGCCGGCCCGCTTCTTCCTCCGACAGTCTCGACTCCTCTCCCGCCCGGACCGCCGCGGGCGTCCGTCTTGCCGCCCGCCGTTTGCGGCTGGGCCTGCTGTCGGCCCTGCTGTGTCTGCCGCTTCTCGCGGGCCTCGCCGCCCCGGCCGCCGCGCAGACGCCCAACGCCGACGGCTCCTACACGGTGTCCCAACGCTGGTCGCTCAAGCCTTCGGGCCTCAGCGGCGGTGACAAGTTCCGGCTGCTGTTCATCACC